>JBEKVC010000022.1:0-28408 GCA_049514395.1 Terriglobia bacterium
TTGCTTCTTGATTCTTGCTTCTTGATTCTTGCTTCTTGATTCTTGCTTCTTGATTCTTGCTTCTTGATTCTTGCTTCTTGATTCTTGCTTCTTGATTCTTGCTTCTTGATTCTTGCTTCTTGATTCTTGCTTCTTGATTCTGGGAAGGAAGCGCGGAACAACAATGTTCGAACGGCAACCAGCTAAGACATTTCGAGATTTACTGGTCTGGCAGAGGGCCCATGCCTTCGTCCTGGCAGTCTACAAAGCGACCGCACGCTTCCCGGGCCGGGAGATTTACGGGTTGACGAGCCAAATGAGGAGGGCCGCTATCTCCATTGCCGCCAACATCGCAGAGGGGTTTGCGAAACGCGGCAAGGCGGACAAGGCACGGTTCATGAATATTGCGGAAGGCTCCCTTGAGGAGAGCCGTTACTACCTGATCTTGTCACAGGATCTCGGTTACGGAAGCACGGGAGAGCTGATGGAGCTGCTGAACGAGGTCGGACGCTTACTGAAAGGTTATTCGCGAGCCATCGCGGCTTCCGTCTGATTCTTTCTTCTTGCTTCTTGATTCTTGGTTCTTGATTCTTGCTTCTTGATTCTTGCTTCTTGATTCCTTTTTCGTGCAGCGCGGATTTTATGGCCACACTAATGGAGGAGATGAACGAACGAGCGCTGAAGGCGGGCGTGCCTCTGAGCGTCCAGCTCGATGTGACGTACCGCTGCAACGAGCGCTGCGTCCACTGCTACCTGGACCACGACGATCACGGTGAGATGACCGCGGCGGAGATCATGGACGTACTCGACCAACTTGCCGAGGCCGGCGTTTTCTTCCTCTGCTTGAGCGGCGGCGAAGTGCTGATGCGCATGGACTTCTTCCGCATCCTGGAATACGCCCGCTCCCTGCTCTTCTGCGTCAAGGTCAAAACCAACGCCTTCATGATCCGCGAGAAAGAGGCGGACCGCCTGCGCGAGCTGGGAGTGCAGGCGGTGCAAGTCAGCATCTACTCGCACCGGCCGGAGGTCCACGACGCCATCACCAAGCTGCCCGGCTCGCTGATGCGCTCGATTGCCGGAATGCGCTTGCTCCGTGAGCGCGGGATGAAGACGATCATCGCCAACGTGCTCATGCGCTCGAACCTGAACGACTACGCGGGCGTCAAGGCGCTGGCTAAGGAACTGGGGGCCGAGTACACCATCGACCCAACCATCACACCCAAGATGGACGGGGACCGCTCCATCCTGCCTCTGGGAATCGGCGGCGACGACTTGCGGCAGGCCTTTCGCAATGGCGACTTGGTGGGCAACGTGGAGGAGTTCTGCGCGCCTCCCCCGGCCGTGAATGACGATGTGCTCGACGGACTCCCGTGCAGCGCCGGCCATACGGCCTGCTACATTTCTCCCTACGCGGACGTTTATCCCTGCGTGCAGTTTCCGCTGCCCACCGGCAACGTGCGCAAGCAGAAGTTCCTGGAGATCTGGCGGCACTCGCCGCAAATGAACGAAGTGCGCTCCATCCACGCCCGTGACCTGCCGTCCTGCTCCACGTGTACGCACGTGGGTTCCTGCACGCGCTGCCCCGGCCTGGCCTACATGGAAGGCAACATGCGCGGCCCATCCTCGCAGGACTGCGAAAAATCCTTCGCCCGCACCGGACTTCTTTCCGCCAACATGATCCTCAAGAATGCTTCCCGCGCCAAGCCCACCCTGGTGCAGATCGCCGCCGTGCGGCAACCCCAGGACGCTCCCCTCAGCCGGATCATCGATTATTAAACAAACTTCTCACCCCAGAGACACAGAGGCACATGCTGAGTGCGACCCTCTCAGGGCGCGTCCAACCCGGGTTTAATTTGGACTCGTCTGTTATCCTGAGCCCCGACTTGTCGGGGCGAACCCGCCGCGGCGGGTCTGCAGTTGTCTTTTGCGCTTGGCTAAGCTCGGCTACTTATGTAGCGTATCATTAGGCGGGCGAACCGCCGAGTGTGTCAAAATGCCACACTCGTACGCTTGTGCCCATCCCCCTCAGCATTCTTCTAACCCCTTGAAAACACATGGGAACTTGGTTCGCTGGCGCAGAACGCTTTAAAGAAAGCGAGATCCGTGGGGCAAATGGAAATCCCGTCCACATCAGATCAGACAGACCCGAAAGTAGTATCAATCTGTGAATTCGGGGCTATTCGGAGTTTGCGGCGCGCCGGCGAAGCGCGCGCCAGAAGCTTTTTATGCCGGCTTCACCGAACCACCATGCGGTCTGGCCGACGACGCGCAAAGGCCGCAAGGCGTAATAAAGGAAAAAGAGCGAGTCAGGGAGAGGAAGGAATTCGCAATCGGTCTGCGTTGGAATGAAGAGGTGGATGGCGAGATAGTGCAGCCTTCGCGAAGGCGTTTTGAGCAACCGAAGGGAGAAGAGGATTTCGGAGACGCTTGGGAATCCGACAGGACGCGGGGCGCCGGAGCCGCGCGGCGCTTTCAAACCAAAGGCGGGGTTGATGGGTGTATCGAAAAGAGCGGCACAAGCCGCGAGGCTGGATCGAACGGCCTTCTCCCAGCCCAGCCACTTCGCTTTCTCGACCGCCTTTTTCCAGTCGATGGCGCCGCAGGAACATAACCGGTCAAGATCGATGAGCCATTTGAGAGAAGGCCCGCCGTGCCGGATTGCATGCACCGCTAAGTATAGGAACTCCCACTCCGCGCTTAAAGCAAAGGTGGGGACGCCGTAAAAGCTCTTGCGAGCCGCATCGGACCAGATTTCCTGGAGCAACTCACGCTCGAGTGGGCCTCCCCACACCAGCCCGCAGTGGAGTTCCAGCGCATAGGCGCACATGTGGTCCTGTCGCGTCATCAGCAAGCAATCTTTGCCGTAACGCACCACAAGGTCCAGGAGACGCGGCTGGGTGAGCTCGGGTTCATACCCTGAAGACGAAAGGAGGTGAAAAGCCTCGGCCACGTTTTTCGTGGGAACGAGAATGTCGAGGTCGGCACAAGCACGCAGGGCGGCGTCGCCATAGAGTGACTCAGCCAGGCCGATGCCTTTCAGCGGCATGACGGGGACTGCGGCGTCAGCGAGCAAGCGGAGGATCCTGGCCAACTCGATGGCAAGAAGCTCGTTTCGAATCGCGTTGAATCGGAAAATGGTCGTCCACTCTGAGCGGACGGGGTCGGGGACGCCGGGAAAGTCAAGCGTGCGGAGACTCGCATAGAGCAGGGGAAAGACCTCGAATATCCGGGCGCGTTCGAGGACGAGAGGCCACTGCAACGGGCCCGCCAGCAAGCTCAGCGTCCGCTCCCGCGCCTCGGGTGAAAGCTGAGCGCGAGCCAGCAACAAACACAGTTCATCTTCGGGAGACATGATTCCTCAGAAGTGGCTGAGCGTGCCGGTGATCCTTGCCCAACGGACACCCAAGTGAAAGGCCAGCAGGCTTAGTGGCAAACCGACCAGAGCGAAGACCCCCAACACTCCGATCTGGGGAAGCAGCTCGTGGATGGAGGCGTTGCGCAGCAGCGCCGCCCGCATCCCCACCAGGGCATGGGTGATGGGCAGGAGCTGACCTGCGTGCTGAAGAAAACGCGGCAGCACCTCGAGCGGGTAGAACACGCCTCCTAACAGCCAGGAAAGGCCTCCGAAAAGCCATAAGAAGGGGTCGCCCCGCTTAAAGACCAGGGTGAAGGTCGCCGAAAGGATTCCGATGCTGCTGAAGGCAGCGACCGATAAGAGGAAAATCAGCAGCACGGCCAGAAGGTTCACCCGGGCAAGCGACAGCCCAAACATCGTCCCGGCGAGCAGGTAGAACACCGCATCGAGGGCAGCGCGCACAAACGGGTAGAGCGAAGAAAAAAGCACGAACGCCACCGGGGAGGTCGGCGTGACCAGGACCATCTTCAGTGTGCCCAGCGGCTGATTCCCCCGGATGGCCTGCGCGAAGCAGACCAGAGAGGTAGTCATGTAGCCGTTGACGGCCATTCCCACCAGGATGAAGGGAAAGGGCTCGTAGCCCCGAAAAGCGGCTTTGCCCAGAATCCGAGCCAGGAAATAAAACGCTCCGATACTCACCAGGATATCCACCACCTGAAAGGCGAAGGAAAGCTTGTAACTGAGGTCCGTAATCAGGTCGCGCTTGAAGAAGGCCCAAGCTTTCCAGGCTACTGGCATGAGGTTGCTCCCACTGCCCTCTCGAAGGCCGCCGTCAAGTCCTCCCCGCCGGAGGCTTTCTTGATTTCCTCGGGCGTTCCAACTCTCACGATCTGCCCGCGATGCAGAATTGCCAGCCGATCGCACACTTGTTCGGCTTCCAGCAGGCTGTGGGTGACCAGCAGCACCGTTTTGCCAAGCTTGGCCACCACCCGTTCCCGCAGGAACTTGCGAATCTCCCCTTGCAACACCGGGTCAAGACTCCGAGTCGGTTCATCCAGGAGCAACAATTCAGGGTCAGTCAGAAGCGCTCTGGCCAGGGCCAGCCTATGCTTCATCCCTTCCGAGTAGAGTTGAAAAGGAACGTCGTTGCCGGGCTCCAATTCCACCAGGTCCAATACCGTTTGGATTTTTCTCCTGGCTTCTCGAGGCGATAAATTATTCAGTAGCGCAAAGAACTCCATATTTCTCATTCCCGTCAAGCGCGGATAGAAATTCTCTGACGCTGACGGACAATAGCTAACCACCTTTCTGACCTGCCCGGCTTCCCTCACTACGTCGTAACCGCATATTGTGGCCCCTCCGCCGGTAGGAAGCAAAAGGGTGGAGAGAATCTCCAGCAACGTAGTCTTCCCCGCCCCGTTCGGCCCCAGCAATCCCAGCGCCTCGCCTTGAAAGACTTCCAGGCTGATCCCCTTCAACACCTCCGTCCCCCCCTTCTTTGGGGGATTCTTTTGAAGTGTCTGGAGGATTTTCCCGACTGAGAACGTCTTGGTGAGCTTTTGGATCGCAATGGCCACCTTGCTCATAGACCGTTGAAATTCCCTCCTCTTACCGGCATCCGAGCCGGGTCGCCTTGAATGGGACAGCGGGAAGAGATCCCTCATCGCCATGCCACTCGACGACGCGCCTTCTCACCTCGGTGATCTTCAAATTCCCCGCCTTCCTCCACTGGAACAGTAATATGCGAATAGAGGATAGCAATCTAAAGAACACCTCGATAAGGCCGGAAGACACCATTGTAGGCGATCCCCGGGTCGGCGTAAAGAGCCAAGGCGTCGCTACGTAGTAACCGTTCCAGGTCGATCGTAACCCCCTCACCCCAGCCCTCTCCCCCAAGGGGGCGAGGGTAGTAAATTCAAGTTAACGTCCCCCGCTCGCCGTCAGTGACGTGCTAGTTGCCTTGCACGACAGCGAGTACGGTGGTAAGTTAGAGCTAGAGGCGAGCAACACCAGAAGGCCAGGGTGGCTGTCGAGGGGACCATGCATCAAGGGCTCCAGAAGCGCCTTCCCCACACGCTCGGAGGACTTGTCCTGCTGATTGCGCTGGAATTCCTCAGTCTCCGATCCGCGCAGGCGCAGGTGACGATTCCTGTGTCGGGACAAGTAGTGACCGAAGAAGACGCCGTCATTTCTTCCGGCGTAACGATTGTTTTCGAAATGCGCGACGGCCCTCGCTCCGCCGAGCTACACGCTGATTCGCAGGGGCGGTTCGAAATTACGACTCTCTTCCGGAAGACCTATTTAATGACGGTCAGCGCCGATGGGTTCTATTCCGATCAACGCTACTTAGACCTCAAGGACGGCGGCGGCGGACCGCGCACGGTACGGATTGTGCTGACGCGCGCGCCGCGGCAGAAGACCACCTCACCGTTGCCGGCGTTAACTGATATGAGCGCCTCGAAAGGGGCCCGAAAGGCGTTTAAAAAGGCGGTCCAGGCCCTTCACGCCAACCGGCTGGACGTCGCGCGCAAGGAATTCGAGAAGGCCGTCGCTGAGTATCCTTGTTACGCCCGCGCGCTGACGGGGCTGGCTGCGGTTCAAACCGCAGCCCGTGATTCTGACGCGGCGGCAGCCAACTTACGTCATGCCATTCAATGCGATCCGGGGTTTCCCGACGCGTTCGCATCGCTTGGCAGACTTCTAAACAGCCAGAAGAGGTTTGTCGAGAGTGAAGAGATCCTTAAACAAGGATTGCGGGTGTCGCCGCGAGCATGGCAGTTGTATGACCAGCTCGCCACGGCGCATTACTGCGAGGGGCAATACGGCAAGGCCGAGGAAGAATGGTTGCGCGTTCTTTCCATTAATTCGGCGCCGCCAGCGGAGCTGCACGCGAAACTGGCAGCCGCTTACCTTCAGGCAGGCGCCCGCGACAAAGCTTACTCCGAGATGCAGGCCTACCTTCATGCTGATCCGAACGGCCGCTTCGCTTCCCAGTTCAGAGCGATGATGCAGGGCCCGGGGCCTTCCGGAGCCAACGCAGTCATCCCTCCTCAGCCCGGACAGCCCGTGTCTCCTAACCCTTGATCTCCATGAACGGCTTCGCGAGGTGTCCATTTCCCGAACGGGGCCGGACACTGAGCCTGAGTACTGTCATGCTGATCCCGTTCGCTTCACTCAGGGTAAACTCCGCGAAGCATCCCTGCAGTTTGTCACTGGATGCGGAACGCAAAAGACAACTGCAGTCGCGCTGCAGCGGGATCGCCCCGACAAGTCGGGGCTCAGGTTGACAGACGACTCCAAATTCGGAATTAGGGGTTGGTCTTGGCGGGTCCACCCGGCGTGAAGACGAATTGTTGGATCTCGTGCCGGCGCTTTTCAATTTCGTCGACTTGTTGCTTGTGGAGCTTGTCGTAAAGCTGAAATTCTTCCTGGCCGCGTTCCTTGTCCCCGGTGCGGACGAAGGCCTGCGCCAAACGGTAATGGGCGTCGGGGTCATTAGGTTTGAACCGGATAGCTGCCTGAAACTCCGGGACAGCTTCTTGATCGCGGTGCTGGTCGTGAAGAAGGACCCCGAGCTGAAGATGCGCGTCCGCCAACCGCGGGTCCAGTGAGATCGACTTCCGGAGCAGGGCCTCAATCTCCGCCAGGTCCACCCCTTGACCACTCCCACGCGTGCCTTTCCAGGAACTAAGGGCATCATAGTAATAAGCGAGCGCGTTGTCGGGGTTCGTTTCCATGAACCTCTTCATTCGCTTCGCGACCTCGTCGGCCTTCCCCACCGAAACGTTGTACATCTTGCCGAGAAACAGGTAGGGCCGCGGGTCCGAGGGATTCAGGTCCGAAGCGTGGCAGAGCGCCTCGATCGCTCCGTCGTAAAGGCTGCGGGAGTAATAGGCGATGCCCAAGCCGATGTACATCCGCTGAGAGTTGGGATAAAGCGCGACGCCGCGCTTGAAAACTTCAATGGCAGGTTCGATGGTTTCGTGCAGGAGCAGTTCGTTCCCCCAGTCAAAGAGGTTGTTCTCGTTGGGGTCCATGTGCACGGCAAGCTGGTATTCCTTGAGCGCAGAGATCGGATCGCCCAGAGCCTCGTCGACCTGCCCGAGCAGGTTGTGGAGTTCGGCGGTGTCTTTCCGCCGGAGCATGTCCTGCAATAAAGATCGCGCCGGGCCAGGGTTTTTTGTCTGGAGGTAGGCAACAGCGAGATCGTATCCGTTGGCGTAGTCTTCGGGCTTCAACTTTTGCGCTTTTTCAAGATAGGGGATATCCGTTTTCAAATCACCCACGGAAAGATAAAACTCCCCAAGTTGATGATTGGCCTCGAAACTGTCGGGATGGGCGCGGAGGGCCGTTTGGAGCTCGCGTTCCACCTCCGCGGCGTTGGGGCTTCCCTGCTCTCGGGCCGGGGTCTTGAGCGCGTTGCCGGTAAGGCTCGGGCCCTCACTCATCAAACGTTGCGGGCTCTGCGCTTGTGAGGAGTACCCGGCTGCGTCGATCGTGGTTTTGACCGCGCTGGCCTTCAAGGGGGTGTCGTCGTAATAGCCGGGCTGTGGGGGGACGGGGGTCGCCTGGCCTGGGCCCGGTGGAGCTGTCGCTGCGAGAAGCAAGTCCACGGTGATGGAGGTTCCGCCCGTAACCCGCACGGCGGTTCGCGTGGCAGCCTGATAACCTGCAGCTTCGGCGGAAAGGGTGTAAGTGCCGGGTTCCACCGAGGGAAACGAATAATGCCCACTTTGATCCGCGGCGATGGATTGCAGGCTCCCATCAGCAGCCGCCAGCGTCACCTTGGCACCGGGAATCGGGGCTTGGGAAGGACCGGCCACGATTCCCGTCACAGTGCCTTTCTCGCCTGCTAGGAGGCAGCCCGTGCCCACCAGGAACGCCAGCAGCCAGCCCAGAAGGGCAGCCCTGATGAGCGCGCCGTCAGTTGAAGGTCGGGGTTTGCGCTGACCCTCGGCAGCGCGCGAAGAAGCGAGCTCGTGTGGAGAGCCTTCCGCCGCGAAGTGGTTTATCCCAGCCATAGACATTCCTGACTCGGCGCCGCGTGAGAAGACAATTGTAGCATTACGCTTCAGGCACAACCAAGACACGCACGGGCCGGTAGTGGGTCAATTTGATGTAGAGGCGGCTTTACGCCGCCATTTGGCGAGATAAACTCGCCGCTACAGCATCAAATTGACCCACTACCCACGGGCCTTGCATTGAAAACGCCTAGTACTGGGAATATAATTGCGGAACCCTCGATTCAGCGGGCCCGAACGAGGCTGGATTCAGAGTGAAGTCACTCTCGAGAGGTTTATACATGGAGAATAGACTTCGCCCAGACACCCAGGTTGAAAGCAAGCTTGCCAGCGATTTTGAGTCGCTTGCGGACCCTTCCAAGCGGACGTTCCTGCGCGCGGCGGGATTGCTCATCGCTGGCCTTATGGCGCCGCAGGCACGCGCTCACCAGAGCCTGCATGGCGCTGCCGACACCGGCCACAAGGTTGTGGTCGTTATTATTGGTGGGGTGCGCCAGGCTGAGACTTTTTCGCCCGAGGGGTTGGGGAACATCCCGCACCTCTCAGCGGACCTGCTCCCCAAGGCGCTCTTCTACCCTCGCGCGCGCAACGAAGGCGTGACCGCGCACTTCAACGCGATTTCGAGCATCCTCACCGGCAACTGGCAGCGCGTGGACGACTGGGGAAAACTTGCCCCGACCACTCCGACCGTGTTCGAGCAATTTCGCAAGCGGCTCCGCGTCGATCGGAGTGAGACCTGGGTTGTGGCCAGCAATAAGGCGCTCACCAGCCTGATCGGCGCCAGCTCGGCTTCCGATTATGGCCCGGCGTACGGCGCCAACGTGGTGTTTCCCAAGCAACTGATGCTCACGGCTGTCGCCGACGCTCTCCGCCGGGGACGAACCGCCAACATGGCTGATCGGGCCAAGGTTGAGGCCGAGCTGGAGAGCGCTTTGGAAGGGAGCAACTACGAAGGGCTGGGCTGGACGGTGTTCGACGCAGCCGACCGGCTGGATCCCCGCGTGCAGAGCACCATCGAGAACGCCATCGCCAGTTTCGTGCGGGGCGGCGGCCCGACCTCCGGCGACGAGCTCACCTTCTTCGTCAGCCGCGAGGTCATGCGTAAGTTCTCACCTCGCTTGTTAGTGGTCGATTTTTCGGATGTGGAAGTGGCGCACTTCGGCTCTTATGCGCTCCACCTGTCGGGCATCCGAACGGCAGACCGGCTTGCCTACCAACTGTACCAGGAGGTGGAAGCGAACCCCGAATACCGGGGGAGGACCACGCTGGTGATTCTCCCCGAGTTCGGACGTGATCCTGATGGCTCAACCACGAACGGATTCTTCAATCACCGTGCTAACGAAGAGTCCACCCGGACCACTTGGATGATGGCTCTGGGGGCGGGCGTCGACAAACCTCAAATCATCGATCGTCCCGTTCGCCACATTGATCTTTGTCCGACACTCGCGGGCCTGCTGGGTTGCCCGCCTCTGGATTCGCAGGGCGCCATGCTGAGGGAGTTTCGAGGTTAGCAGGAAGGTATCATGCGCGTCGAGGAGAAGTTGCCGGAGGAAGTTCAGGACGCTTTGAGGAAAGGCCTGCTGAAACGCCTACCGCTGACCTTCCTTCCCTTCGTCAATCAACAACTCCGCGAGTGGGATTACCTCTTCCCCAACGAACGGCAGTCGGTTCTGAGGCTTCTCCTTTACGTGGCAGGCCTGAATCCGGAGCAGTGCTCCGACCTGTTCCGGGATGTCGTGCAGCTCGAAGAGAAGATGGGGGTACGCCACGGGCAGTTCTCGACCACCGAACAGACGATCCAGAACTCCTCTCTGCTCGCCCGCTCGCCGTACTTTCAGGAATGGCGGCGGGCCGTGCAGGTGGTCTTCGATGCGGCTGAGCAGCATGCGCCGAGGACGAACGGCACCCCGGTCAAGTCAGGAAACCGGCTGGTTCTGCTCGTCATCCCCCGGCCTCTCCCCGTCGATCCGGCGAGCGTTTGGCGCCGGTGGCAGGGAATCGGCCGGCCTCTGAAGCTCGACCTCGCCCTATCCGGCGAGTCCCAGAGCCCTTTGGAAACCCTTCTCGCCGGCATACCCAGCACGGCCGGTGGGGGTTCCGGAGGACTGCTGGATGTTGCCCTGGGCCGCCCGGACACCCCGCCTGCGGACACTTGGATTGTGGATGCCGGAAGCAGCCTGGTCGATCACGTACTGAAGCGGGAGCCTTCCGGCACGACCGTGGCCCCGGCTATCTTACTGAGCTACGGGAGGCTGGCTCTCTACCGGGAGAGCTTCTCGCACGAGATGAACACCATGCGCAAGGACCTTGCCGACGCGGACGCGGTGTATGATCGTCTGCGCAAGGTGGAGGTGACGCGGTGGTGTCCTGCGGAAGTGGCAGCGCAACCGGCGATTCGGGAATTCCTGCGCTCGCTGTTTCTTACCGGTAACGGCGCCGTGATCTTTGGCAACTCCTTCGTGGAGTGGGCGGCCTCGGAAGCGTTTCGTCGCGCCCGGCCTTCCTTCGTGGCGGCGCAATTCGGGGTGCGCAGCAAGCCCAAACCTTTCACCGGCGTGGCCGTGTTCGACAACCCGGATCAGATCAACCCCCTCCCTGCCGTCGACGACTTGCCGGGTAGCGCCGTGGACGCGCAAATGCTGGCGCTCTACGTGTGGTTGGCCGCCAGCCGACTCCAGGAGTATCAACGCCAGACGGCGTGCCTCTGTCTGGCCGAGAGCCTCTCCGAAGCCTACGTTGTCGCCCCTCCGGAATTTGCCCTCTGGCACGAGACGGAGCCGGTTGCACTCGACCGGCTCGGCGCCGCACTTCGCACCTGGATCGCCTAAAGGCATGGGTGATTTGTGATGGGTGATCTGTGATTGATGATTGCCGGTCGAAGCTGGAAATTAGAAACTAGAAATTGGAAACTGGATCCAAGTTTCTATTTTCCAGTTTCGGTTTTCTGTTCTCTCAATCGGCAATCGACAATCGTCAATGCCTCAGGGCGCGCCCTTCATCGAATAGACAAACTGCCGAATTTCCGAGCGCCGCTTGTCGACCTCGGCCAAATGCTGCGCGTAGGATTGCTGGTGGAGCTGGAATTCCTTCTGCGCCAGATCCTTCTTCCCCAGGTGAACGTAGGCCTGCCCCAGCCGGAAGTGGGCGTCAGGGATATTCGGGGAGAGGCGGAGCGCTTGCTGGTACTCCGGCACAGCCTCGGCGAACTTGCGGCGCTGGGAGTAAAGGTTGGCAAGCTGGAGATGGGCCTCGGGGAACGAAGGATTGAGCGCGAGGGCCTTTTTCAATAAAGACTCAACTTGATCGAGGTAGGCCTGAGAAGTCTCCGGCCGCCTTCCCTTCCAAAGGCTCAGGGCGTAGTAAAAGGTGGCCTGCGCATCACCAGGCCTTAGTTCAGCAAAACGGCGGAAGCACTCCACTACCTCATCGGCCTGCCCCGGGGCCCGGTCGTAGGCTTTGCTCAAGACATAGTACGCCCGCGGGTCGGAAGGGTCCAGGTCGGCGCCCCGCAGAAGGGCCTTCACGGCCTCGTCGTAGCTGCCGCGCAAATAAAGGGCAAGTCCCAGTCCCACCGCGAGCCGCGGGGAATTGGGATAACGTTTCAGCCCCTGCGCGAAAACTTCGATGGCGGGATTGGTGGTTTGATGGAGGAGGAGCTCGCCGCCCCAATCGAAGAGATTCGATTCGGTGGGATCCATGTGCGCCGCCAACTCGTATTGGTTCACCGCGGTCACATAATTTCCGGCCTTCTCTTCAACCTCGGCGAGCAGGTTGTGCAACTCGGCAGTGTCTTTCTGCTTCAAGAGCTCCTGAATCTGCCCTCGGGCCTCCGGCAAACGGCCTGTTTCCTGGTACGCCAGGGCCAGATCGTAGCCATTGTCATAGGCGGCAGGAGTTTGGCTCTGAGCTTTTTCGAGGTAGGGGATGGCCGCTGCGATTTTTCCCGCCCGCAGGTAGAAAGCGCCCAGATTGTGGTTGGCGTCGAAGCTCTCGGGCTCGAGTTCGACGACCTTCTTGAATTCCTTCTCGGCCAACGACGTCTTTCCCCGGCGCACGAGGTTCGTGGCCAGGTTGTTCCGGGCCTCGCCGGATTGCGGGCGCAAGCCGACAGCCTGCTCGAGGGGCGCCGTAGCCTTCTCCTCATGCCCCTCAGCCGAGTAAACCAGCCCCAGCAGTTCCTGAACTTCGAAGCTGTTGGGTAAAGTCCGTGCGAGTGCTTCTAGCTCCTGCTGTGCTGTGGGGTACTGGCCGGAATTGAAATGGGCGAGCGCGGATTGGAACCTGCTGTCAAGCGCCTTGCCACCCTCGGTGTCTGCCTGGCTCGCTGCGCGCGACGGTGACAACGCTGCAAAAAGAACCAGACCTGCCGTCAACCAGCGAAAAGCGAACATAGCGATTTATCCTGCTCTCGGCCCGTATCATATCACGGCTTTTCTGCCGGCTTACGATCGCGGACCGCGACCACCCTGGCCTCGCCCTCCGGGAGTGCGGCCATCTTGGCCTCGCCCTTCGGGAGCGCGGCCATCCTGGCCGCACTTCCTTTTGCTGCAGGCTGGAAGCCCGCGCTCCACCGGGAAGCACGCCGGAAGCGTGCGCTCGCGTAAGGCCAATCTTCCGGGCGGAGGCATAGCCCTGCCGCCACCGGGTTCATTTCAATGTACTCGACGGCACGCACGAAGTGCTGCTCATCCCGAATGAAACGGTCGTAGTAATCCGGATACCAGAACTCTCCCCTTCTACCCAGCAGCCGGTTGGCTGCGTTCGAGGTGTAGGGCTTCCAGGAGTGGAGAATCTCGGAAAAAGTGTGGCCTGCCATCGGAGTTAACAAAGCGTGGACATGGTTAGGCATAACGACCCAGGCTTCCAGGCCATAACGCTGTCCGTCGAAAAAAAGCAAGGCGTCCTCTACAGTTTCCGCAATCTCGGGCTGCGAAAGCCAACACTGGCCGGCGCCGGAATCCAGGTAATGTTCGATTCGTTGGCGGCGCTCGACGGAAGCCCTGGCCTCGGGCATGGTTGCCAGCTCGTTTTCCCAGCGGTCAAGAACAACTTTGGGAAGCGCATCGGCCAGGCGGAAGGTAACCGTTTGCGGGATGCTTCCCCCGTCGAAGTGGGGAAGATAGCCCCGGGAATGCCATCCTTTGGGCGGCTTCATGTTTGGGAGCGCGGCCATCTTGGCCTCGTCCTTCGGGAGCGCGGCCATCCTGGCCGCACTTCCTTTTGCTGCGGGCTGGAAGCCCGCGCTCCAAGGGTAAAAAGTAAAGGCGCCCCAATGGATCGGGGCGCCTTTGTCGATAGTGCTTTGGTCTGTCTAGAACAGAAGCTTCAAAGCAAATTGGATCTGACGCGAATCCTGGCCTGGGAAGCGCGTTGACCCAATCGCGCCGAAGGACGATGAGGTATAGGTGAGCGAGCCAGGAACAGCGACGACGCCGTTTCCACTGAATCCCGGAGCATTGAACGTGGGGTGGTTGGTGAGGTTGAAGAATTCACTCCGGAACTGGACCTTGAACCGCTCGGTGACCTGGAAGTTCTTGAACAGCGAGAAGTCCATGCGACCCACGCTGGGGCCGGAAACCTGGCCGTTCTCGCCGCCGAACAGTGCCGTGGTAAGCCCACTGACCGGGATGCACCCCGTGGGGGTACTCGTTCCAGGCTCGCAAGGCTGCGTCCAGGCGTGGGGGTTCAAGAATTGGTTAACCCCCCCGCTTCCATGAAGGTTTTGCCCTGAGACCATGTACGCGGTACAACCGAAGTTACTCGTTCCGTCCGCGCAGCCAACGGTAATAGGTTGACCGCCCTCCAGGGTAAGGTTCCACTGTAAGCTCCAGCCGCCGAGAACTTGCTTCGCAGCTCCAGTGGCGTCCGTGAGGAAGTGTTTGCCGGGACCGAAGGGGAGCTCGTACCCGCCACTGAAATGGAAGACGTTACGGATGTCCTGGGGCGCGTCGGTGTAATCGCCCTGGATTCCGAAGCCCGGATAATTCGCCGCGCGGTAGCTGACTAGCGTGCTGCCGAAGTTCAAGGGGCCGCGGGCGTCGGTTCGTGTCCTGGACCATGTGTAAGCAGCGAGGAAGTTTAGACCACTGGCGTAGTGCTTTTCGAGTGACGTTTGCAGCCCGTGGTAATAACTATTCCCTTCGGTGGCGTCGTAACTGGCACTTCCGCCCATATGAGGGTAGGGATAGGTGGCGGAAGTCCCGTACACAATGTTTTCCGGGGTGTTATCACCGGGGAATACCTCCTGGTGGTGAGACATGTTGCCCACATAAGCCAACTGGGCCGTCATACTGGGCGAGAGCTCGTACTGCAAGGTCAAGTTCCAGCCCTCCATGTAGGGAGTGATGTAGTTGTACTGGATACCTTCCAGGCCCGCGCCCGCCCCGGCTAAGAGTGGCGAGAAAGGTGTGCAACTGAAACCGGCTTCAAAGGTGAAGTCATTGGCGCATGAGGTGCCAGCAAGAGCGGGAGAATTGGTGGAGTTGATCGAATTCTGGTCGCCGCCGAGGCTGGTGGTGGGGTAGCCGATGCCGAACTGGAAGGGATAGTTTTCGCCGATGTTGGGCGAGTAGCCACGGTTTTCAAACCCGTTGTAGAACATCCCCCAGCCCGCGCGCATGACCAACTTCGGCGACCATTGGTAGGCGATGCCAATTCGCGGTCCGAAATTAGTTTTCTGCGAGTTACCCAAACCATTATTGCTAATGTACTTTATGGCGATTCCGTCATCAGCCACGTCGGTCAGGAAGGGCGGCGACAAGGTTTGGCCCGAGTCGCGGGCGGGGAACAGGTATTCGGCGCCGTTGCCCGGGGGGCCGGGAACGAAATTGGCCTGGGCGCCGTGGTGCTCAAATATCTGGCCGAAATACTCCCAGCGAAGTCCGAGGTTCAGAGTCAGTTTGGGAGTCACCTTCCAATCGTCTTCGAAGAAGGCGCCCCAGTAGTTTCTTCCGTCATCCGTCACGGCGACGTTGGACGTAAGAACGCCGTCCGCTCCGCCGTTATAGTTGACTCCACCGTCCCCCGCAGGCAGCGTACTGGCAATGGGTGTCAAGAGCATTTGTGCTATACCGGTGGGGTCGTGCGCGCCATTTGGAACCGAGGTGTAATTCGCGTCATAGCTCCACTGGCCGTGCGAAAAGGGCGGCTGCAGCGTCGAGAACTTGACGCGCTGGTATTCCATGCCCATCTTGAAGGTGTGCTTGCCGTAAATTTTAGTGAAGTTGTCCGTTACCTGAGTGGTTTGGCTCACCTCATCCGAAGGCAGGAAGTTGTTGCTCCCCATGGTGCTTAGGCCGTTGAAGGAGAAGGCGGGGAGGCCGCCGTTGCCAGCGAACTGGGGAATACCCGCAATGCCATACTGAGCAGGAATCCCCATCTGGGTGGAGACGGGCCCCGCGCGGGTAGTGTGGAGGCGGCTCACCCCAATCCGCGCCTCGTTCACCATGGTGGGTGTCAAGGTGTGGGTCCAGGACAAGGCCGGTAGAATGGTCTTGGCCGTTTGATCGCCCTGCTGGAAAGCGCCACCGTCCACAATCCCTCCGAACGGGCCCGCGATGTACTCGGGGTAATCCACGTAGCTGACGGAGGCAAAGATTTGGTCTTTGTCGCCCTTGTTGAAGTCCATTCGCACGTCAAAAGCGTTGCGTTCCTGGGTCGACAGGGGGTCAGTCGCATTGTTCGCTGAAACCTTGCTGTTGGTCGGCGAAGGGTAGAGGTTCAGAATCTTAACCGCGTTTGAATCGATCCGGCCGGCGGGGATATGGTTCAAATTGCAAGCGGCGAGCGTGAAGCCCGTGGTGCTGGCCGGGCAGGTGCCGAAGGGATCGCGAACATATCCCGTTCCCGTTGCCACCAGACCCGAAACCGGATCCGCCACACCTTTTGTGACCGGTCTCGTGGTCGCCGGATCCCAGATGGTTCCGTACGGCGCAGTGCGGCCAAGGAGATCAAGGTCCGCGGCTCCTCCTGGTGGCTGAAGACTGATTATTTCGGACAGATCGGTGTAGCCGCTGTTGCGCTCGTTTGCGGTCGGAACACTATTGGTGCCGTAAACGGTTCCTTGCCGCACGCGCAGGCCTTCGTAATCGCCAAAGAAGAAGACCTTGTTCTTGACGACGGGGCCGCCGAGGGTCGCACCAAACTGGTTCTGTTGATAACGGCCTTTGGCGAGACCAGCCGCGTCTTCAAAAAAGTCTGCGGCATCCAGGTGGTCGTTGCGGAGGTATTCCCAGGCGTCGCCGTGGAGCTGGTTCGTCCCGGATTTGAGGGTGGCGTTCAGGATCGCTCCGCCGGCGCGGCCAAACTGTGCGCTGTAATCATCGGTCTGCACCTTGAATTCCTGAATGGCATCCACGGGTGGAAGAACCGCGAAATTGGTGCCGTTCAGAAAGTCCACGGCGTTCGAGTTGTTATCAATCCCGTCCAGCAGGTAGTTGTTCTGGCCGGGCCGCAAGCCGTTGGCCGAGAAGGCGCCCGTTTGGGCATTCCCTCGAGTGTCGGCTTCCGGCGTGTTGACCCCTGCTGCCAGTTGGGCCAGGAAGGTGAAATTCCTTCCGTTCAACGGCAAGTCGTTGACAGCACGCGAGTTGATGACTTGACCGACGGAGGCGTTTTGAGTCTGTAGGGGCGGAGGCGCGCCGGTGACCTCGATCGTTTGGGTGACCGCGCCCGGCTTCAGCGTGAGGTCAACCACGCGTTGCTGTTGGATTTCCAGCGTGACGTGGGGTTGAACGACCTTGGCGAAACCCGGGGCTTCGGCGCTCACCGCGTAAACGCCGATCTTGACCGGCGAAAAAATGTAGCTGCCGTCACCGCCGGCAGTAAAGATAATGGTAAGGTTGGTCCCTTCATTCGTCAGGATCACCTTGGCGCCGGGGATCACGGCCCCGGTTTGGTCCTTAATGGTCCCCTGTATCGACCCCGTGTCCGCCTGGGCATGAAGGGTCGCACTCGTCAGAAAGAAGACGGCAGGGACTACCAAGGCCAGAAAGAGAATGCGCAGGAAAAAACCGCGTCTTTCCATCGTCTAATCCTCCTGTCCTCCGCCGCACGGGAATGCGGCTGGAGAGTTACGAAATAGTGATGAAATGAATTTCGGCCAGCTTGGCCCGGGAATGACGCTTCGCTCTCGAAAGTCTCTCCTCGGACCTCTGCTGGCACATAGCTACCGAACCGAAACGTGAACCGTGGGGCGGTTTTCATCCAGGGATTCCTGAATGCGCTTACACCCGCTCTTCTACCCGGTTCTTGCCCGTGCTCAACCCGACGAAAGACAAAACACATTAAGCGTTTAACCTTGTACCATGTGCCCAACAGGCTTGTCAAGCTTTTTTTTGGCATATTATTGCTTTTTTTCTTGGCCATCTATTGTCAAAAAAGAAGAGTGGTAGTATTTTATGGTGACGTAGTCAGCGTTCTGCAGAGGTCTTGACTTCGCCCATGGCTCTAACCATCCTGGATGTGGCCCGCGAGGCCAAAGTATCCACGGCCACCGTGTCTCATGCCCTCAACAAAACGGGCCAAGTGAGCCGGGAAACGCGCCGCCAAGTCCTCTCGGTGGTGCGCCGCCTCGGTTACTTCCCCAACGCTCACGCGCGCAACCTGGCTTGGCGAAGCAGCCGCACGCTCGGCATGATCGTCTCCGACATCGAGAACCCTTTTTTCCCGGAGGTCATCAAGAGCTTCGAGACTCGCGCCCGGCAACTCGGCTACGAAGTCATCCTGAGCGATACGAACTATGACCCCGGCCTGATGCGGCGCGCCACCGAAAAGATGCTGGAGCACCACGTCCGCGGCGTGGCCGTGATGACTTCTGAGGCCAACCTGCCGTTGATCCGCGAAATCGCCCGGCGCCGGATCGCCGTCACTTTTCTGGACCTGGGGCCGGTGCAGAAATACGTCAGTAATATGCGCATCGATTATTTTTCGGGCATTCAGCAAGTGGTCGAGCACCTGTTTCAGCTTGGCCACCGGCGAATGGCCTTCGCCGGCGAACGACCGGGTTTGAAGTCGAACATCGCGCGCCGCGAAGCCTTTGTCGAGTGCATGAAAGCTCTGGGCTTGGCCCCCGGCCCAACCCTGACAGGCGACCTGCGCTTTGAAGGCGGCGTGGCGGCGGGACTCACCATCTTGAAGTTGCAGCCCCGGCCCACCGCCGTCGTGGCCGTCAATGATCTGACTGCCGTGGGCCTGATCAAAGGCTTCACCCAAGCCGGCCTCCGCGTGCCGGAAGATATTTCCGTGACGGGCTTCGACAACACTCACTTGGCGGAGTACATCACTCCCTCCATCACCACCGTGGACATTCACCGCGACTGGCTAGGGCGCATGGCCGCCGATGCCCTCCACGAACTGTCCAACGCCGACGAGCCCCAGGGCAAGGAATACTTGATTCCAGCGGAGTTGATCGTCAAAGCCTCGACGGGTCCTGCCCCTTCCCGATCAAGCTGCGAGGAGGATCTCGCCCCGGTCGCCACAAGCCTTCGGCTGACCGCGTGAACCCGCTCCGGCCCATCAGCGGAGCAGCGGCCGCGGAGGCGTGCTGCGGGTGCGAAGCGGCGAGCCGCCGCGGTCTGGAAAACACTCACTCGCGGAATACATGGAAGAATAGCCGTTAAGGGGACCGATCGGCGAGGGCCAGGGCGATTTCGAGGAATTGTTGCCGAGCTTGCGGCGTCAGCTCATGAACCCTCCCGCTACCAGAACTCTCCGACGCTGCGGCGGACAGGGCTTGCTCGATCCGTTGGACATCGAGCGCCCCGCGCGCGCCGCTCTGCCTAAACCGCTCCAAAGTTTCCCGCGCCTTGTCGATTTGTCCGGTCTGGTAATATAGGACTCCGAGCGCCGAATAACTTCCTGGCCATCCCGGCAGCAGGTCCACCGATTCTTTCAGATGCCGCTCGGCTTTCTCGATGTCCCCTTCCATTACCGACACGACCCCCACGCCCCAGAGGAGTTCACCAGAGTCTGGAGTCCGCTCGAGCCCCCGTTGCAGTGTCTCTCTCGCGCCCGACGTGTTACCCGAGCGCAGATAGACCAGAGCCAGAGAGAGATAGGCTTGGTCCTGATCGGGGTTTGCGGCTATTTGCTGGCCCAACAGCTTTACCGCCGCGTCGTACTGGCCGAGGTGGGCAAGGATGTCAGCGAGCAGGGCCAAATAGCTTGTTTCCTTTTGCCCTTGAGGTGAGACGCGCTGCGCTGCAGTTAGGGCGTCCGCATAATTCCGCTTCCGGAAATAGGCATCGGCGAGGTCGTACCACGCGTCGTCCGAATTCGGATTGGATTGGAGAGCTTGCTGAAAACGCGCGATGGCCTCCGGGTATAGGTGGTAACGCGCCAGCAGCACTCCGACTCCCACCATAGTGCGAAAATCACCCTGGCTCAACTGGTCGAGCTGAGCGATAGCTTGCTTGGCGTCTTCGACCCTCCCCAGCTTCAAATACGCTTCGGCAAGAAAATAAAAGTTCTGCGGCTGGCCGGAATGGACTTTCACCTCCTGTTCCAACTGCTCGACGTCAGACTGAGTCCGCTGCTGGGGAGTAAGGTCAGCCCGCTGATCCAGATAAGCGAAAATGTCTTGGAAGGCGGAGGGTAGGGGATTAGGGTCTCGGGAAAGGGTTTGGAAGATTTTCAGATCCCTTTGCGCCGCCTCCGTCTGGTGGAGATCCCGCTCGGCCGCCTGGAGCCTGTAGTAGACCGGCGCAGCGTGAGGTTGCAATCGGGCGCACTTGCGCAACAGGGGTACAGCTTCCTCAAACTTCTTCTCGCGCATCTTCAAGTCGGCCAATTCCAGCAGGGCCTCGGCGTAGTTTGGGTCGACGTCGAGGGCTTGTTTGAGCCATTTCTCCCCCAGGTCGTATTGCCCTTGCCGGCCCGCGATGTAGCCCAGGTTGTACAGGCACGACACGTCGTGCGGATCAGCCTTCAGTCCCTGCTCCAGGTATTTCACCGCCTCGTCAAACCGTCCCAGGTGGCGGTAACAAAGAGCCATAAAAGCGTAGGAGCGAGCGGAAGGGTCAACCTGGATGAGCGTCTGGAAGGTGTCTTTGGCGTTATCGACCTTCCCCGCCATGAAGTAACATTCACCGAGCGCCGCGAGCAGCTTCGAGCGGTTGGGAACAACCTTTAGCCCTTCCTCCAGCAACGGAATGGCATCCTCATAGAACGACTGCTTCATGCTGAGGCGCGCCATGAGGAAGATCACATCGGTATCCCTCGGAGCAAGCTTGTGCGCTTTGACGAGCAACTCGAGGGCATCGAGGTCTTTGCCCTCATCCGAGTATGTCTGCGCAATTAGATAGAGCGTCTCAACGGAATTCGGGGAGAGCTTCAGAGCTCGACCCAGAACATCCAGGGCCTTCTCATTGTCCCCTCTTTTTCGGTAGGCTTGGCCGAGGTTGTAAAGGATCTCAAACGTGTCGGGCTGGAGCGCGTTCGCGATCTCGAACTCATGGCTGGCGGCGCTGTACTGCCGTTGTTTGGCCAGGAGCACCCCGAGCGTGAAGTGCGCGCGAACGTCGTTCTTAGCCTGCTCTGAGAGCGAACGCGCGAGTTCGAGTCCCTTCTCCTTCTGGCCGGCACCCAAGTACGCCTGGGTCAGGTTGAAGAGAACCTCCGGGCCTCGCGGCTGCACTCGGCTAAAGTAAGTGATAGCGCCTCGCGGGTCGTTCCGGGCCAGCAGTAGCAGCCCAAGGTTGTAGTTCGCGTCGCGGTTGGCCGGGTCGTAGCGCAGCGTGGTGCGGAACTCCCGCTCCGCCAGGTCGTTCTTCTGCTGAATGACGTAACTGTCGCCCAGATTGTTGTGAGTCTCCGGCGAGCGAGGGTTGATCTTCAGAGCCTGCTGGAAGGCTGCGCCCGCTCCGGCAAAGTCCTTTTGCCCTCCCAGCGCGAGGCCGAGCAGATTGAGACCCTGCAAGCTCTGGGGAGCCAGCTTGAGGCCGGCGCGGATTTCCGCCTCCCCCTCTTTAGGGCGGTGCTGGGCCAGTAGGTCTCGTCCGGCAGCGAAGTGCGCGTCGGCGGCTGTCAGCGGCTTTTTTGCGACGGAAGAGCGGGGCGCTGTCTGGGCGTGGATCAAACGCAGCGGAAGCGGCAGTCCCGCCACGAGCAGCGCAAGATGCAGAACCAGTTTCGCTCGTGGCAAGCGGGCAGCGCTCTCGGCGGGCTTGTCCAACCTTCCTCGCGGCATCATGCGCCTCCTGCTGAGTGTAACTCCGTCTTGGCCAGGGGATCTACTGGCCCATCTGTTCAAGCATGCTCCTTGCCGCGGCGTGCTCGGGATGCCGTGACAGTAGCTCCATCAGAATCTCACGGGCCTGAGTTTTCTCTCCCTGCGTGATGTAAAGCCGCGCCAGGTTCAGGTAGGGCTGATCAAAATCGGCCGCCACACGAATGGCTTTCTGAAACTCCTCTTGGGCCTCGGCCGTCCGTCCCTGCCGCAAAAAGAGCACTCCGAGATTATTGAGAGCCTCCGGGTAATCCGGGCGAAGCTCGAGGGCCTGCTGCCAGTACTTGAGCGCCCGGTCCGTATCGTTCAGTTGCGCGTAGAGCATCCCGACACCGTAGTTTACCTCCGGGTCGTCCGGGGCCAGGGCGACAGCGCGTTCTAGAGCCTGCTTCGCCTCGCTGAAGCGCTGCTCGCGGCGATAGACGTTTCCCAGATTGAATAAAGCGAGGGCGTAATCGGGGCGCTGGCGGATCGCCTCCTGAAAATAACGGATGGCCTCAGGCGTCTCGCCAGCCTGCGCCGCGAGCAATCCGAGATTGTTGAGCGCGTCGGGATACTCGTGGCGCAATTCCAGCGCGCGTTGAAGATGGCGCCGGGCTTCGACAGAGTTCCCTTGCTTTAGATAGAGCGTCCCCAGATTGTAATGCGCTTCGGCGTAATCGGGATTGGTCTCGAGCGCCAGGGTGAATTCCCGAATCGCCTGGTCGTAGTATCCTGCCTGCGAAAAGGCCGCGCCGTAGGTGAACACATTGCGCTGGAATTGCCCTAAGTGGAGCTTGCCGGGAAACGGCAGCGTTAACCTTACTCTGTCTTCGGGAGTGTGCGGAATGCGATGGCAGTCCGCGTTCAAGCGCTCGGCATCGACGGGTCCTTGATACACCTTCACAATGAACCCCTTGGGGTCGATAAGAAACGTGGTGGGCAAGCCGAGATTACGCCGCCGGTCAAACATGAAATGGTAGACAAGATTGTAAATCCCGGTCACGTCCTCGCTGGTTAGCAAGACAGGCAACCGCAGGGAATTCCCGTGGACGAACGCGCGGACCTGCGCCGCCTCTTCCGGCTTGTCGAGATTGATGGCCAGCACCTCAAGAATTCCCGGCCTCCTCAGCGTCGCCGAACGGTCAAGAGCTCTTAGAGTTTCGACGCTGGGCGGGCTCCAGATAGCCCAAAAGTTCAGAGCAACTGCTTTGCCTCTCAGCGCCGACAGAAGATGGCTCTTCCCGGCGACGTCCGGCAGTTCGAAATCCGGGGCCAGGATGGGATCCATCAGCCAGGTTTCACAGGCGGCGGGCGGTGGCACGGCCGCCGGGGGATCGGGAATCACAGACAAAGGTTGATGGGGATGGAACGCCTTCGCCTGGAATCCCTCCGCGCCTTCTTCGATCTCGATGCGGTGGTTCGCAGGCAGACCTTCAAAGTGTTGCACGTTGCCGCTGGGCCAGCGAATCTCGGCGCTTGCGGAAACGGCCTTGCCTATTCCGAAAAAAATCTCCTTGGTGTGTTGCGAGGGGAAGCCGGTGCCGGCTTGCAGGATCTTCATCTGCCGCCCCTCCGCAGTCTGGAGGATGACTGCCGCGCCGACCGCGTCGCGGTTGCTCTTGGCGCCGCGCAGTCGGAGGGCCAAAACGTTGCCAAGACCGGTTGCTTCGCATCGTAGGATGCGTAATTGGGGTCCCGTTCGATTTTTCAGGGCGATCTCAAGCCGCCCGTCATGATCGAAATCAGCGAGAGCGAAGGCTCGGCTATCATCCGGCAAATCCAGGCCGACCACGCCGGAGATGTTGGAGAAAGTGCCGTCGCCGTTGTTGAAGAAGAAAACGTTGCGTTGATAGCCTGCCCAGGTTCCGTCGGAGCGGATCAATTCGTTGATGGCGTTCCAGCCGAGTTCGTAAGGGAGCGTGGGATGAGCGTCCGCCGGAGAGCGCGAAACCACCTGTTGCCAGAAGAAGCTTTCCAGGTCATCGCGGCTGGGACCGGAAATCATGCCGTTGGCGATGTAAAGGTGCGAGCGTCCATCGTGGCCGAAATCCCAGGCGTGGCAGGACCATGACCAGCCCGCCTTCTCGACTCCCGCCACGGCGCTGCGATCCTCGAAGCGGCCGTTGCCGAGGTTGCGGAAAAGGGAATTTCCTTTGGCGTGGTGACGGAACAGCGCCCGTACATCCGCCGGCATTTGTTCCGGAAAATTCATCTGCGCCGTTAAGCGCATGCCGGAGGCTTCCCACATGTCTGAAACGTAGAGGTCGAGGTTCTGGTCGTTGTCGTAATCGAACCAGCAGGAACTCATTCCGGGTCCAACGTCCACAACCCCCGCTTCCTCGGCCATATCCGTAAACGTCCCGTCTCGGTTGTTGTGATAGAGATTCTTCCGCCCGAAGTCGTTCACTACGTACAGGTCCGGCCATCCGTCCTGGTCGAAGTCGCACCAGTTGCAGTCGAAGCTGAAGCGGTCGTTGTTCTGATTGAGGCCTGTCGCCGCCGTGACATCCTGGAAGGTCGCGTCGCCCTCGTTGTGGAAGAGGAAGTTGGGCGGGCCGTTTCGCGCGTCGTAATACGGGACCGGAAAGTGGTACTGCTCGAGTCCCTTGTAGTAACTGTACAAGCAGAAGTAGATATCCAGGCGGCCATCGCGATCGTAATCGCCAAAGGCCGCGCCGGTGAAGGTTCCCTGTGGGGGTTGCGCAAACCGAAACGCCCCTGGCTTCAGCGCAAATCTGCCGTTCCCCTGATTGAGGAAGAGCAGAGGGCCGTTGGCGGTAACGACGACCAAGTCCTGGTGACCGTTGTTGTTGACGTCCGCGAAGAGAGCGCAAGGGGTGTTGTCCAGGACGCCCACGCCGGCCGCTTCCGTCACGTCCTCGAAAGTTCCATCGCCACGGTTGTGGTAAAGCCGGTTGGGAAGTCCCGAGGGCTGGCAGATGTAGAGATCATCAAACCCATCATTGTCGTAGTCACCGGCCGCGATGCCGTTGTTTCCGTAAATGTCGATTCCGGTCGCCGCGTCAAGCACCGTCCGCCAATAATCCATGCCGCGCAGCATTTGCGCGCGGTAGGAGGAAACGTCCTTGAGCGCAATCGAGGTGATGTCCACGAAAATCGGTTGATAGGAGAGGCTCTGGATTTCCGAAAGGGGTTGCCACTTCTTTGCCACCAATTCCCCCCCAGGGCTCTGCTCCCAATCAATCTGCCACACGCCGATTCTCTGCAGGCGGTGCAGCCGCGGCCCTGTGCCCACGAGCGTGTACCGAATCTCGGTCTTGATGCGGAGCGGAGAAGCCGAGGCGACCTCCAAATCCGCCACTTTGAACTCGACGATGAGAACCTCTGAGATCAAACCAAGTGAAGATCGGAACTCCTCGAGAAAGGCGTCCCGGCCGAGTGACAGCTCCGAGGAAAAACTCGCGCGCCGGACGGCGAGAGTCGGATCCTCGCGGATGCGGTCAAACCCCTGGGGAGCGGGCGAGGCCGCCGCGAGTTGCGGCGAAAGGAATGCCGCGAGGGCACGCACATCATTTTTGTTCTTACGAAGCTCAACCGCCCATCCCGAGAAATGGCTTTCGATCTCGCGGCCATACCTCTCGCTGGGATAATCATCCACCTTTTGCCGGGCTTTTCGGATCAGCTCCTCGAGGGGAGAGTGTACCCGATATTGCGGAAGAATTCGGTAATCAGAGAACAGAGGGGAGACCGCGGGGAGCCCTGTGGCAACTTCCTGAGCGACCGGAGAGGCCATTGCCCCGAACAGCGGCGCGGGGAGGAGCAGCGTGGATGCATAGCCACAAGCGCCCAGGAAATCCCGCCGTGAAAGCGTGCTTTCGATTCGCCGTGGACGATTTCCCATGAATGCTCCCGACCCATGTGAGGTGTCGGATGCTCTAACCTAACAACAAGATCGGCAACGGTCAAGAAAGCCTCCTCCGGCGAGGTAAGTTTTCGTGCTACCGATCATAGTAGCCGTACTTCTCGATTTCGTCCCACATGGCCAGGACATTCTCGAGTTTAGCGGCAGGATGAATCTCTGTAGTCGAGCCAATCCAGAAGCGCCCTGCGGCCCCGGCTTCGTCGATGGTCTTGCGCACTGTTTCCCGGACCTCTGATTCGGAGCCGAAAGGCAGGAGTTGCGAGACGTCAATCCCACCCATCAAGATCCACTCCGGATAAGCCTTGCGGACCTCTCCCGCATACATCCTCGACAACGGTTCTAGAGGATTAATTCCATCGATCCCAGCTTGGCGGAAATCCTCTAGCACGGCCCAAAGGTCGCCGTCCGAGTGGTAGATCACTTTAATTCCGTGCTCATGCCACGCATCCACCAACTTTGCAAGCCGCGGAAAGAACTCCTTGCGCAGGAACTTAGGCGAGAAGAAAACCTGCTCCGTACCGGCGATATCGGAGTAGACCAGAGTTACAGGTGATAAGTCGGGGTCGGCTGTCTCGTGGACGCGTTGGATCTCCGCCCAGTTCAGCGCTTCCAGCCAATCCGATACGAGCTGAGGGTTCTCCGCGTAGGCATAAGCCAGCAGGTCCAGTCCCGCCCGCACGTGAGCGGTGTCCAGCCCCACGGGGCTCTCGTTGGGGAAAATCACGGTGTTCTCGCCAACCTTCTCCTGCAACTCCAAAAACTGCTCGCGAGGTGACTTTGAAGACGCTCCCCAGACATTACTCTTCCCGGCGAAGGTGAACATGTCGCCAAACCGGCGACGGTGGATTTCCTCGATGTTGCGGGGAATGTAATCGAGCAACCCCCGCACATCGTTGAACGGACGCTCGATGAGCCAACTGGTCCACCATTCCTGCTTGTAAACGAAGCCGTCCTCGTGCCGGATGAGCTTCTCTTCGACGGGTGGCGCTATCCCCCGCGTAATATCAAGCCGCTCGCCAATGGTTTTGCACAGCAAGTCCAATCCGTTCTGCAAGGTGACCTTCTCACCCGTAGTGTATTCAATGAGAGGTATATGCTGGATGAGATCAAAGACGGGAACACGGTCAGGGAGTTCACCCCGCAAAGTGCATTCAATGCGCTGCCGCGCCGTCATTCGATCCCTGGGAAGTTTGCGCGTCGCTAATCTCCTCTTCAACAACAACCACACCTCTTGATGACCGCTTCGGCGAGCATATCAACCACCACGGCGGTCCGTACCGGCATGCTCTGTGCCACCCTGTGGCCGTCTGTCCCGAACTAGCGCTTTGGACTTCTTCATGTTGTGGGCTTGGTTGTCTCGCGTCGTGTCCGAAAGGGGAGAGTTCCCGATTGACAAAAACTCTCCAGAATAAGAGTCCATCTACGCATAAGAACGGCTCATTATACTCCGCAGCTTTAGGTGTCAACCAAAATCGAATTCCAAACTCTGAAACTGGCCCAGAATGACATGTCATTCTGATCCCGTCTTGCGGGAGAAGATTCTGCTTCTGGTTGGGGCCGAAGGCCGGGCTGTTGACTTTATGCGGTGCTTGGCATTTGCCGATAGAGACGAATGGAGGCAAGAGTAGGGTGAGGTCCAGGGCCTGCTTGGCGGGCTAGTTGGGTTGCTTACGCTGCGCGAATCGTTTGCCGGCTGGGGTTTTGCAATCGACCACGTGAAGGCGGGCACCAGGGCAGGTCAGGCGGAAAATGCCCTCGTGATTGGAGTGAGATGCCATGAAGTCAGCGGGTCAGAGCCTGATCCAGTCCGGAAAAGCAAAGGAACCCCTTGTGGCGGGGACGCTCATCGACATTACCGAGCGTAAACAAGCCGAACAGGCCTTGGCACAGGAGCGCGATCTGCTGGGCACCCTCATGGATAACCTCCCCGACTACATCTATTTCAAGGATCGCCAAAGCCGCTTTCTTCGCATCAATAGGGCGCACGCCAAAGGGTTTGGGTTAAGCGACCCTGGCCAGGCAATCGGCAAGACGGACTTCGATTTCTTCGCCGCCGAACACGCCCAACAAGCCTACGACGATGAGCAGGAAGTCATCACCACCGGGAAGCCGATGACAGCCAAAGAGGAGAAGGAGACTTGGCCCGACGGGCGGGTGACCTGGGCCTCCACCACCAAAATGCCTTTCCGAGACGCCAACGGAGCTATTATCGGAACGTTTGGCGTCTCTCGGGACATCACCGAGCGCAAGCAAGCGGAGAAAGCCCTAGAAGAGCGAACCGCCTACCTCAACACCCTCATTGAGATCAGCCCCGTGGGCATCGCGGTTCTGGACAAAGAGGAACGCGTCCAGATGTGCAACCCAGCGTTTGAGAGACTCTTTCTCTACTCGCGCCAAGAAATGCAGGGCTTCAATCTGGATGAGCTTATTATACCCACGGAATGGGTTTCCGAAGCTGAGAGTTTAACCAAGCAGACCCTGGGTGGCGCCAGCGTGCACGCCACCAGCCGCCGGCGTCGCAAAGACGGCACCCTCGTGGATGTGGAGATCTACGCTGTGCCGCTGGTGATGGACGACAAGCCGCTGGGGCTCTTGGGCCTTTACCAAGACATCACCGAGCGGAAAAAAGCGGAGGAAGCCTTGGCGCAGGCGCGCGATCTGCTGGGCACCCTCATGGACAATCTCCCCGACACGATCTACTTCAAGGACCGGGAGAGCCGCTTTACCCGGATCAATAAAGCGCTCGCTAAAGGGTTCGGGCTAAGCGACCCAGGCCAGGCAATCGGCAAGACGGACTTCGATTTTTTCACCGCCGAACACGCCCAACAGGCCTACTACGATGAGCAGGAAGTCATCACCACCGGGAAGCCGATGACGGCCAAAGAGGAGAAGGAAACTTGGCCCGACGGGCGGGTGACCTGGGTCTCGACCACTAAAATGCCCTTCCGAGACGCCAACGGAGC
>JBEKVC010000023.1:0-27650 GCA_049514395.1 Terriglobia bacterium
TAGTGTGCGTCAGCTTATCGACGACCTGATCCACCGTCATATACCCGAAATCATGTGCGGCCAGCGCGCTGAGCATCCAGAGACCGATGTTGGTTGGACTGGTACGCATCGCCAGTGGCTTCTGAGGTGACACTTGGTGGTTGTCCGGTGGAAGCCAAGACGAGTCAGCGCTGACAAATTCCGAGAAATAGCGCCAGGTTCGTCTTGCAACCCTCCTCAGGAAGCGCAGATCCTTTTCAGGCAGCAGGAGTTGCTCTTGCTTCGCCTGGGGTCGAAGGATCAAGCGCCAACCGATCAGAGGGGATAGGAACCACAAGACGAGCCAGGGGCTGGCCATCGCAAGGCTGGATGGCATCCAGCGCTGCACCGCCCAACCCACGATGCCGCTGAAGACGCTCGCCAAGCCCATGGAAATCACGAACCCTCGTAGCTGACCCGGGGCTCTCCCATCCGTCACCTGGGCCGAAGTCCACTCGAGCAATCCCCGATGAGAGATGAGGCGGCGATACCAGACCCGCAGAATGGCATCCAAAGCCAGCCCGGCCTGGTGCGGAAGCAGTGCAGCATCAGCAACCGTCCGCAGCAGATCGTGCGCCACCTTCGAGAAGGAGAAGCTCTTCAGCCCCTGGCGGGTGGTCGCCATGGTGAAGGGCTGCGCCAAAGGCTGGAAGAGCAACTGCACGGCGACCACAAGGGTCGAGATCCACGCGATCTGAGGAGAAGTCAGCCAGCAGGCTACGAGCAAGCCCAGGCTGGCTACGGGCAGCAGGCTCCGGCGCAAGTTGTCGAAGACCTTCCAACGGCTGAACCATGAGAGCTGGTTTGGCCCTCGCCGTCCTCCAGGTTGGAGAACACGCGGTAAGACCCAATCCGCGATTTGCCAATCACCACGAATCCAACGATGTTGCCGGCGGGTGTAGCTCAGGTAATCCTGCGGGAACTCATCATAGAGCTCAATATCACTGGCCAAGCCCACTCGGACGTGAGCGCCTTCAATCAAGTCATGGCTCAGCAACCACTCTTCAGGAAACCTCCCAGACAGCACTCGACTGAAGGCGCGCACATCATAGATGCCTTTGCCATGGTAGGAGCCTTCACCGGCGAGATCCTGATTGACATCGGAAACCGCCTTGGTATATGGGTCAATTCCGACCGCGTCTGCAAAGAGTCGGCTGAAAGGCGAGGCGCTCGTGCTCGGCAGGGAAGGGCTCACGCGCGGTTGGATGATTGTGTAGGAGCCGGCCAGGATCCTGCCTGCGGCATCGAAGCGCGGCCGGTTTAGGGGATGTGCCAGGGTCTCGATCATCCTGCGGGCAGTGCCAAGAGGCAGTTGTGTGTCGCTGTCTAATGTGATGACGAACCTCACATTGGACAGATGACCGGGGTCGCCGACGTATACCAAACGAGCGGTACCTACAGGTCGCGTTCCATCGATCAGCCGATTGAGTTCTTCTATCTTCCCGCGTTTGCGTTCCCAACCGATGAATTTCTGCTCGGATTCACTCCACGTGCGGTCCCGATGCAAGAGGAAGAAACGCTCACCACCATACCGGTGGTTGAGAGCTTCGAGGCCCTCGGTCACAGTCTGGAGCAGTCTTTCGTCGTCCTCACGATGCGCCTGATCCGAATCGGTGTAGTCCGTGAAGAGGCTGAAGAGCAGATTGCCTTCTTTGTTGGCCAGGTACCGGATTTCTAACTTCTCCACCTCTGCCCGGATCGTCTCCGCGTCCCTCAGCAGCACGGGCACAACGACCAACGTTCGAAATGCGTCAGGAATGCCCGAAACCTCGAAACCCATCTTGGGAAGGGCTCGGGGTGGAAGTAGCCGCATGACGAGGTAATTCAAAACCTCGAGCGCGAGTTGGCTGACGGGGATCAGCAAAAGGAGGGCGATCACAAGCCGGATCCCGGGCGTCTGTCCGCGCCGACCAAGCAGGACGATCAGGGAGATGAATAGAGCGGAGAGGAAGCTGAGCCCAAGAAAGTACACGGCAGAATGATGGCGGTATACCCAATGCAGGACGCGGAAACGTGGACCCTCAGGGCAGCGTAAGAGCCGCGCAAGCTCGCGCCTTCCTTCACCAATCAGATAGGTCCCGACGTGGATCCACCGGTCATCTTCCGTCGCTTCACGGGAGGCTTGCGCGGCTAGCTCGATGGCGTGTTGGGCGACCTGGTCTTCCGCCTGACCGGACCGACGCGCGAGCTCTTCAATCGCACGGCGATACCGATCGCGCGTGTCGAAATCCATCTTGGGATAGACACCGGATGGATCCAACCGAAGCCACCACTCCACGCGGCTGAGCTGCTCGAAGAGCCGTCTCCAATCCAACAGGGCGAGCTGTCGCAAGCTGGTAAACGCATTCCCAATCGATAGCAGATCCTTCGTCTGGCGGTTTTGCTCACGCAGGCTGAGCTCCCTCAGGGGCTTGTGGTAGGTGCGCTCCAGCCAGCTCTGGACCGGCGCTAACGCGGCTTCTTCGTCGTAGAGATGATCGACCAGTTGAGAAGCGAAATAGAGGCTTGGGCTGGGTTGGTTTTTGGCAAGTTCTGCCAGGACAGAGAAGAGCTGGTTGGGATCTCGCCGGTTGGCCGTAATAAGCCTGTTCGCCCAGAAGTCGGCGATCTCACGTTCCCGCAACTCGGTCAAAGCGCTGGCGGCGAGGTCCTGGATGCTCTCAATCAGCGCGATGCGCAGCATCTGGGGGACAGCCCAGAGTTCGCCAATCGTCAGCGTGCGCGCAGATTGATAGGCCTTAATAAACGCCAGGATGTTCTCCCGGTCTAGACGCAAGTCCGTATGATAGACGAGTTCCCTCGCCAAGCCGTAGATGCGCGGCAGGCCCCGGTAGGGCTCACTCGCGAGCGCCGGCAGCTCCTGGTAATAACGCCCGGGAAGGTTCACCTGAACGTCGCGGGCGGTGCTCTCGATGACGTACTCATTATCGAGGAGCCACTCGGCGGTCGGAGGCGCACCCTGTTCCAGTCGACTTGCTTCGGAGAGATCCGAGCAAACCTGATGGGCCCATTGACGGGCCAGTTCGAGCCGCTCGAGCAGTGCAGTGTTCCGCTGCGGCTTAGGGTCCATTTGGTGGTCCAGGGCCAGGCGCTGGGCACGCTCCTGGATCTGCGCCGGAGAGAGCGCCGCCCCAGGGTTCCACACATCTCCAATCGGATTCTCGCGCTTCGGATGCAGGACGAAGACCGCGGGCGGGATGTCGCCGCTTTCTCGAAGCACCGCCGCTGGGAACCGCAGTGTTTCAATCGGCGCCTGGAGGATCAGGACGGCCTCCTCGGACACCAACCAACGTTTGTGATCCTCGAGCAGCCTTCGTTCCACGCCGTACTTCGATCGTCGTATCCACACCCCGGCAAAGAGGGCTCCGATGATTCCACCCACAAGGATCGAAATCAGGGCAGGAAGGGCTGCGCTCAGAATCGGCTGCGGCCAATGAAGGCCTATGAATGCAACCCCGGCGAGGACCCCGAACAGGATGAAGGCCAGGGTCATACCGAAAGCCCGGTGCCAAAGGAAGGGATCCCATGTACGTACATCTCCATCCGCGGTCTTGCTCACCAATGCGGCGCGGCGGAAACCCCTTCTCTGCAACTTCCTGAGGGCTCGGCGAGCTTCATCTCGTTTTGCGAAGTAGCCTATGAGGATGCCTGCTTCCATTCTCCGTTCTTCCCTCACCACTGGGTCTGAGCTTCCAGGCATTGCGACGGATTTCACTGCATGGCAATCTACGACGCAACCCTACCAGTATATCGTCTTGTGGTGTCGCTGGCCTATGTGTGAATTCTCGATTAGGACGTCATAAACGCCGTAGTCCTGGGGAAACCGGACACGGGCCGCCGAGTCCTATCAAAGCAGCCCGTGGCGGCGGTAGAACCAGGACTTCACACCCTGCACCAGGAAGAGATAGGTCACGGTAAGAAGCGCAATCGCGCCCAACAACGACAGCGGTAGCGGGGTAAACCCCAGCAGGCGCGCGAGTGGTGTGTAGGGCAGGACAGTGGCCATAGCGACGACAGCTAACACGCTGGTTACCAACGGCAGGCTGGGGCGGCTCTTGAGAGGATTGCCTGCCGTCCGGATCACGAACACCACCAGCGTCTGGGTTGCCAGAGATTCCACGAACCATCCTGTATGGAATAGCGGCGCGTTGGTGGAAGCGTGGAACACCCAGAGCAGTACCCCGAAAGTGAGGAAATCGTAGATCGAGCTGATGGGACCGACGATGATCATGAACTCGCGAATAAACCCAATCTGCCATCGCTTGGGCCGGTGCAGCAGGGCGGGATCAACATTGTCGGTGGGGATGCTGATCTGCGAAGCGTCGTAAAGAAAGTTGTTGAGCAGTATTTGCGTTGGGAGCATGGGCAGGAATGGCAAGAAGAGCGATGCCGCGGCCATGCTGAACATATTGCCGAAGTTCGAGCTCGTGCCCATGATGATATACTTCATGATATTGGCGAAGCTGCGCCGCCCCTCCATGACCCCGTCGTTCAAAACCGCAAGATCCTTCTCCAGGAGGATGATCTTCGCAGCGTCCTTGGCCACATCGACGCCATTCACAACTGAAATGCCAACATCCGCAGTGTGCAGCGACGGAGCGTCGTTGATGCCGTCGCCCATGTACCCGACAACGTGCCCACGTGTCTTCAGAGCGAGGATGACCCGGTTCTTCTGTTCGGGAGACACACGGGCGAAGATGGCGCCATTCTCGGCCTGGACGGCCAGAGCGGCATCGTCCATCGTGTCGACCTGGTTCCCGGTGAGAATGCGGTCTGCTGCCAGCCCGACGTCACGTGCTACCTTCTGTGTCACATACTGGTTGTCGCCAGTCATGATGAGCACGGAAATCCCATTCTGCTTCAACGCCTCCAGAACGGGAGCAATCCCTTCCTTGGGCGGGTCAAGGAATGCCGCGAACCCCGCCAGCGTCATATCGTGCTCGGCCGCCACCTTGTAAACATCTTGCTTCTCCACCTTCAGCACGGCCACCCCGAGAGCGCGGTACCCGTCGGAACTCAGCTTCTGGAAGGTCTCCGCCGCTTGAGCCCGCCGGCTGTCGTCGAACGGCTGGGGGGAGCCATCGATGGTCACCGTCTTGCAAATGGCAAAAACACTTTCTGCCTCGCCCTTGGTAATGAGGAGGTGTTCGTCTCCGTGCCGCACTACCACCGAGAGGCGCTTGCGGTTGAAGTCGAAGGGAATCTCGTCCACCTTGACATACTCCACAATTTTAGGGCGCGGGTACTTCAGGATGGCATCATCAAGGGGGCTCTTGATGTCCGCTTCAAAGTAGCTGTTCAGGTAGATGAGCCGCAGGACGTTCTCGTCTTCCTTACCTTGCACGTCCACGTGCCGGTCAAGCACTATCTCTCCTTCGGTGAGCGTGCCCGTCTTATCGCTGCAGAGGATCTCCACGCTGCCAAAGTCCTCGATGGCCGCAAGTTGCTTGACGAGAACCTTCTTCCTGGTCATCCGCCTCGCGCCTTGAGCCAGTGTTACGGTGATGATCATGGGCATCAGCTCGGGCGTCATCCCTACCGCAAGCGCGACGGAGAAAAGGAAAGACTCCAATACCGGACGGTGCAAAATGAGGTTGACCAGCAGCACGAAAAGCACCAGCAGCATGGTCACGTAGGTGAGCATTATTCCGAAGTGGCGTACGCCGCGGCCGAACTCGGTCTCGGGCGGCCGCGCAGCGAGCCGCTGGGCAATCTCGCCGAGGGATGTGTCTCTGCCGGTGCAAACAATGACCGCGGTGCCGATCCCCGTCTGAACGGCAGTGCCCAGGAAAACACTGTTGCTCGCGTCGGCGACGCCGTGTTTTCCCGCGGGAAGATCAGCCGCCGCCTTTTCAACCGGCAGAGACTCCCCCGTGAGCGCTGACTCGCGCACTTGCAGGTCCTTGACATCCAGTAGACGCGCGTCCGCCGGCACAAGGTCTCCAGCATGGAGGTGGACGATATCTCCCGGGACCAGCTCTGCTACCGGCAATTCCTGTTCTCGTCCGTCACGCAGAACGGCAGCCGTAGTGGCAACCTGCTTGCGGATCTCCTCCACCGCATGTCGAGCCTGGAATTCCATGAAGAAGTTCAGCAGTACGCTGAGCAGAACGATGGCGATGATGATCGACCCGCCCACCGGGTCACCCAGTCCGAGCGATATGCCGCTGGCCACAAGAAGGATGATGACGAGGGGATTAGCGAAGAGACGGAAAATACTGAACAGCGTGGCGAAGCGCGACTCCTGCTCCAGGCTGTTTGGGCCATACCGGCGCAATCGCCGCTTCGCCTCGTCGGTAGTCAGCCCCGTCGGAGTTGCCTGCAATTGCTGAAGCAGGTCGCGCAGCGGCCTCTCCCAGAAACCCTCTAAAGGCGATTTTGCTTTTTCCATGCAGTCGCTCCCTTATGCTGTCAGGAAATTGCTCGCGCTATCATGAATGCCGCGGCTGCGGCTAGCCCACCCACGACCGTTGTTTGGATTGCACTACGGAGCGGCGGCGCGCCAGTAAAGCGGCCTTTGACGTAACCAAAAGCAGCCAGCGCGAAAAGAGTAATGATTGCCGATACTTTAAGGGCCGCGCTGGCCGCCGAGAGAACAATGTAGGGACCGAGCGGGACGAAACCGCCTGCAATGTAAGCCCCTGCAATCGTTGCTGCACTGATAAACGCCCGCTTGGGATCGGGTTTCTCAAGGCCCAGCTCAAATCGCATCATGAAATCAATCCAGGCTTGTGGCCGCTTTCTGAGCGCATCCACAATTGGCTTGCTTTCTTCGGCGGTCAGACCATACGATTGGAATACTTCCGCAACTTCGCCCGCTTCAACCTCGGGCTTCTCATTGACTTCCGATTCTTCTCTTGCCCTCTCGCTGAAGTAGTGTTCCGCGTCACTCTTAGCGGCCAGATAACCGCCCAGTCCCATGGCGATCGAACCGGCAGTGATTTCTGCCAGGCCCGCGGTCACAATGATACTCGTGGTATTGATGGCGCCCGACAGACCTGCTGCTAGAGCGAAGGGAACTGTCAATCCATCTGACATTCCAATCACAACGTCTCGGACTGTTTCGGATCCGGTGAAATGACGCTCAATGTGTGGTGTTTGTGGCATCGGAGTTTGTCCAGTAATGATGGGGTATATAGCGCAGAAGCCTGCTTAGAGCAACGGGAATGTCACCTTGCATGCGCCTTGACCACGGGGCGACTCGATTGTAGTCGCTTTCTTAGCACTATCGCCGCGGTCACCGCGATGACCACTGCGGCGGCAATCGCTAGCAACCACCCGGAATGTCGCCCTAGATGCCGCAGACCGACAACGAAGCGGCGGCCGTAGTGGGAGGCAACTGCGGCTATGGCTCCGTAACGCACTGCTCGGCCCAAAGCCACGATAACGATGAATGTCCGGAGAGGGTAGTCCAGCACGCCTGCTACGGCGAAAAACGCGCTCGTAGGGAAGGGCAAAGGGAGAACGGTAGAAACGACCAGAGCGCCCGTACCCCACCGCTGAAAGTACTTCAGCAGCTTGGCGACCTTGCGCTTCCTAAACTTGCGGTTGACATAGTCCAAGCCGGCCTTACGTGCCATTCGGAATGTTAAGTAGGCGCCGATGACCGAGCCTGCCGTGGCGACTGCGGCGTAGTAGTACCACGGTTCGCGCTGCCGCGCAGCGAGTATGGCGGTGAGAATGTCCAGGCTGCCAAATGTTGGGATGGGGGAGCTGTCGACGATCGCGAGAAGGAACAGCCCGAATCCGCCTAAGTGCCGCACGAGCGCCGCGATCCCCTGCCGGTTTCGTGCTGCCGGTTTAACAATGTCCGTGAGTGTTTCTAGAAGCCGCACAGTTACCCAGCGTTACGATACCACGTTTTCAGCGACTAGCGCAGTCGGCAGCAGGTAGTGGTGCAGTTTGGTTTTCTTGTAGCGCGATCTACCTGTCCCGGCCTGCCATGGATGACCAAAGTTCCCCGCAGGGGAACAACATCATTAGCCGTGGGTTTTGCCCACGGCTAATGATGTTGGATCTCTTCGAGATCCCCCTTGACAGCCGCTACAGCAAACTGCACCAGTACCTTGCGCTGGTAAGCGTGACATCCATGCACTCGTCTGCCATGCTGTCCTCGCGCCGACGTTCTGACGTCACGGATAGCCATTTCGGCTATGAACGCTCAGGAAGAGGCAAGGAAGAAGGCTGAGGAGCGGAAGAAGAAGCAAGGTAGCGCAGACCTCCGCCTTTGAGGTCTGCGGCTTGACTGGTCTTATTCGTCACGCTGCGCCTACTCAAGCGGCGCGGATTCCCACTCCCTGGCAATGGTCCCGCATGAAGGAGTGTTCGGTAGTAATCTAATATGGGATGTAGGGCCGGGGCTTGCCCCGGCCTAGGCTGCCAAGGGGCGGCCCTACATTCAAATTGGGACGGTACTGAGTATTGCGGCACGAGCGCGGCGCAACCCATGCGCCGCTGCGGGTTGACGATTGCCGGTTTGCCCTTGGATTCGAAAGCGCGAATCTGAGGAAGAACCGCAGACCTCAAAGACGGAGGTCTGCGCTACGCTTGCTTACCTCTTGGACGGCTCCCGGTTCGGTGGCTGCTGTCTCTGCTGCAACTGCTGTTGCTCCTGTTGGTGTTTTTGCTGCAATTGCTGCGTCTGTCGCTGGTGCCGCTGTTCCACCTGCTGCTTTTCCCCTTCACCGGCGTTCTGTTTCGCCAGCTTCTGGTGCTCCTGGTCCTGCTTCTGCTGGAGTTTGTCTCGTTCCAGTTGCTGCTTCGCGATTTGCTTTTCCTGCTGCTGCTGGTACTTCTTGTCCAGCTTCGGCTTGCCCGTATTTGGAGCGCTGGGCCGTGCCAAGGGCGGAAGGTCGCGGGGATGGAAGGCCGTGCTGGCTCGAGCAGCGTTGTTCTCTGAACGCTCCTGATTTCCTCCGCGATTGGCTGGAGTATAGGGCGCTCCTGCCTCTTTGGCCGGTACAGCGCCACGGTCATTAAAATCTCCTGGCCTGGGTGTCGCTGCGACGCCTGGCTTGCCCATGTTCGCCGACGCGCGTTGCTGCGGGTTGGCTCGGGCCGCCTGCGCATGTTGAGTTTGAGCCGCTACTGGCGGGATATGTCTCTCACGCGCCGCAGCCTCGTCTTCAGGTCTTGGACGCGCGATGATTCCACCGTTGCCACCGTTGTAGCTGACGTGGTTCACCGTGGTGTTATTGATGGTTGTGTTGTAAACGTTGTGAATTTCATTGATGTTCATGTTGTTCACGGAACGGTTGTAGAAGAAGTGTCCGTTATCCCAACGCCCGCCCTCGTAACCCTCACCGAAATAGCCGAAGCCGTAATTGATCCCGCCGTAGAAGCCCACGTGCGGACCCCAGTAACCGTCATAGAAAACAAATCCGTCGCCGCCCCAACCCCAATAGGCTGGAGTCCATAGGAAACCGATTTCCGGCGCCATCACCCATGTGCCCGGCACCCAGTAGTAATCGTTGATGTCGTAATCGTAGGCCCAGTAGCCAGGTGTCCAGAGATAACCGTCGCCTGGGCAAAGAGGCTGCTCATAAACAGGCAGCGGGGGCGGGCCGATCGTAATGGCCACGCCAACTTGCGCAAACGATGCTGCCGACATCGAGAGCACGACGAGCCCGAAGAACAGCGTACGAATGAAACGAATATGCATTGTGATTCCTCTGGCCCATCATCCCTCGCTTGCTCGGCGGTGCTCTGCTGACGCGGGTTGCGTGGATTGAGGGCCGATTTTCGGATGAAACATACTGCAGCCGCCGTCTCGCTCGCAAATGGTTCTGGCAGAACTTTCTCATTCCTGAAATGTCGGAATCTGTTCAAAAAAGCTCAGTTCCGAGCCTGCGTCCCATCCAGGAATTTCCATTTTCAATTTGGCCTCTTTTGGTGACATGGCGCTTCCTTTCGTCTCAGTGGCCGCTGTACACCGACGAAGGCGCTACAACGGCCGTACATTAGCAAGTCGGGCTCTGGCCTGTCTGTTCATAAAAGTACAGCTCTTTGTTCAAAACTGCTCGTCGCAGTTGACAAGGGAGAACTAGAGGGTGAGGCCGGTGGGGATTTGCCGAGGATTTAATATGAACGGGGGCTTCACTCCGTAACAAGGGTGGACAATGCGGCGGCTCGTCTTCTAAGCCTGGGCGAAGGGTCTCAATTGGAGAGCATTCCATCAAGCCGAATGCTTTCCTCCGCGCTACGCCGTTCAGTATGGCAGCCCAAGCGCTCCGGCAACACCTATGCCGCTTATAGTATGCTAGTCGCTCAGGACTGCGCTCAAGAGGCCACTGTTAACCGTCACCGCGCCGTTGCCCGCGTGATCGATAAAGCGCAGCGTCCGGAGCTTGTTCATGAAATGACTGACCCGCGACTGGTGCTTGGTTACCCGCGAGTGGGCTTCATTGTGACGAACCTGACGCTTCCGAGCCGAGCGGTAGTGCGGTTCCACAACAAGAGGGGCACTGCCGGGCAGTGGATCAAGGAAGGCAAGCAGGCAGTGAAGATGACTCGGCTCAGTTGTCACCGGTTCCGGTCCAACGAGGCGCGGCTCTGGCTGACCATCATTGCCTATAATCTGGGCAACCTTTGGCGACGGCTGGTTTTGCCGCAAAGAATCGGGAACTGGTCTTTGACGAGTCTCCAGCGGCGGCTGGTGAAGACGGGCGGGAGGCTGGTGAAACATGCCCGCTATTATTGGTTATTGTTGGCAGAGAGTCATCTGACGCGGCCGCTGTTCGGAGCGATGGTGGAACGGATGGCGGCTCTCACGATCCGAGCAGGGTAGAGCCACCGGTTTGTGGCGATGAAGAAATCGATCCCAGGAAAGACCCCGAAGGAAGCGGTGTCTGAAAAATCCGCTTCCAGCAGTGGCGACAACGGGTTTCGAGGACTTCGGGAAGGGCGGTTCGGAGCCGATGACCCTCCCGGGAAAAATGTGCTCGGAGTGTATAAAAGTGAACAGACAATTCTCTTTGGGGCGCGCAAGCTAGGTTTGCAAGAGGCATTGTCGGTTCGTTGCAGAATCATCTCCCTGCCGAGCCTCAGGAGTCAAACAATCCCAGACCCGGCTGACGGTTGAGGGAAAGAAGTATTCGCAGGTTTCGATTCCTTCCTCTTGCGCAATTCCCCTTCTAGCCCCCTGGAGGTGGGCAGACATGAAAAAATGGCTTAGTTCCGTCGCCGGATTATCCCTGGCACTGGCAGGCTCCCTGGCCGCACAGGCACAAACTCCGGCAGTTCCGCCGCCCAACATCCTACACATCCAAACGGACAACATAAAACCCTACGAGGATGCACCCTACGACAAATTTGCTTCAGAATCCGCTGCCTTGTCGCAGCAACTCAAGGACCCGACGCACGTCCTGGGGATGGAGGCCCTGACGGGCTCACCTCGAGCGATTTACCTCTCCGGCTACGATTCTTTCGAGGCGCTGCAAAAGAACGAGGAGTGGCTTCTCGGCGACGCGGCGGCCGACGCTAAGTTTGACGCGCTGGATGCGCACGCGGCCCCGCACGTATCCGAGGTCCACTACACCATTTGGCATTATCGCCCCGACCTCAGCAACAACGTCGCCGGAGCAGACATACCGCACTCCCATTACTGGGAGGTGGCCATCTTCCATATGCGCCCTGGTCACCACGAACAGTTCGAGGGATTTACGAAGCTTTATCGCGACGCCAACCTCAAGATCGGCCAAAACATCCCCTGGGCGACTTACGAAGGACTGATGGGTGTGGCGGACGCCTATCTTTTCTTGTTGCCGATGACGTCCCTCAAGGATCAGGACACTGGCCTGGCGCATGCGAAGGATTTCGGCGCTGCGCTGGGCGACGAGGGAAGGGGCCAGATGAACAAGCTTTACGCGGAGAGCGTAGCCAGCGTCGAGGACAACATCTGGATGGTGATTCCGGAATGGAGCTACGTCGAGAAATCCTGGATCGAAGCCGATCCCCAATACTGGGCGCCTGAGCCGGCCGCAAAGCCCGCGCGGAAACCTGCCGCCGGAGCCGCGGCTGCACCAAAGGCTCCGCCCGGACACTAAACAAGACCGCTCGGAACACGAAGGGCAGCCTCACGCGAGGATGTCCTTCGCATTTTTGTTCACACAAGTGATTCGACGTTTCCGGCTTTACGGCCGCGGGGAGGGTCCAGATTGAGATACTGAGGTCCCCCCGAGTAACCCATAGAGCGAGAGGGAAACCATGTACAAACGGATTTTGGCTGCACTGTTATTGGCATTTACTTTGGGCGCCCTGTGCCCTGCGCCCGCAACCGCGACGAGCACGGCCCGTACCGAGAGGCATCGTCGGCATCGCCGGTATCATCGTGGACCAATAATAATAATCAGGCGGTAGATGACTGGGGAGAGTTCCACGACTTCTACACGCAGCGGCGCTGGGGAGGTCCACACGCCGGGACAGTGGTGGGCGCCTGGATGCTGGTGGCTGATCATAGGAGCGTCGCTCATAGTCATCGCAGGCATCGTGCTGATCGTGTTGGCCTGCAACTGGCCATACACACAACGGGCTGTCACGAAAGCGCTCCAGGACCGATTCGCCCGAACCGTCCAAATCCGCAGCTTCCGCAAAACCTACTTTCCACCGGGGTGCGTGGTTGAAGGGGTCAGTTTCCTGCACCGGCAACGCAAGGACCTGCCACCGTTGATCACGGTCCAGACGCTGATCATTCGAGGAAGCTACAATGGCCTTTTGCGGATTCACAAGCGCCTGGATAGGGTCGAGGTGAAGGGGTTGCACGTGTTAATACCGCCGCCGGGTCCGAGCGGCCAGCCGCCTAATGTGATGCCGTTGACCACCAGCACCACGGGCGCTTCGATCACGATTGGCGAGATCGCCACGGATGGCGCTCTGTTGGAGTTTATGCCCCGGCAGCCGGACCAAGAACCCTTCAAGCTGTACGTTCATCGGTTGACATTGGACAACGTCGGTGAGAACGGGGTCATCCCCTACCATGCAGCGTTGTTAAATACCGAGCCGCCAGGGGAAATCCGGTCGGAGGGTGAAATCGGCCCCTGGGATGAGGATGACCCCGGCAGTACTCCGGTGACTGGTTCCTACACTTATGAGCACGCGAACCTGGCTGTGTTCGAGGGTATCTCAGGCACCCTATCGTCCCAAGGCAAGTTTAGCGGCACCCTCGGCCATATCGATGCGAATGGCGAAATCGACGTGCCCGACTTCCGCGTATCCCGAAGCAGCCACACCGTTCACCTGATTTCGAAATTCCAGGCGGTTGTGGACGGAACGAATGGAGACACGTATCTTCAGAACGTGGACTCGCACTTTCAGCGGACCACTGTGACGTCGAACGGTAGCGTAGCCGGGCACCCCGGCCAGCAGGGAAAAACAGTTGGGCTGCAGATGGCCGTGAATGGAGGCCGCATTGAGGATTTGTTGTTCCTCTTTACGGACGAGAAACGCCCCTGGATGACCGGCAGTATCAACCTGCGCGCGAAAGTACAAGTGCCGCCGGGGCCTCCGGGATTTTTGAGGAAGCTGAATCTTGTAGGCAACTGCGGCATTGGCAGCGAACGCTTCACGAACCCACACGTCCAGCAGCCGGTAAATGCATTAACCCAGAGTGCGGGCGGCGAGAACAAGAAGCAGCAAGCCGAAGACCCGGAAACGGTGCTCTCGGAGTTTAGGGGGCAGGTCTCGGTGAAAAATGGCGTCGCAACTCTGTCCCACGTCTCCTTCAGCGCTCCGGGCACGCGCGCGCAGCTTCAAGGCACCTACAACTTGCTGGACCGAAAAGTTGATCTCCATGGAATTTTGTACACCAACGGAAAGTTATCCGACACCACGTCGGGATTCAAAGCGCTGGTATTGAAGGCCGTCGGTCCGTTCCTGAAACAGAAGTCCGTTACAGTGGTTCCCTTCTCAATTACCGGCACGTCTTCCAACCCTTCTTTCGCGTTGGATTTCACTGAAAAACGCCGGGAATCCTCCCTCCCCGCGCCCAGCCCGTGAGCCACTACAATTCTTGCGAAACACCACCGCTCCGATCTGTAGCACTAGGCGCCAACTTCATCGCGCGGCGCGAAGAAAAGCAGATCCTTCGCTGCGCTCAGGATGACATGTCATTCTGATCCCGCCTTGCGGGAGAAGAATCTGCTTTCGCTTGCGGCCAAGGGCCGCGCTGTATCCACTTGATGTCAAAACTCGTGTGGGGTTACACCTTCTCAGATCTTGGCGAGGTCATCCGGCGGGGCAGAGCGCCCAACTGCGACGATTCTTTTTTATCCCACCTTCCGTTGCGCGGTACAATAGCGCGTGCTGGTCAAAGGAGGGGGACATGTCCGAAATGATCATTCGTCCGACTATGAAATTCATATACATGGGCTACGCGGTCACGGTTCTGATCGTGGCGGCTTTGGTCGTTGCGACGATGCGTTTGCAATGGCCGCCCTCGATTCCGTCGGCATGGCATCCCTGGATTCCCTGGTTGCCCGCGCTTCTTCTGCTCTGGCCGCTGAAACGCCATCTCCGCAACCGCTTTACCAAGATGACCATCCTCGATGACAGGCTGCGGTACGAAACGGGCATTCTGAGCAGGAACACGCGCACCGTCCAGGTCTCGAAAGTGCAGGACGTGACCGTGCATCAGCGGATCGGCCAAAGAATTTTCGGAGTGGGCGATCTTTCCATTGAGACCGCGGGCAAGTCGAGCTGGGAGGCCATTGTCAACATCGACCGGCCGCAGGAAATCGCCGACCACATCAACCAACTCTCCGAGAGAGGACACTCAAAAGACCAACTCACATGACAGCGGGCCACGGCACGGACTCTGTGGCGTGGGCTTTTCAGAATCTCACGAACCCACGCCAGGCAGACCATACCGTGGCTACGTCCTTGGCCCTAATACTTTCGCGGGCGCCTCGGGGCTACTGTGGTTTTGGAACGGTAGCGGGAGATTCGGGAACCGGCAGTTCTGCGGTGGTCTTGGGTGGAGCGCTATTCTGCGGCAGCTTCGCGGGCGGCATTTCAGTGCCGGCGGGATAAACGAGGATCTGGATTGTGCCCCAACCGGTTTCAGGGCTCGTGCCGCTCTTCTTCCCCATTCCCAGCGTCTTGAGCTGCCTATCATCGAAAGCGAAATTCTCGACAAGGTACTCGCGGACCACCAGGGCACGACCTTGGGTCAGGACCAAGTCTTTCCCGGCATCTCCTTCCATGCTGGAACACGCGACCACCACGGCGAGCCCAAAGTCGGTATCGGCCAGGAAATCGCCGGCAGCGTCCAGAGACTTCTGGTTTTTCAGCTTGGCCGTGTCTACCTTGCCGAAGAGTTGCTTGGCGTCGTACGTAAACGTTTTCAGCGGCGTGCTCTGGGGCAGACGTGCGATTTCGTCTTTCGCCAGCTCAGCGGAATCTTCATAGCCGCGGTTCTTGAAATATCCGCGCAGGAAGAAATTGTGCTTCAGCCCCTCCATGTTCTCCTGGAAGTCGGTGACGCCCGCTTGCGCTTGGGCTACCACGTCACGGATTCCGTTCATCGTTTGGTCAAGATCGCCATAGATTTTTTTGTCGTTGATCAGCGCCCCTACAGTCCCTTGACCATGGTCGATCTTGGCGCTGATCGAGTTTAAATTCGCGGTCGCCTGCGTGACGTTTTTGATGGCTTGCTGGCTGCTATTCAGAATATCCTCCGACTTCTTAATCAGGTCTGACATGGCGATCGGAGGGTGGCTGGCGATGGTATCACCGTCGTGCACGTTGGCCGCCCCGGCAGTTCCAAACGAGACCGCCATATACTCGTTGCCCAGCAGGCCCTCGGTTTCGATTGACGCTACGGAGTCTTGCTTGATGATGTCGTGGGTCGAGACGTCGAGGTCCATGACCACCGTAATTATGCCGCTCGTGCTGTGAGGCAACTCGATACTATGCACGGTTCCGCGGTAAACACCACCCACCCGAACCCCGGCGCCCACATCCAAGCCCACCACGTTGCTGAACTGCGCCTTCAGCCGGTACGTGGAGGAAAAAAGGTATTGCTTGTTACCGATGATAAAGGTTCCCACTGCCAGAATCGCCAGTGTCGTTACGATGAAAGCTCCCAACCGCGCCGCTCTCGACATATGATCTCCTAACAGGTTGATGGGTGTTGTAGCGCTGAGCTTTAGCTCAGCAGCTTTAGCTCAGCACGTGCCGACCTAAAGGTCGGCGCTACAATGTTTTTCATCAACTTCTTAAGCGTCCCGCCGCATAAAGTCTAAGACAAACTTGTCGCGACTCTTCTCCAGGTCCTCGAAGGCGCCTTCGATCACTATATTTCCTTGGTGGAGCAGTGCCAGCCGGCCGGCGATGGTTTTTGCGCTTTGCAAATCGTGCGTGACCACGATGGATGCCATGGCATGTTCCTTTTGCAGCTTGAGAATCAGCTCATCAATCTCGCCGGAGGTAATAGGATCCAGTCCCGCGGTGGGTTCATCCAGCAGCAGGATGTCGGGGTCGAGAGCCAGCGCCCGCGCCAGCCCCACTCGCTTCTGCATGCCGCCGGAAATGTCGGAAGGCATCTTCTTGAGATCGCCTTCCATGCCCACACTCTTCAGCAATTCCTTGACTCGGTCCCGTCGCTCGGACTCCGGCATTTTTGTATTGTGCTTCAGTGGAAAGGCCACATTCTCCTCCACCGTTAGCGAGTCGTAGAGCGCCGCCTGTTGGAACAAAAAACCCATCTTCTTCCGGATTTGGTTGAGCTTGCCGAGATTGATTCCGGTAATCTCCTGCCCGTGGATATTCACCGAGCCCGCGTCCGGCTTCTGCAGCCCGATGATGATCTTCAACAAAACACTCTTGCCGGTACCACTGCGGCCGAGCACCGCGAGCGTTTCACCGCGGGCGACCGTCAGGTCAATCCCGTTCAAGACCACCTGGGCGCCGAAGGACTTGTGCAGACCTCGCAGCACCACGGGCGGCTCGCCATTCCTTTTCTCAAAGTTCTCTATCACGATGCGGTTACAGGCCCCTTTCAGTGCCCCGTTGCGAACTCATAAGCGCCGGTCTTCATGGAAAAAACATGACGATCAGTTTCACCAGGACAACGTCGGCCAGGATTACAAACAATGAAGATAAGACGACTGAGCTCGTCGCCGTACGCCCCACGCCCTCGGTGCCTCCCCGCGTCCGCATTCCCTGAAAGCACGCCACCAGCCCGATGATCAGGCCGAACACAGCGGTCTTAAGGGTCGGCGGCAGAAAATCGTTGAAGCCGAAAGCGCTGAAGCCGTTGTGGATGAACTGTTGGAAGGTGATCGGCTCAGCCAGGGCATCGGCCACCCACGCCATTACCACCCCGCAGAAATCGGCCGCGAGGGTCAGGAGTGGCAGCACCAGGATACAAGCCAGAATGCGGGTTGCGGCCAGCAGCCTATAGGGATTTACGGCTGATGCCTCGATGGCATCGATCTGCTCCGTGACCTTCATCGATCCCAACTCAGCGCCAATGCCAGCTCCCGCTCGGCCGCAGACGACCAAGCCGGTGATGATGGGACCGATCTCATGGATGATCGAGAACACAACGGCGGCGGGAAGCAATGACTTGGCGCCGAATCGAACCAGGCTATCGCGGGTTTCAAGGGAGAGGACGGTGCCGATGGCGGCGCCGGCCAAAGCAACCAGTGGAAGCGATTTCGATCCTATCTCGTCGAGTTGCCGAACAAGCTCGCGGAATTCAAAAGGTGGCGTCAGGGCAGACCGCAGAACTTGCCAGGAAAAAAGGCCCAGTTCACCGAACCATTCGAAGAACCCGTTGATCAGAGCCTTGCTGGAACTCGCAGTGGAGGACATGGGCACAATCTGCAGCCTCAGAAGCAAGCCCTATTTCATACCTTTTCCCCTGTCGGCAGTAACTTTCATCAATTCCGTATGGCGCTTATCTGGCCGCAAAGTACGGACCTTCACTTGAGGCTCGGCGGTGAATCGTCTGGACAGTGGCCGTAGCACACGGTTAATGAGTCGTGGCGCCTCGCCTCGTCGTCGGCTCCTCCGTCACGTGCTGCAGTCTGATGTAGGCCGCGGCGGCGCGGACGCGCACAGCCTCCTTCTTGTCGTCAAGCAGGGGGACCAAGTTCTGCCGGAATCCTGGGTAGGGATGCATCGCAACCAGGTGAACGGCCGCAGCGCGCACTGACCACTCCTTGTCCGACAACGCTGATCCCACCGCATCAGCCAGGGCTGGATCACGCGAGCTTCCGATGAGCAGCAGAGAGGCGGCCCGGGCCGAAGAATCAGGAGCCGTCAGGATGCCTTGTGCCGAAGATAATCCTAACCCGAGACCCGGCACGGGCGCGAAACCTGCTGCCCCCATGCCGACGGTAATGAGAAGCTTGGTGGGAGTGTGCAACAATCGCAAGGCGCTGCGTTTCTCTTTGCTGAGATAGCTTGAGGACGCTTTAGACTCTTTGCTGACCACGGCGAGAAGAAACTGCTCTCCCTCGGGGTCGTGGAGCTGGTAAAGCACCTTGGCTGCGGCGAAGTCGACTTCGGGAACGGGATCCTGCAAAGCTTTCTTCAAAAGAGGAAGGGTCCGGTTGTCCTTGAAGTCACCCAGGGTGACAACCACCGCAATCCGGACCGAAACGTCGTGGTCATCGAGCATCGGGGCGAGAGACTCAAGAGCGTTATCTTTCACCCCCACCAGGCTCAGGCCCTGCGCCGCGCCTATTCGAACGTCCGGATTCCCGTCATGGGCGGCCTCATCCAGCATGCTCCGGCACCTTTGGACGGTATCGGCGGGTTGAGTCTGCCCAAACGCCAGCGTCGTGCCCAGCAGCATCATCAGTATCCAGATGCGCACGGTGATTGACTCCTTCCTATTTCGAGCTTGGGCTGAGGGCAGCAGATTATCGCCAACGGGTAACCCAAGCAGGTTCGTGCTGGCTCACCTCTACACTCAGTGACCTCGTCGAGGATATTCCCCCCGAAATGCACTGTCTGTTCAAAAACGACCAATGGCCTGAGCAAAGTTGCACAGCATGGCGTCCGGACAATAGACGGTAGGCATACTCCCTGATGAAACCGGCCGTGCAAGCGACCCTCCGACTCCATGATGTGGAATGAGCAGTTTTGACCAAAGGTGTGAGCCATTCTGAACTGACACTGAATCAAGCCAAGGGTAAAAGAGGAAGTGCCCCTAGAATATGGTAGTAGGAGGCGGCGGTCGCCGGGCGCCTACTTCCCCCCTTGAGGACGCCCGGCAGAACCGAGAAGGAGAATGCGAACATGTCAGGGAAAAACCCAGCGGTGTTGGGTATATGCCCCGATTACTCCAGCGTGGAAAACGCTGATCAAAGGAAAAACATGAAAACGCTTAAACTGTGCTTAACCTTGCTCACGCTGCTCGCAGTTGGCAGCCTGCTGGGCTGCTCAGGAGCATCCAGGAAGTCGATTGATGTTTCTGACAGCATCCGCACTGCGCTCGATCAAGCCGGCCTCAAAGATGTCTCCGTAACACAGGATCGCGATAAGGGTGTCGTAACCCTGGGCGGAAACGTCGCGACTGAGGATGCCAGGGCACAAGCTGAATCCATTGCAAAGTCAATCGCAACTGGGCAGGTTGTAGCGAACCAGATTGCTGTGGTTCCTCCCGGCGCCGAAAGTGAGACAAAGACGATGAACTCGGATCTGGACGCGGGTATCGACAAGAATTTGGATGCTGCCCTCATCCAGAACAAGCTCCGCAAGGGCGTCGAATACGACGTTTCGAATGGCGTCGTGACGTTGACCGGCGAGGTTAATTCTCAATCCAAGCGCGTCCGCGTCGAACAAGTGGCGTCAAGCGTTCCAAACGTGCGGCAGGTAGTGAACGAGCTGCAAGTTAAAGGTCAAAAGGCCACCTCCACGCCGTAAGAGCCGGGAACGCGCTCTGGGCCGCATAACCTTGCCACTCTGTTTGCTCGAGAAGGAGATGACATGTCATTTGGAATTTACTCTATTGGATTCGTGCTCGTGATTGGCGGGCTGATTTACGGAGCCTATTTGATGCATGTCCCGGCACACTGGATTGCCGTGGGTGCGATCGTACTATTGGGCCTAGGGATTCTGACGGGTGTCAAAGCAACGCGCCAAAAGGATCCGCCTGGATAGCGGTAGTTGTCGCTCGGTCTTTCGGGCAGCCCCCGATAGTACCGCGGGCTATAAATATTGGCAGCCCGGGATGGCCGTGCGAGATTGTTTCCGTCAAAGCTTGCTTGCTCGAAACCGGGCTGGAGCGTTGCATGCTGAAGCGGTCAGGTGTAAATTGTCGGTTGGCCGCGAAGTCAAAGCGGAAATTCTGGTCGAAGCATTTTACTAACTGAGAGGAGATTCCCATGGGACTGATTTTGCTAATTGTCGTTCTGCTGCTCTTGTTCGGCGGCGGCGGAGGCTATTACGGATATCGGAGATGGGGTTCGGGTGGAGGCATCGGAATCGTCGGGGTGGTCTTGATCATTCTGATAGTCCTATACCTGTTCGGCGGATTGCATCTGACGCGTTGAGGTTTCCTGCTTTAAGGCGTTCCATGAGGAGGCTCTCCCTGTGAGGGCCAAGAATATAGGAGGAAGTCATGTCGCATAAGGTAAATCGTTGGAAGAACATTCTATTCGTTCCCGCATTAGGAGTATTGTTGCTGGCTGGTGGCGTGGCGCGCACGCAGGCGAGCGATAACGACCGCCAATGCCAGCAGCGTATCCACAGGGCCGAGGAAAAACTCCGAAAGGAAATTGACCGCCACGGTGAGCACAGCCGCCAGGCGGAGAAACGTCGCCACGAGCTTGAGGAGGCACAGAGGAGTTGCGGCGGGGACCGCGATAGGCACTAGGAGCGCCATTCTCATCTCATCGTTCGCGCCTTTCCCACTCGCGCGAGTACTTTGCCCTGGGCTGATCCCGCCCCGCGGAACCGTGTGGTCAGAACGCCTCACATGGCTGGTAAGCCGCGCCTGCCGTATGTGCGAATTCGGATTGAAAGAATGCGTCTTCCCATTCTGGTATCGGCGCGACCCTCCATTACTACGAAGCCATTAGAGGTCAGTTTTGAGCTTTAGGGTACTTTGCTGATCAGTTGCGCAGGCGATGGGAGCTGCGAGGCGTTCCAACCTCCACCGAGCGCCTCGATCAACCCTCCGCTGGCCGTCATCTGCTGAATTCGAAGATTGACCGCAGTTTCCTGATTGGATAGCAATGCGGTTTGCGCGGTAAGCACATTCAGGTAAGGATCGATTCCCAATTTGTAGCGATCCTTGGCGATCGCGAGGCTTTTTTCCGCCGACTTGACCGCCGTGTCCTGATATTGAATCTCCACCGACAGGATGCGCAGCCACGCGAGGTTGTCCTCAACTTGCTGAAAAGCCGTTAGCACCGTCTGCCTATAGTTGGCCACTGTCTCGTCGTACTGGGCTCTGAATTGCTCCATCGTGGCGCGGCGCAACCCCGCGTCAAAAATGGTTTCCGCGGCCGCCGGGCCAATCGAGAAAAAGCGGCTCGGCCATGTGAACCAACTCGCGATTGCAGTGCTTTCGAGTCCTGCCGCGGCGCTTAACGTAACCGTCGGAAAGTATGCTGCTCTCGCAATGCCAATCTGCGCGTTGGCCTGAGCAACCAGGCGCTCTGCGGCGGCGATGTCGGGACGCCGCTCAAGAAGCTGGGACGGAACGCCGAAGGGAATCGCCGGAGGACTTGATTTGAGCGGTTCGATCGGAATTGAAAACGTCGACGCCGGTTGGCCGGTCAGCATGGCGATGGCATGTTCAAACTGCGCCCGTTGGACGCCCAGAGCGGCATCCTGTGCTTGCGTGGCTTCGAGTTGAGTCTCGGCTTGCGCCACGGCTTCTTCTGAGTCGATGCCTGTCTCGTACAGAGCCCTCGTCAGATCGAGAGACTGTTGAAAAGCAATCACGGTAGAATCCAACAACTGCTTTAACGAATCCTGTCCGCGAAGTTGAAAGTAATCCACAGCAACATCCGCTTGGACTGTGAGGCGGGTATTCTCCAGATCCGCCGCGCTGGCCTGCGCTCCGTAGGCAGCCGATTTGATCGTGTTCCGGATACGGCCGAACAAGTCCGGCTCCCATGTCGCGTCAAACGGTAGGGTATAGTCAGCAAATGTACTCGTCGAGGAAGATGTGGAACCTCCCGCTTTGCCACTGGATAACGTGGCCGACGGCCGTTGCACGGTAATGGCTGGGTTGGTCGTCACTCGAGGGAAAAGCTGTGATCGAGCTTCCTTGACCAGGGCGCGCGCTGCAAAAAAGCTTGCCGCAGCAGCGGCGATGTTTTGGTTTGAAACATTAACCTTTTCTTCCAGCACATTCAACTGAGGATCGTTGAAAATCTCCCACCACTTACCGCGAAGCGCATCATCTTTGGGCTGCGCCACTTTCCAACCCTCCGTATTTTTGTAGTCGGCGGGAGTGAGTTCCTTGTATGCCGCAGGAGTTTCCGCGGTCGGTGTGTGGTACTTTGGGCCGACCGTGCACCCTGCCAGGAGGCAAGATGTCACGGCGAGACACATTCTGGCTCTTAGATGGAAAGAAGTCATCATCTTATGCACCCCCTATCCCGCCCTTCCAAACCCGTGGTGAAAAATCCGGGATAGCGACATCCATTCTTTGTAGCGCCGCCGTCCCGGCGGCATTTTCCCCTGCCGGCAAGATGCCGGCGCTACTCTCCCCTTAAACCGCAGCGCTGGGGGCTGGTCCGGCCCCATGGTCAAGGATAAGGATGTCGTGTTGCTTTCCGCGCATCCGTAGCCGCAGCCGGTCAAACGCTAAATAGACGACCGGCGTTGTATAGAGCGTGAGCAACTGACTCAAGATCAGCCCTCCCACAATCGTGATGCCCAGGGGCCGGCGGAGCTCATACCCCATGCCCGTCCCCAGCGCCAAGGGCAGAGCGCCCAATAACGCCGCCATCGTCGTCATCAGGATCGGACGGAAGCGCAACATGCACGCTTCAAATATCGCGTCGGCTGAGCTCTTTCCCTCCTCGCGCTCGGCCTGAAGAGCGAAATCGATCATCATGATGGCGTTCTTTTTTACGATTCCGATCAGCAGCACAATGCCAATGATGGAGACGATGTTCAGATCCATTTTAAAGAGCAGCAATGCGAGCATCGCGCCTACGCTCGCCGACGGTAAACTCGAGATGATGGTCAGTGGATGGACCAGGCTTTCGTACAAAATACCGAGAACGATGTAAACCGCCAGCAGCGCCGTCAGAATCAGGATGGGCTCGGTGCCGAGAGATTGCTGGTAGGCCAGCAGCGTGCCGGCAAAAAAGCCTTGCAGCGTGGAAGGTGTGCCGAGGCGCTTTTGCATCTGGTTGATGCTTGATGTGGCATCGCTCAAAGACACGTTCGGCGCGAGGTTAAAGGACACGGTGACCGAGGGGAATAAGCCCGTATGGTTGATGGCCAGTGGTGTTGTGTTGGCGTGGCCCTTGGCCACCGCGAGCAGCGGAATGTTCCTGCCGCTGGACGAAAGAAGGTAGATGTCTTTCAATCCTTCCGGGCTTTGCCAATACGGGGGAGCAACTTCCAGCACCACGTAATACTGATTTAACTGCGTGTAAATGATGGACACTTCCGATTGGCCGAATGCGCTGTATAACGCCGAGTCCAGCGACTTTACGGTAAGGCCGAGCTTTGCCGCGGTGACGCGATCGTAGCTCATCAGCTCATCAAGACCGCCATTCTGCTGGTCTGAGCTTACGTCCTGCAGACCGGGCAAGCGCTTCATCGCACTCTGTAGGATCGGTCCCCACTTGGAAAGATCCTGCACCGTATCGGTTTGAATCGTGTACTGGTACATCGCATTACCGGACCGGCCGCCGATGCGCAGGTCCTGCACGGGTTGGAGGAACGCGGAAGCCACCGGCAGACGGTTCAATCTGGGGCGCAGGCGGTCGATGACCTGAGCGGCACTGACGTTGCGCTTCGCCAGCGGCTTGAGCGCAATGTTGAGGGAGCCGGTATTGGTGGCCCCACCGCCGCCACAAAACCCCGTCACATTGGCGACGGCAGGATCATTCTTGATCACGCCGATGATCTGCTGAAGGGCGTTGTTCATCGCCGGGAAGGATGAATCCTGCGGCCCTCGCACTCCACCGGAGATCGCTCCCGTGTCCTCCACCGGGAAAAAGCCCTTGGGTATCTTGTAGATCAGCACCACATTGAGCGCGATGGTGAGGAAGAGTACGCTGAGGGTGAGCGTCGGATGGTCGAGCACCCAATGCAGGGTGCGACGATACAACGACAGCACCCCGTCAAAGACCTTTTCGCTGGCCGTGAAGATGCGGCCATGTTTTTCCGCGCGCTCGTTCCTCAACAAGTAGGCGCACATCATGGGCGTGGTGGTCAGTGAGATGACCATGGATACGACAATGGACGTGGAGAGCGTGACGGCAAACTCACGGAAGAGACGGCCCACAATTCCGCCCATCAACAGAAGAGGGATAAAGACGGCAATGAGCGAAATGCTGATGGTGAACACGGTAAACCCGATTTCTTTCGCGCCCTTCAGCGCCGCGGCAAAGGGCCTTATGCCGTTTTCCAGATGGCGCGTGATATTTTCCATCACCACGATGGCATCATCGACCACAAATCCCGTTGAAATGGTCATGGCCATCAGCGAGAGGTTGTCGAGGGTATATCCGAACAGGTACATCACTGCGAACGTACCAATCAGCGAGACCGGCACAGCGACGGCGGGAATGAGCGTGGCGCGGCCGTTGCGCAAGAAGACAAACACCACGACGATGACGAGGCCGATGGAAATGAGCAGCGTCCTCTCAACATCACCGACAGAGGCGCGGATGGTTGTGGTGCGATCAAGAACGATGGTGGTATCGATGCCGAGCGGAATGGATGCCTGGATAAACGGAAGTTGCGCGCGTATGCGGTCGACCGTGCCAATGATGTTGGCGCCGGGCTGGCGGAAGATCATCATCGTAATCGCGCGCTTGCCGTTCAAATAGCCGGCAGCGCGGACGTTCTGCACGGAGTCTGTTACCTGAGCGACATCGGACAGACGGACCGCCGCACCGTGCTTATAACCGACGATGAGCGGCTTGTAGTCGTCTGCGCGCGAGATCTGGTCGTTGGCAATGATATCTGCGGTCACAATGCCATCAGAGATTTGGCCTTTGGCCAGATCAGCGTTCTGAAGGCTTAGCACGGACTGCAAATTCGCCACGGTAAGTCCATAGCTGGCCAATTGTGTGGGATTTGCATCCACACGCACGGACGGCAACGCGCCGCCTCCGGCAGTGACCTGCCCTACGCCTTGTATCTGCGACAGCTTCTGCTCGAGGACGGTGGAGGCTTCGTCATAGAGTGTACGGGGACCGTATTTGTCGGAGGTAAGACCGAGGATCATGATCGGCGAATCGGCGGGATTGACCTTGCGATAGGTCGGATTGGCCGGCAGGTTGGCGGGCAGATAGGATCGCGCCGCATTGATGGCGGCCTGCACATCGCGCGCCGCGCCATCAATGTCGCGGCTGAGGTCAAACTGAATGGTGACCGATGTGCTGCTGAGCGTGCTCGCGGAGGTCATCTCCGCCACTCCCGCAATATGACCGAACTGCCGCTCCAGGGGAGTGGCGACGGACGACGCCATAATAGCGGCGCTGGCTCCCGGCAGGCTTGCATTGACGGAAATAGTGGGAAAGTCGACCTCCGGCAAGGGTGCTACAGGCAGCACCTCAAACGCAATCGCCCCGGCAAGGGCAATCGCCACCGTGAGCAGCGTCGTAGCCACTGGCCGGCGAATGAAGGGTTCGGAGATGTTCATGCCGGCCCTGCCAGTTCTGCGCCTCCGGTTTCCGGCTGGTTCGATTTGTGCGCAAAGCGCTGCGCTAGATTGTCAAAAAAGATGTAGATGACGGGCGTGGTGTAAAGCGTAAGCGCCTGGCTCAGCAGCAGTCCGCCCACCATGGCGATGCCCAGCGGCCGGCGCAACTCAGAACCGTAACCCGTTCCCAGAGCCAGCGGCAGACCCGCCAGCAGCGCGGCCATGGTGGTCATCATAATGGGGCGGAAGCGGAGCAGACACGCATCGTAAATTGCATCCGTCGCGTTCTTTCCGTGCTTCCGCTCGCCTTCCAGCGCGAAGTCGACCATCATAATGCCGTTCTTTTTCACGATACCAATCAGCAGGACGATGCCGATGATCGCCACCACGCTTAAATCCTGGTGGAAAAGAAGCAAGGCGAGGAAAGCGCCCACGCCCGCTGAGGGTAGCGTGGACAGAATCGTAATCGGGTGGATAAAGCTCTCGTACAAAACGCCCAGCACGATGTACACCGTGACCAGCGCAGCAAGAATGAGCAACGGCTCATTGGCTAGGGAATTCGTGAATGATGCCGCGGTGCCTTGAAAACCTGCCTGCAGGCTGGGAGGCATGTGCATGTCTTTCTGCGCTTTGTCGACCGCCGTAATGGCGTTGCCCAGTGCGGCATTCGGCGCGAGATTGAACGACACTGTGATCGCCGGAAATTGACCCTGGTGGGTGATGGCGAGCGGCTCTGTCGTATTTTCAAAGTGCGCGAAGGCGCTGAGCGGCACGGCACTGCTTGTGGCTGAACTGGTAGTCCCCGCAGAGCCGGCTCCCTTGCTGGACGTCGCCGTGGAGGTGCTCGCCGAAAGCGCGTTCAAGGGAGGAGCAAGGGTATTTGCCGCCGGAGTGTACAGTGCGGAAGTCGTCAGTCCATTGGATCCCGCGGAGGATGATCCGGAAGACGCGAATGAGGAGGAGGCTCCCGTACCGCTTGCGCCTGAAGACGCATTGGATTGAATGTAAAGCTGGTTCAGCTTGTTGGGGTTTCTCTGAAACTGCGGCTCACTCTCGAGAACAACATGGTACTGGTTTACTTGGGTATACATCGTGCTGATCTGCCGCTGGCCGAAGGCGTCATACAGGGTGTTATCGATGGTCGAAGGCGCGATGCCCAGTCGCGATGCGGTGACCCGGTCGATCACCAGAGATACGGCCAGCCCTCCCGATTGTTGATCGGTGGCCACATCTTCGAGTTCCGGTAACTGCTTCAGCCGGTCGACGAAACGGTTGGTCCAGTCATCCAGTTCATGCGCATCGGGGTCTTCCAGTGCGTACTGGTATTGCGTGCGACTCACCCGGTCGTCCACGGTAATGTTCTGCACAGGTTCCATAAACAACTGAATACCCTGAACCTGGCTCACTCTGGAGTTGAGCCTGCGGATGAGGTCTGATGCGCTGATATTGCGCTGGTTGAGCGGCTTTAAATTGATCGACATCCTACCACTGTTGGTCGTCACATTCGTTCCATCGGCGCCGATAAACGACGAGACGCTTTCAACCGCCGGGTCATCCAGAACTGCCTTGGTAATCTCCAACTGCTTCTTTGCCATGGCCTGCGAACTGATGGCCGGCGGCGCCTGCGATATGCCCTGGATGACGCCTGTGTCCTGTATCGGGAAAAAACCTTTTGGGATCACGAAGTAAAGGAAAACCGTAAGCAGCAGTGTAGCCACGGCGACCAACAGCGTAACCGTCTGGAATCGAAGGACAAACTTCAGTGTCCGGCCATAGAACGCAATCATCCAGTCGAAAGCACGCCCCGTGGCTCTATAGACGCGCCCCTGCTTCTCTT
>JBEKVC010000024.1:0-25800 GCA_049514395.1 Terriglobia bacterium
CGTTTTGGTTGCGGCGGTGCCGCGCTGTATGACTTTGTACCGAGTTCTGGTGGTTGCCAACCTCTGGCCTTACGAAGCCGATCCGAGTTACGGTTGCTTCGTGAAAGCCCAGATGGAGTCCTTGCGGTCCCTGGGGGTGGATTACGACGTACTTTTCATCAACGGCCGCGAATCCCGCTGGAACTATTTGCGCGCCCTCCCGCAATTGTGGCCGCGGCTGCGCACCCATCGCTACGATTTGATCCACGCGCACATGGGCTTATCCGGACTAGTGGCTCGCTGCCAGATTTCCGTCCCTCTGGTGGTCTCATTCATGGGCTTTGATGTTACAGGGAAGTTCAAGGGGAGCGACCACATTTCAGCTTTCGGTCGGTTCTACCAGCTCTCGAGTTTCTTGCTGGCACGCCTCGCTTCTGCGGTCATTGTCAAGACTGCCGAGCTGAAAAGGCGGTTGAGGCTCGAGGCCGCGCAGGTCATCCCGAACGGAGTTGACCTGGATCTCTTCAAACCCGCCGACCAGGCTGAAGCTAGACGGAGTCTGGGCCTTGATCCGCAAAAGAAACTCGTCCTATTTCCTTATGACCCAGAGCGCGCCGAGAAGCGCTTTGACGTCATTGAGTCGGCAGTGGCGCGGGCACGGCAAGCCATCCCCGAGTTAGAAATCCTTCGGGTTTCCGGCGTTCCTCAATCCCGCATGCCACTCTATATGAATGCTGCCGATGTCCTGATCCTGGCTTCCCAAGCCGAGGGTTCTCCCAATACTGTCAAAGAGGCCATGGCCACCAACCTCCCAGTGATTACCGTGGATGTGGGTGACACAGCCGTGCTGATCGGCCAAACGGAAGGATGCCATTTGGTGTCGCGTGATTGCGGAGAGATGGCCGCAAAGATCGTGGAGGTCTGCCGTAAAGGGATGCGCACTCGCGGGCGCGAGCGGATGGCCAGGCTCTCGATGGAGAACGTCGCCAAGCAAATCCTGCAAGTCTACTCAAACGTTGTCCGGCACGGCTAGTTCCGGCGCGATTTGTGAGATGTTAGAATCCGAATTCGCCCCAACTTGATGCAGATCGACCTATACAGGAATACAAATGAGTAGTGACCGCCGAATCGGGGTATTAATAATTGTTGAGAATCTGCCCTTCCCATTTGTGCGGCGCGCCTGGCAGGAGGCATGCGCCTTGAGAGACGCCGGCTACCGTGTCTCCGTTATTTCCCCTAAAGGTGCGGGCTGCGAGCGGAGCTTTGAGACAATCGAGGATATCGACATCTACCGTCATGGAGTTTGGGAGGCATCGGGGTCGGCAGGTTACCTGCTGGAATACGGTGGCGCGCTTGCGGCACAGCTTTATCTGGCCCTGAAAATCTACTTCCGCACCCGTTTCCGCGTCGTTCACACCTGGAACCCCCCGGACATCATGTTTCTGATCGGGCTGTTCTTTAAGCTCTTCGGAGCACGCTATATCTTCGACCACCTGGATTTGAACCCCGAACTGTATCTGGCTAAGTTTGGCCGGGAAGATTTCCTCTACCGCCTGGTTTGCTTTGTTGAGCGCGCAACCTTCTGGATTGCGGATGTTTCGCTGGCTACCAATCAGTCCTATCGCGAAATTGCCATTCAACGCGGCGGGATGCCGCCGGAGCGAGTATTTATCGTCCGAGTCAGCCCTGAACCCGAGAAAATGCGACGTGGCCCGGCATATCCCGAGTTAAAACAAGGCAAGAAACTCCTGGTCGTGTATCTCGGCGTGATGGGGCCACAAGATGGGCTCGACCTCTGGGTCGATTCGATCGAGTACCTTGTAAGAAAGAAGGGCCGCGACGACACGTTCTTCACTTTTATCGGGTCGGGAACCGAGCTGCCGCACATCAAGGACTTGGTCGCTCAAAAAGGATTGCAGTCGGTGGTAAACTTCACGGGGCGAATCCCCGGTGAAGAACTCGCCAAATACCTCTCGACGGCGGATGTCGGCGTGGCGCCGGACCCGCTGAACCCCATGAATGATAAGTCCACCATGGGGAAGATTCTCGAATACATGGCTTTTGGAATGCCAGTGGTACTCTTCGAGCTAACGGAGGGACGCCGGTCTGCTGCGGACGCAGCCCTCTACGCTCGCCCGAGCGATCCGGTCGACTTTGCCGAGAAGGTCCTCAGCTTGTTGGATTCAGAATCTCTGCGACGAGAGCTTGGCGAACGCGGCCGCAGGCGAATCGTCGAGCACTTTAACTGGGAAACCGACCGGAACGCCCTGCTGCAAGCGTATCGAGTGGCGCTTCGTTCCCCAAAGTAAGGGCGCGAGGCTTTCTCTGAGACTTCGCCCGGAAGAAGTGGCCGCTTGCGCTAACGTGCAGAACAGCCCTGTCGGCACCGGTATAAGAGGTACTCAAAAGCGCCACCCGCGCTCGTTTGCGTAGGCCTAGCTGCTTGTCCCCTCGCTTCGGCAGAGCCGGAATAATCCGCCCCGAGGTAGCAGCGGCTAGAAATTGCCGGCCTCTTTCACTGCTCCCTCTTTCACATCCGCATCAACTTGATATGGAGACCGGACTTCGTGCAATTCGTTGCCCACGAGGTAGACGTGCCGGCTCTTTGGGCCCTTCACTTTAAGGAATACTTGCGTTCCGGGTCGCGCCTTGGAGTTGCAGATCGTGGCATCTTCAACCTGATTGAGAACTACGGCGGGAATATCCGTCTGTAACTTGGCCGGCCCTCCCACAAAGTTCTCCAGCTTCAGTCCCTCCACATCCTGGAAGTAAAGAGCGCTCTGCCATTGGCTCAACTCGGGCTTGTCCCAGATCACCTCGAGGTCCCTCACCTTTAGATCTCTGGCATATCGAAACTGCATAGCGTTCACAGTTCGGTCATAGGCCGCCGAAGGATCGGTGGAGAGAAACAGCTTGATGTTCTCCAGGCTGACGTTCTGGAGCCAGCTATTGGGATGCCCCAGGATCAGGCAGGAGCCTTTCCCGTGAGCAATGACATTGCGGATAATGACGTTCCGAATCGAGCCGGCGGGCGGCTCATCGGGCTTGAGCGGCAGGCCCTGGCTCTCGCTGCGCCGCTGGATGGTGAAGTAGATGGGATCGCCGTTGCCCCACCAGAACCAGTCGAAACGCTGGCAATTGATAATCAGGTTCGACAACACCACGTTCTCAATATAACCTCCGTCATACACCATGAAGGCAATGCCGCGATTGGAGCCGGTGATCACGCAATTATCCACCGTCACATTACGGACGCTGTTCATGTTGCCATCGCAGAATTTCAGGGCGCTGGAGGCCGAGGAGAGGCGGCAATTGGTAATGGTGATGTTCTCACAGGGAAGCGGAGGCCCCCAAATGTTCGAGGAATAGAAGACAATGGCGTCATCGCCGGTCTCAATCGTGCTATTCGCGATGCGCACGTCCTTGCAGCCATCCGGGTCGATACCGTCGGCCCACACGCCGTCTTTCAGGCTGGTGTGGATGTAAACGCCGTCGATGGTCAGCCGCTCGCAAGCGTAGGGATTTATGGTCCAGCTCGGCGAATGGAGAAACGAGAGCCCGGCAATCCTGACGTCTTTGCAGCGCAGCAGCAGAACCATGTGCGGGTACACGGCGGGCTTCGGACGCGCCTTTGGAAAAGAGCGCATCAGGGATTTGCCCAGCGACTGTGCCAGGAGCTGGTTATCGCGGATGTAAGCATCATCGATATCATTCAACCGCCATTCGTACTCGGCCTGGCCGTCCACCGTCCCCCGGCCTTCAATCGAGATATTCTCCAGATCCTCGCCGTAGAGCAGGGTACTCTTATCGAACACGGCAGAGTCCTGGGAGGCGAACAGCGTGGCGCCCGTTTCAACATAAAGCCTGACGTGGCTGCGCAGGTGGATCGTTCCTGACGTATATTCGCCCGGAGGTAGATAAACTGTGCCTCCACCGGCTTCCGCACAGGCATCAACGGCTTTCTGAATGGCCTTCTGAGCGTTGTCAGCTTTCTTCCCTGTAGCTCCGTAATTCTTCACATTGAAAATTGAGACGTTTCCTTCGGCGCCCAGCAGAGGGGCGGGAAGCGAAACGAGTAGGGCGAAACATAACCAACCCATTCTCCTGGCAGGCTGCTGTGACATCTTTCCCCCTTCCGGCTGCATCAGCTTCGTGGCAAGTCCACTGTTCCTAAACTCTGAAGCCCGGAGCGAATCACGCCTATTTCCGACAAGCCGTAAACATTATATACAGCCGAGCCGGAGCGTGTTTATAGTGCGCGCTCGGTTGCCTGTCAACGAGTTTTTGTGCCACCTCTTTTTAGCACATCAAGTGTCCGGGTCAATTAGCAGGTCGATGAAAAATGCCCTCGCGGCTTCTGACCAGGTTGATGGCGCGTTGTAGCGCTGAGCTTTAGCTCAGCACGTGCCGACCTAAAGGTCGGCGCTACCATGTTTTTCATCAACCTCTTAGGTCGCCGCAGCGACATCTGTCCGCTTAAGGCAAAATTCGATCAGGGCTAATAGCCAGAAGGCTCTGATGAGGGGCTACTCGGAAGGCGCCGGCTGGCGCAGAGCGAAGCTCTGCGACTGGAGTCTGGAAGGAACTCAAACGAGCTTATCCATGCTCAAGAGGCATGAATCCTTAAGATAGTAGAACCTGAAGCTCGACCAGGGCCATTCCTCCGGCGAATGCACCAAGCCTCTCTTCACCGGATTGTTGTGCATATAGTTCAGCTTTTCCAAGCGTTTCTTCTCGCTATAAACACCATAGGGATAGAAACGGCGCTGCCAGACGCGATAGCGCGAGTCGCTGTGAACGGTGGGCGGCAGTCGCAGGCCGGCCAACATCTTGCGGCACCAGGAATGCGTTTGATTCTCAGTCAAGGCCGAGACAATCCCTTGCGCGCTTCGTTTCTTCAGCTCTTGCATGAGGCGGCTGGTGCTCTCAGCCGGTTCGGGCTTGATCAGTAGGTGAAAGTGCTCTGGCATCAGAACCCAGCCGACCAGCAGAAAGCCCGCCGAGACGCAGAGCTACGCTCTGCGCCAGCCGGCGACGGACCTACAAGACAAGTCCGCGCTACGCTTGCTCCTGAACCCGGACTGCGGCATCTTGTCTCTTGACAGGCGGAGCGGAATAGGCTAGTATGGTAGGCGGGGTTGTGGAAGAAACGGGATTCGGGATTCGGGTGACAAGCGCGTGGCTGAGTTCTGAATTGTGAACTGAATCATGGATTGTGAGGTGCCTCCTTACTTCTGGCCACCGCCGACTGCCTTCTGCTTACTGCCGACTGCCTACTGCATTTGAGGGGGAGTTCGAGTTGGCGGGACTCTTGGCCCGTACCGCAGTTTACGACAAGATGTCACCGCCGACAGGGAAAGAAAAAACTAGTAACTTTAAGAATTGAGGGAACGATGCGGGAATGTCTATGAAAACAAAGGGACGGATTTCAGCAGCCCAGGGCGAAGCTGGAATGTCCATGAAAAAAAGGTAGTTACGTGTTTAAAGCGGGAATGTTGTTGAAAAGAAAGAGAGTTAGTGTCTGGTAGGTGGTAGACGGTAGGTGGTATGTGGTAGGTGGTAGGTGGGGGAAGAACGGGAGTCAGGATTCGGGATTCAGGAAGTGAAAGGGTAGGTGCCAAGTGCCAGATCAGGGGCTGCTCATCGCGACTCCGCACCGCGAGTCGGCTCGAGGCTCATGAGGCAACCGTCAGGTCCCGAGGCGAAGCGGACGGTGACCACGTCGCTTGGGCCCAACTGCACTCCCATATGCTCCATTCGCGCGAGGACAAACATGCGCAGCGCATTCTCAAGGACAAGGGGATGCCAGGTGTAAAGGCCCACCAACTCGGGGGAGACGCCTAGCCGGCTGGCAGCGGCAGAGCGCAGTGCTGCGAGGGCGGGCACTCGCTCGCCCTCCCGGATCTGCCACAGGGGTTGCAGCGGGCGCTTCAAGGTGAAGCTGTGAGTGGCCGGCAAGTAAGCGAGGACTTCCGAATTCCCTTGCGGTCGTGTAACGGAGAAGTAGAGGTCTTCTTTCGTCTGGGGCAGGGCTTCGAGCCATTCCGCATCGACGCGAATGGAGACGCTCGGCAAAGCCAGGCGTCGGCCAGGAGGCAGCGCTGCAAGGCTGGCGGCGAGAGCGGCTTCGTCCTCAATCAGGCGTGGGAGCGGCAGTGTGCCAAGGGCGTCCGGGGCGGGCTTGCGGGCATCGCTGGCTGCAGCATGGGTTACTCCCGCAGCCTCCGGCGCCGGCTTCGGGTCAGGGGAGACAACCTGACTTGGTGGAGGCTGGAGGCTCAGTTGTAACTTCGGCAACACGGCCGCAGGGGGGTCAGATGAAGCGGCGGCTTCCGCCGGCGGGTCCGCAACTGACCGCGGATGCAACTCTTGGGCTGGCGGGTTCGGATCAGAATGAGGCGTTGCGTTCCCGCGGGAATTCAGGGGCGGTGGGTTTGCGGGCAACCAGAGTGGCCCGCGCGCCATAACGATTTCTGAGATGATCTCCGCGTGCGCAGAAGGAGTCGCGCTCGAAGGGCGCGCCAGAACAACGGCCAGAACCACAAGCGCGCTCGATAATCCGAAGGAAAGGGCGAGCGCTCCGGGGCTTGGTGCACCCGCATCGAGCAGTACAAATTCAGGGGCGTCGCTCGCAGCAGTGTCGGGGGCGGCCATTGGGTATGGCAGATCCGCCCAGGTTTCAGCTTTGGTAACGGGAAAAGTAGCCGGCATAGCTGTCCACCGAGCTTGCATACCAGTTAATGTAGGCCCACAGGTCTTGAGAGTAACTGCGATCGAAGACTCTGGGGCCAGCGACGTATTTAGCGGCGGCGCGCGCCCAACTGCCTTCTTCCTGGTAGTAGCGGGCGAGCAGCCGAGTGCCCAGCCAGGCGTTGAATTCCGGCTCCTTCAGACGCTGGGGCGGCCAGCCTTCAAGGCGACAACGCGCCGGCAGAATCTGGAACATCCCCACTTCGCCGGCGGCCCCGCGGGGCGGATAGGTCTGCAAGCGAGACTCAATCCATGCCACGCCTAGGGCCAGTGGCGCCGGCGTACCATTAGCCTTGGCGTATTGGACCACGCGCCGGTAGGCAGCTCCGTCCAGGCTGCCGCGATGCCTGCCCAAGGATGCTTGCGGGGCCTCAGCGTTTGCCGGAGGGGACTCATTAGGCCCCTCTTTGGCCGGCGGGTTGGGAGGTTCGCCGGAAGCATCATGGAACAGGTGCCAACCCGGGTGTGCCGATGGGGGGTTCTTGGAGTCTTCATCCCGCAGGCCAGCGCGCACCTGCTCGACCGTGCGGCGCAGTTCGTCGTAGAAGGCGCGACGCGCGCCAGCATCGTCGCGCAGGCGGCTGAGCGCATCCCGGATGCGCTGGGCCTCAGGATCGGGAGGATTTGAGTCGTCGTACGGGTTGGCGTTTGGTGTGGGCGTGAGCTCATGGGCAGAGGGGGAAGTGCGTCTTGTGGCGAAACCCGAACCGGCAGGAGTCGCAGCCCACGGCTTCGTCACCGTCGGCTTTTTTCCTTCTACCTGCGCTCCGAGGAGGGGCGACTTGGCGGGCGGTGGCGCCTGGGAAGGCGGCCGCACAACTTCGGTTTGGGGCGGCGTTGAGGCTGGCCCGGAATGCCAGGCGGGCTTCGTCGAGTCGGCGCGCCTGGAAAGCGAGGGGGGTCGCACGTTCGACCCCTCCTGCGGCGCGCCAAGTGGCGTCGCGATCCCTAGGAGAAACAACCCTGCTACGGCGAAGGCCAGACAGGTGGATGCGTCGATGCGTCTCACGCGAGTCATACCTCCTCCTTCGACCGGGCGAGACTAGCCATCAGCTATCAGCCTTCAGCTATCAGCGGTCAGCTATCCCGCCACGGCGGGTCAGCAATCAGCGCGAACACCGCAATGTGGCTGGCGAAGGCTGACGGATGTTTGCTGATAGCTGAGGGCTGATAGCTGACAGCTTCATCGTGATGGAGGCGCGCTCGCCCCCGCCCAGTTCCGCCGGCTGATTTTCACTCCCTGCCCTTTGGGGTGGGCCTCCACAGGTTGTCCGACGTAGTAGGCATAGCGATCTTCGAGTTTGCGGGACTCGAGTGGCTTGTCGGGCAGGCCGCACGCCTGGGCGCCATAATCGATGCGACAGGACTCCGAACGTAGGGCAAGGTGATTCACGTCGTTCTCTAGGTCCGCGAGCGGGGTGCGGGTGGCCGCAAGGTGAAGCGCCGCGCGCTGCTTGCTCAGAGCTGCGGGCTGAGAGTCGGCGCTCTGCGCGCGGCTTGAGGCGGCAAGCGCCAGAACCAGCGCGCCGCCAGCCGCCATCATGAGAACCCACCGCGCCGCCGCCAAGCCCCCTGAACCTGATTCTCTATTGGTGTTCATAAGCTACTCCCGGTGCCGCCTGGCGTGCCTTGTCGTGACAAGCCTTCACGTCGCCTGACTGTTGAATGCAGCTCCTCAACTGCTCCAGGTCAGTTTCCGGCTTGGCGCTTGACCCTGAGCTGTTGAGCGTCTTATCGACCTCTGGGCTGGCCGAGAGGTGTTGCACCGACTGCGTGGCTTTGCGGCCTTGCTCGAGCACGTCTTCTGCCTGGGCGCGGACCACGTAATATTCCAGCCTGTCGGCCAGCCCCAGCCGGTTCTGGTGGGCCGAGAGCGCGTCTACCGCGAAGGCCTTTGACTCTTTCTCGTAAGACTGCTCGAGAGCCTTGAGTTTGGCAAGTTCTTCAGCGGCGCCTGCCGCTTCCTCCTGAGCGCGAGTCCGCCGGGCAGGCAGATCTTTCTCCAGGCGCTCGGCCTCGGACAGCCGCCGATCGATTTCGCGCATCTGGGCCTCCGTCTCGGGTGACTCGGGCTGATGGGCCAGATTGGCGAGGGCCACCTCGAGATCCTGGGGATTGACGCCGACGTTCTGCTTGCTCAAGTCGTCCAGCGTCTTGCGGCGCTTGGCGATGAAGTCCTGAACCGCCTGCTGCTTGCTAAGCACCTCGCGGGCTTGTTCAGCGTAATCATTGGCCAATTGCTCGCTGGTCTGCTCGCGATCGAGTTCGTCCTTGAGTCCCACCTGCACCTTGCGTGGGTCGGCGAATCGCTCCAGACCGGGATCATTCCCACTCGCCTTGCTGTAGGAAGCCATCTCGAGCTCGCGCTGGTCGCGACGTTGGTTGTACTCATCGAGGCGGCGATGGACGCGAACATCGAAGGCTTCAGCATCCAGTGGCGTTTCGCGTGCGCCCTGCGTATTTTCAGGCGCCGTCTCGGGAGTTTCAGAAGCTGCGGGGGGCGGCGACTCCGACTCCGTTGTGCCAGGCGTGGGCGGCGGAGGCGCCACGCCGGCAGGGGGCGGGGGTGGCACGTGGGTTGTTGGAGGCTGCTGGGCAAGCGCTACGCCGGCGAGCGCGCACCCTAGGAGGGTCAGAATCAGTGCGCGCCTCATTGGTTTTCCTCCACCAGCGCCGCCTGCACCTGAGGATCGTTCAGGAGCGGGTCGCGTTCCCAATCCTTATCCGTGGCACGCAGGATGAAAACAAGGTTGCGCGCCATCTCGGCGCGTGCCGCCGGGGGCAGCGCCGAGTTCCGCGCGCCACTATAAGCTTCCCGCATCAGGTTGAGCGTATCCTTGCTGTGGTCACCTTTTTGGAAGCGCGCCACCGCCTGCAAGTACTTGGCAAAGGCACGATCCACACCCGGACGGTCCTTGAACCTGATCTGCTTCAACTGCTGGAGCACGCCGTCGGGATCGGATTCGAGCTGGTCAGCCAGCGCCAACAAATCCTCCGAAGGCGGAATCACCCGGCCGCGACCCCACGTGGACGGCTGAAGCTTGGCACCCTCATCGACGACGTCACCCATGGCAACGAGGGAAACCGGCCGGCCAAGCACAAACTCGAGTACGGTGCCGGCGGGAACTGTCAGATCGGGGCCGCGCCGCGCCACTGTCCAAATCGCGGCTACAATAAGACCACCGCCGGCGCCTATGGCTCCACCTACAGGCCCGGCCGCCGCGAAGCCAGCGCCCGCGCCGATCACCACCGATCCAAAGTCCACGGCGCCGTCCTTCACCAGTCCCCGGTGTCCGTGCGCCGTGCCCTCGCGGTCCACCTTGCGACGGTTCAAATCCGTGGGGTAGCCGTCGAGGGGGATCACTTCACCCTCCGGTGTACGTACCGAGTAAAGGCCCAGCCGCAAGCGGGACCTACCCGTTATACGTCCGGCGCGCTTGCTCTCGAGTACTGCGATACGGATTTTTGTGCCTGCTGGCAGCGCCACCTGCCCGTCGGGCGTAACCAAGTCCTGCAATAGGGTTCCGGAAACCGTACGCACGCTTCCGAAAGAGTGCCATTGGTAAAATTCTTTGGTTCCTACGCTGCTTTCGAGCCGGACGGGAATCTTCGTGCCCGGCTCGATCCGAAGCCGCTCGGTGGCTCGGATGGGAGAAGGAAAAAGACACGCCAACGCCAAGATAATCGTGCTCGAAAGGATTAATTTGAGTCTCATGGTTTATTTGGACCTCGACCCAGTTTGGGCAATTTGGTGACCAGAACACTAAAGCGGCTGGATTGATGGTTGGGGACGCCAGGGGCGAGTGACTCGGTGGGCGGGCCATGTTCCCTCCGCAAGCCCCCCGAAGCGAGTGCCAGACGTCATGTGAGGTATGGCACGTCAGCGTCAGAAGGTAGGCGAAGACGTTGACCTGCTTTACCTTGCGGGTAGGCACGCCGATCCGTGACCCTGCTGCCCAGCGGCTTTGAGGAACTTACCCAGTTCTCTTACTCATCGCAACCCGAGGCCAGCTCTCCCCCTCTCTGAGACAGTACTGTCGACGTTTTCCGGTGGAAGCTTGCGGACACCGAGGGGCGCGACATGAGACTGGCCGATTTCCACCAAGCTGGCTGAGTTCGGCCACTGGAGTGGTTACTTTGAGCCTGCCAAGCCGTTGCACGTCACATCTCAGTTAACTCTTTGCAGATGTTCAGATTGTCGAGGATGACCGGGGTAGAGGAGGTGGTGGGGGTCCAAACTCCCCTCCTTCGTTAAGGAGGGGTCGGGGTGGTTGAGAAAGGGGAGGAGCGGGTGGTTGGGTGCGGCCAATTGTTTGGGAATGTGGATATGTCACCCATGCCTTGACGCGCCGATATACCGACAATTGGGGACAGCATCACGAGCGCGTCAGCCGCGGAATCCATCTGCGCACGGCTTTGCGGTACTCCTGGTAGGAACTCCCAAATTTCCGTGTCAGGGTAGGTTCTTCGTAAAAGAGGACGAACAAATGAACGAGAAGAAAGAGTGGCAAAGTCAGGAACAGAATCGAAATCGAACGCTCGAAGAGACCGAACCCGATAAGGAGAATCAGGCCCCCGATATACATCGGGTTGCGAACGTACTTGTAGGGGCCGATGGCGACGAATGCTCGCGGAGCATCAAAAATGGCGGGTGTCCCTCGTCCTCGGGAAATGAAAACGCCCGCGCACGCGAGCACAAGAGTTGCTCCGACCACTAGCAAGACAGCGCCGGGGATTTCGGTCGCAGCCGGTAAGGAGACTCCAAAACTCTGGTCAAAGGTTCGCACCAGCAGGGCAATCCAGCCAAAGAAAAGCAAAAAGCCGCTCATGTAGATGACCGATCTGAGGGCGAGAAAGAGAGTCTTCATTGCGTGTCTCCAATGGAAAGTTAGCTGGGGGCAAGAAGATTATGGTGAAAACGGCATTCAATTACCAGTCCCTGCTGGACACGGTTCCAATACGCGCGCAGACGTTTCAGAACATGAGAGTGGCGCAACGGCTGGCCGGGCCGCAGCCCAACCGGCCACGCAGTTCAAACCGGTTACATTTTTCTCCGGAAGACAAGCCGGCAAAATGTAGAATGTCAGGATGGACAGATTCGAGGAAACGGAAACACGAAGGACGATTCAAGGCGTGCGCGTCGGTCACGCGAGTGACTTCAAAGGGCTGACAGGATGCACAGTTGTGCTCTGCGAAGGGGGCGCGGTCTGCGGAGTGGATGTGCGGGGCTCCGCTGCGGGAACGCGCGATTTGGCTCCCTGCCTTCCCGGTCATGTGGTGGAGCGCGTGCACGCGATCTTCTTGAGCGGAGGGAGTGCCTTCGGCCTGGACGCTGCAGCAGGGGTCATGGAGTATTTGGAATCACGCGGCGTCGGATTCCCCGCCGGGAAAGTTCGGGTGCCCATCGTTCCCGGGGCGGTCATCTTCGACCTCCACTTGGGCTCGTCAAAGGCTCGACCAAACCGGAGGATGGCACTTCGAGCCTGCCGGAATGCAACCGAGAAAGTTGTGGAAGGGTCGGTGGGGGCGGGGACTGGGGCGACGGTTGGAAAACTCTATGGGATTGGTCAGGCCACCAAGGGTGGCTTGGGGTTCGGGAGTTGCGGGCTGCCGGGCGGGGTACGCGTGCAGGCGCTTGCGCTGGTGAATGCCTTTGGCGATGTAGTCGATCCCAGGACGGGTCGAGTCATTGCCGGAGCGCGGGTGTCTCCCGAATCACCTGAATTCGCGGTCACTGTGGAAAGCATGTTCAAGGGGGGAGTGCCCAAAGGCTTTGGTGCTACCCACACGACGCTGGTCGTCGTCATGACCAATGCCGAGCTGGACAAAGTCCAGACGACGAAGGTTGCGCAGATGGCTCATGACGGACTGGCACGCGCCATTCACCCCGTTCACACCCAATTGGACGGCGATCTGGTCTTTGCTCTTTCGCTGGGCAGAAAGCAGGCTGACTTGAACAGCCTCGGGACGGCGGCGGCGGAGGCGACCGCGGAAGCTATTGTCAGGGCAGTAGAAGCCGCGCAAGGGCTGGGCGGAGTTCCGTCATGCCGGGAACTCGGGGTAGGGAACAGGGAATAGGGAACAGGGAACAGGAACGCTGAACAGGAGCGCACTCCCTGTTCCCTATTCCCTGTTCCCTATTCAGTGGCTCGGCTGGGGACCCGTATCAGTGGGGTTGGTGGACGGGGATGGCGTGGGACCCGCGGTGTCCCCATGCGGAGTTGTTCCGAGCATGCTGGCGGTCGAAGTGGATTCCACCTTCCATCCATTGCCCGATCTGCGCAGCTTGTACTGCACGCCAACCGCCATGTTGGGCGCTTGCTTGCTGCGGAACTTCACTTGGGCCTCGGCAGTGTCCCCGCTGAACGCAACCTCGCCAACCTCCACGGTCATGTTCTGGAAAACGACGTTCGGCTGCTGCTTCAGGTGTTCCTCGATCGCCTCCTGAACTGCCGCTTTGGAATGAACCCCGCTCAACCGGTTGCAGGCGGCTGAACCTGCCAACCCCAGGACCAAAAGACTCATCACTACCGCGCGCATCCGAACCTCCTGTGTCTGAAACAACCCTACCCCTGTGCTATAGGATTGTCAAAAAGAAGCAGACGGTGGGGCCGCGCATCGCTTCAAGTTTGACACCCTCACACGCCTGGTTTAAATTGACGGTTCAGCTTCCAGGAGGTTGCTGAAAGGAATAAGGAGTTGACATGCTCGATCTGAGTTTTGTGCGCGACAATCTGGAGTTTGTGAAGCAGAAAATGCGCGAGCGCGGGCTAGGGGAGTCGCTCGGAAGCTTTGAGGCCATTGACCGCGAAAGGCGCAAATTCCTGGTGGAGGCAGAAAGGCGCAAGGCGCGCCGCAATAAGGTTTCCGAGGAAATCGCCGCTTTGAAAATGGCGAAGCAGGATGCCTCTGTCCTTATTGCCGAGATGAAGCGGGTGGGCGCGGAGATCCAGGCGCTCGATGACAAGGCCAAGGAATACGATGAACAATTGCAGGAGCTCCTGCGCAACATTCCGAATGTGCCTCATACGAGCGTTCCCGTCGGCCGGTGCCCAGAGGACAACTTGGAGGTTCGGCGTTGGGGCCAGCCGCGCCAGTTCGATTTTGAGCCCAAAGCGCATTGGGACTTAGGCCCTGCCCTGGGTATCCTGGATTTCGAGCGCGCCAGGAAAATAGCCGGGGCCCGTTTCGCGGTTTACAGCGGCATGGGGGCAAAACTCGAGCGAGCTCTGGCAAACTTCATGCTCGATCTGCATACAAAGGAGCACGGCTATACGGAAATTCTTCCTCCTTTTGTCGTGAACTCCGCAAGCCTTTTCGGCACCGGCCAGTTGCCGAAGTTCAAGCAAGACCTTTTCAAGCTCGAGGGGACTGATTACTGGCTGATCCCCACCGCGGAAGTCCCCGTCACTAATCTGTACGCGGGAGAGGTGCTGGAAGCCGAAAAGCTACCGGTGAAGCATTGCGCGTGGACCGCCTGCTTCCGGAGCGAGGCGGGCTCCTACGGCAAAGACACGCGTGGAATCATCCGCCAGCACCAGTTCCAGAAGGTCGAGCTGGTAAAGTTCGCGCTTCCTGAACGCTCATACGATGAGCTCGAGTCTCTCACCCACAATGCCGAAGTCATCCTCCAGCGCCTTGGGCTCCCTTATCGCGTGGTGGCCTTGTGCACGGGTGACTTGGGCTTCAGCTCCGCGAAGACCTATGACCTGGAAGTCTGGCTTCCCGCTGCCCGCGAATACAAGGAGATATCTTCCTGCTCGAATTTCGAGGCGTTCCAGGCTCGCCGGGCGAACCTCCGATTTCGCCGTGGCAAGGGGGGCAAGACGGAATTCCTTCACACTCTCAATGGCAGCGGGCTGGCCGTCGGACGGACCTGGGTTGCGATCATCGAAAACTACCAGCAGGCCGACGGCTCGGTCATCGTTCCTGAGGCACTGCGGCCCTACTTTGACGGCGTCGAGAGAATCACCGCGCGGTAGGTGGTAAGTGGTAGATGGTAGGTGGGGGCGCGTACCCTACATACCACCTACTACCTACCACCTACCTATTTCTGTCCGCCCTCGCTGTTCGGGGCGGGTTCCGGCATATACCGGTGAAAGTCGCCGGGGGGGTGGGTGTGTTCGAATTGGATGGTGGAATGCGTGATGCCGAACTGGCTGGCTAGAACGTCGCGAATCCGCTGGCCGATTCTTTCACTCTCTGAAGTGGGCATGTCAAGGATGTAGATGTGGCACGAGAGCGCGTGAGATTGAGTTCCCAGGCTCCAGATATGAATATCGTGGACCTCGCGCACGCCCGGGACCTCCAGCAATGCCCTCGCCACCGCTTCCAAACTCATGCCCTTGGGCAGGCTTTCCAGCAAGATGTTCGCCGATTCCGTGATCACCCCCAGAGCTGTCCATACGATCATGCCGGAAACCAGGAATGCGATCAGAGGGTCGATCAGCCATAGGCCAGTCCTTTGGATCAGCCAGGCTCCGGCGATGAGAGCGAGGTTGGAGAGCGCGTCGCCCAAGTTGTGAATGAAAACCGCGCGCAGGTTCAAGTCGCTGCGGCCGGAGGCCAACAAGAGTGAAATGCTTCCGTTGATGACAAAAGCTGCGATCCCCACCACCAACATGGCTTGGGCGGCGATCGGCTGCGGCCTCAGAATTCGCTGGTAACCCTCGTAGCAGATGAGGACGGCAACTGCCACCAGCAGCAGCGCATTTACGAAGGCAGCCAGCACACCCGCGCGTTGGTAGCCGTAAGTTCTCTGATGATCGGGCGGTTTGCGTTCGAAGTAGAGAGCAATCCAGGCGAGGATGAGCGTTGGAAGGTCCGTCAGCTTGTGCCAGCCATCACTGATGAGCGCCAGGCTGTGCGCGTAATGACCCGTTATGAATTCAATCACCACCAGGGCCAGCGTCACGACCAACGCGGTCTTGACAATCCAGTCTGGCCTCCGGAAGTGCCCGTGCGTGTGCACACATACCCCCGCCGGAATTCTATTCCATCAGGGAATGTCCACGCAATCCTGCCGTATTCTTCAAGAGCTGTGGCAAGTGACGAGCAGATGTCAGAAGACAGGAGTCAGAAGTCAGGAGTCAGAATGACACCGAAACTCGAATACCGCCCAACAGGTCGTTCCCGCGAAAGCGAATCCACAACCTCGTAAACCCCCGCTGGCGCGGGGGTGACGTTGCACGCAACGGGTTGCGAATTTCGACTTTCGATTCTGACTCCTGACTTCTGGCTCCTGACTCCTGGCTCCTGTCTTCCTCAAACCAGCCTCGCCTCCAGCGTAATCGGGGTAGCGGCGAGGGCCTTGGATACGGGGCAGCCTTTCTTGGCGCCTTCCGCCTGCTGCTGGAAAGTCGCGTTGTCAATGCCCGGGATCTGGGCTTCGGTATGCAATTCAATCTTGGTGATGCCAAATCCGCCCTCGACGGGTTCGAGGTGCACCTTGGCCGTGGTATGTACTCGTGTGGGCGTGAAGCCGGCTTTCGACAAGCCGGCAGACAGAGCCATCGAAAAGCATCCGGCGTGCGCGGCGGCGATCAACTCTTCGGGGTTAGTCCCTTTCCCGGTTTCGAATCTCGAGGCGAAGGAATAGTTACCTTCATAGGCGCCGCTCCCCAGCTTCACAGTGCCCTGGCCTTCCCGTAAATTCCCTTTCCATTCGGCTTCCGCAGTTCGAACAGCCATAGTGGTGTGCTCCTTTTGAAGAATTCAGAAAGAATGTGTGGGATGCTCGTCAATTAGGCCCCGGACGCATAGCGCCACGGCCCGCCCTGAATACTCTTGCTCACCAACCCCAAGGAATCAGTATACCACGCCCGCACGCCGCTGACTCCTGGTGAGAGGATTGCGTCAAAGTCCCCGAAGGGTAACATCCCAAAGCAGCTCTGCCGCCTGCTGTGCGGAAAGCCTCTGGCTTTCCGGCGCAGACCGTTTCCCTTCTCCCCCTCCGCTCGGCTGAAAGGCTGAGCCTTCCAGCCTAGCGGAGGGGTTAGTCAGGGCGGAAGCCCTCGGAAAGGCGAAGCCTTTCCGCATCCGTCAACTGACGGACGGCAGAGCCGCTTTTCTCTCGACTTTGACGCATCCCTGCTCCTGGTGATCTCAGCGATGCTCTTCATCCACCCCAGCGCCCATCGGTACCGAGGACTCGGAGGAGATTTTTCCCCAGGCGCTGGTCTTCCAATTGTCAGCCCGTCCGGCCGCAACTTTCCAGGCAGGGTAAGGCATTAGAAGCCGCTCCGAAAACCCATTAAGGTAGGGTTCATACGTGGACCGCAAATCCCGCAACTTCTGCTCGGCGGCCGCTCTGCTGCACACAGCCACACGCGCCGATGCAAGAAGACCGCGCAACTGCTCGAGGTCATTCTCGGACAGGCGATCTGCGACGGGTTGTTTTGGTGGAATGTGCATGACCTGAGCAAGGTCCACAAGAGCGTGTCGTGAGATCGCGAAGGTAAGCTGCGCCTGCCACTGGAGAGCGCCCTCCGCGCATGATTTCAGCAGGGCGCAGGTGTCCAGGACGGCGGTAAGAGCGGCAAGCCAGGATTGGTTGTCGTGCTGCGAGCGGAAATAGCACAGCACGGGAAAAGAAAGGTGGCTCTCCATGAGTTCAGCCGACCACGCTTCCCAATCGCGAAGGAATTGGCCGAGCGCTTCCAGGTTCTGACCTCGGACGTGCCGCCGCACAAGTTCTGCGGCCGTGGGAGGAGAACCCGCACGCGCGTCCAGAAGCGAGATTTTCACTTCTCGCCGCGAAAAGGCGCCGTAAAGCACGGGCAGGTAAGAGATGACAATGGCGAGGAAGCCGAAGCCCGTTCCTGATTCAAGCACGGTAATGAACCGCGCGGCCCGGGTGTGGGGGGTGATGTCGCCGAGGCCCAGCGTGAAGAAGGTCGTCCCGCTCATATACATGTCAGTCCAAAAGGTGGACGATTCACGGAACGAAACCTCTGCGGACCCGGCGGCCCAGTGGAGCAAAGCGAAACTGAAGATCAATCCCACTGCCCACATGAAAAAGAGCAGCAAAAGAGAGAGCGGCCCGTAAATGCTGAGAAGCGCTTCCCGGCGTTTTCCGGGCTTCATCCACTTGGCCACAGCCGACCAGGGAATCCAGGTGCAGCGATAGAAAAGCCTCGTCAGCCGTACACGGCGCGTGACCCGTCGGGGCAAAATAATAGTTTCGAACCCGTCCCATAGGATAACCCCGATGAGGAAAATGCCGGCTATGGCTGCAATGCTTCGCATTTGCTTTCTCTCGGCAACTGGAGAGGGCCTTCAAGCTCGGGGAAAGATAGAATCTTACCTCGCCTCTCGACTCAATGGTGAGAAGATTTTCGCCAGTGGGTCAGTTTCCCCCAAGAGCGTTATCCGGCCCAGTGGCGCCCCGCTGCTCAGAGAGCGGCAAGATTTCTTCCGAGCGCGCCGTCGCTCGCCCAGAACTTCCGATTACCCCTGTGGATTCGTCGATAAACCCTAGGCGACTACTCATTACCGATGCGACGCCGGTAGAAGCCTGGCCCGCCTTCAACGTGCAGCCGCCCCATTTTCCAGGAAGGGCGTTTTTCGTTCCCGATCCGGCGGACTACCCACTCAGCATAGTTTCCGAGTCCGCCGTCAACCGCCCACAATCCGAAGCGGTGTGTGGTGATGGCTCGGGGCCACGTTACGGCAGCGCCCTCCCACACGCGGGATCCGGGCGTCCGCTTCTGACCGCTGCCGCCGCCCGGAGCTTCTACAACAACCCCAACGGCTGGGGCTCGATGTCTCCACCATCGCAGCCCATCCCCGGGCGGCCTGTGCCCTTGAGCGATTCCTTAAGAATCGTAGCCGGGGCCGCCAGGCGACCCGCACTCTTTCCACAGCTTTTCCCAATTCCAGATCCCGTACGCCACCTCGTTCGGCAACGGGAATCCGAGCTGATGCGCGAGCATACACACCTGCCCGCGATGGTGGGCTTCGTGAGAAAGCATGTAGCACAGCATTTCCACGCCAACCGGCCAAGGCGGAGCCCAGCCGTCTCTGCGAAACTTCTCGACGCGGCCCCTACAACCGCCGAGCGCTTCAGCGAGCATCTCTGCGCAGCGAGCGGCGCTCTCGGCCAATCCCGCACGGGCCTGCTGCGGCGTGCAGTGCGCGCGGTTGAGCTGTCGTGGAACCTTCAGGTGCGGAGCTGTAAGCCTGACCCACTTGGAGCGGACATTGTGCATGTGCGTGAAGATCGCCGCAATGGTGCGGGCCTCGCCGGGCGGTTTGGCTCTCCAGGCGGTAGGGTCAAGATGTTCGATAAGAATCTGGTTCATGCGATCATTGGCGGCAAAGATCTGGACTGCGGCTCGGCCGAGTTGAGTGTGAACCTTGTGTTGACGCGTGGTCACGGCTCCCTACTCCTTGACCTATAATACTTCCGGGCCGTCGCGCACTCGGAAAATACTCTTATGTGGTCGCAGAAGGGTCTCTTCGCTCTTCATAGTGCAAGTTACTGCCGGTCAAGAGGTTCGACCGCTACTAGCGATTCGGCCTGGGAAGTCGCCATCCCGGAGTAGGGCTGCCAGCCAAGATCAACCCTGTGTAACGCCGTAGGGTAGAGCGAAGTCGCTCAACACCTGTATCGTCGCGTAACCGGAAACTGACCCAATACCAGATTCTCGCAAGGTCATTCGCGCTTGGCCCGGGATGCTCCGTTAAGGGATCAGGATGATCTTGCCGTAAGCGCCGGGTTCCATGACCGCCCGATGAGCACGCGGTGCATCCGCCAGCGGCATCTCGCGGCCAACGACGGGGTTCAACGTTCCGCTTTCCAGGCCCGCGATGAGCGCCGCGTGGATGCCCACCAGTTCCTCCTTGGTGGCGTTCATCAACGTAAGCCCAAGGATGCTCAGGTCGCGTTGCATGGTGGCCCGCGGATTGATTTCAATGCTGCCGCGATTTCCGATCACCACCACCCGGCCGCGCAGGGCGAGCAGGGTGAGGTCTTTGGCCAGATTCACGTTAGCCAGCATTTCAAGGATGACGTCAACGCCGCGGCCATTGGTTAACGCCATGATTTCCTCCGCGTAGCCCTCTTTGCGGTGATCCACGACGTGGTGCGCGCCCTGCTCGAGCACCAACTTTCGTCCCTTCTCCGTCCCTGCCGTCCCGATGACTGTAAGCCCGCCCGCCCGCGCCATCTGCACTGCGGCTATGCCCACGCCACCGCTTGCCCCATGGACGAGCACAGTCTCCCCCGGCTGCCCGTGCGCGCGGTTGTAAAGCGCCCGGTAGGCCGTGGCGTAGGGAACGTTGACACCGGCCCCTTGCGCAAAGCTCACCCGTTCCGGCAAGCGGTGAACCTGTGAGGCGTCGCACAGCGCCTGCTCGGCGTAGGCGCCGCTCAGCGTTCCGGCAACGTACACGCGCTCACCCACCTCGACGCTCTCCACATGTTGCCCCACCGCCTCCACCGTCCCCGCCGCATCCATGCCCGGCGTGTAGGGAAGCAGAGGCTTTGCCGCATAAGTACCCGCGCGGATGTAACTATCAACAGGGTTCACACCGACCGCCTTCACACTCACAACCACCTGGCCCGCGCCAGGCGTAAGGTTCGGCACTTCCTCCAGTTTCATCACTTCCGGGCCACCGAATTCATGAACGCGAATTGCCTTCATCGTCTTCCTCCTGAAGCGAATCTCGCCGCTCCCACGTAGCGCTGACCTTTAGTCAGCACGACGGATGCCGACCTAAAGGTCGGCGCTACGAGAAAAGGACCTGCCTGTCCCGCAGGCGCGGGAGGCGAGACGCCCGCGCTCCGGCGCTCAACACCGTTTTTCCAGCGCCTTGACTTTATTGAGGCGCTGCACGTGCCGCGCCTCGCCGGAGAATGTCGCATGCACGAAGGCGGCAGCGAGTTCACGGGCAAGCGCCGGCCCGATCACACGCGCGCCCAGGACGAGCACATTCATGTCGTCATGTTCCACACCCTGGTGCGCAGAATAGGTATCATGACAGAGTCCTGCGCGGATACCCTTGAGCTTGTTGGCGGCGACCGAGGCGCCAACGCCGCTGCCACAAACCAAAACTCCCCGCTCAGCCGCACCCTCCAAAACCGCATGTCCTATCGCCGCCGCATAATCGGGATAATCCACAGGGTCTTCGCTGTTCGTCCCGAGATCCACAACCGTGTGACCCAACTCCCCGAGGTATTTCACCAGATCCTGCTTCAACTTGAAGCCCGCATGGTCCGAGGCAATCGCGATTCGCATTATTCAGACTCCTCATTCTTACCTCTGCCCTCTGACTTGCTTCCCATCACAGCCCCGCGTCCTCCGCCACCACTTTAGCCAGCGCCGCCCAATCCATGTCTCCCCATCCCCTGGCCACGGCACTCAGGTAATGGTCCCGAATCACACTCGCCACGGGCATTGGAACAGCAACTCCATCTGCCGCGGCGAGCACCAACCGGACATCCTTGAGGCCCAGGTGCAACGCAAACCCTGGGGGGGAAAACTTCTGCGCAATAATGATTTTGCCGTAGTTCTCATAAATGGGCGATTGGAAAAGAGAACCGTTGAGGACCTCCAGAAACTTCGCTGGCTCGACGCCGGATTTCTGGATCAGTAGAAATGCTTCCGAAAGGGTTTCCAGCATGGAAGAGATCAAGAAGTTTCCGGCGAGTTTGAATGTGTTGGCTTGGTACGGTTCCGTGCCTATCACAAAGAGTTTCCGGCCGATTCCTTCCAGCAGCGGCCGCACGCGTTCGACCGCCTCATCGGGACCCGCAGCCACCACCACCAAGCGCGCTGCCGCGGCAGCATCCGGACGCCCGAAAACGGGGGAGGCAATGAAACTCTGACCGCGAGCGGCGTGCGCCGCGGTAAGCCGCCGTGAAAGCGCAGTGCTGATGGTGCTGAGGGAGAGGTGAACTCCTCCGCTGGCGAGGGTGTTGAGGATGCCCCCGTCTCCGAGAGTCGTCTGCTCAACTGCCTGGTCGTCAGCCAGCATGGTCATGACGACTTCGGCCGTGCTGGCTTCGGTGAGAGAATTCGCCACCTTGGCCCCCGCCGAGGCAAGCGCTTCAGCTTTGCTCCGTGTCCGGTTGTAGACAGTCAATTCATGGCCCGCCTTGAGCAGATTGCGTGCGATCGGCAGCCCCATATTTCCTAATCCAATGAATCCGACTCTCACCGTTTATTCCTCCTGGAATTGTCATTATCTATGGCCTCGGGCCCCTCCAAAGGCGTTGCGGAGCGCGCCGGGGAGCCATCCGGCGCGGCGCGCAAATACTGCACTGGCCAAGTAAACTTCTGGCCTAGTTCCCGCGCCGCGCGTAAAGGCCAGTAAGGGTCGCGCAACAACTCGCGAGCCAAGAGCACAAGGTCGGCTTGGCCAGTGCGGATGATGTGATCGGCCTGGGCAGGCGAGGTGATCATACCGACGGCGCCCGTGGCCACTCCGGTCTCGCGACGAATACGTTCGGCAAACGGCGTCTGGTAGCCGGGGCCGATTGGCATTCGGGCGCTCGGAACGCTGCCGCCCGACGAGCAGTCGATCAAGTCCACACCCAGGGGCCTGAGCTGGCGGACCAGTTCGACGGATTGCTCAATATCCCAACCGCCTTCCGCCCAGTCGGTGGCAGAAATCCGTATGAGCAACGGAAACCGCTCCGGCCACTTCTCGCGGATGGCGGCGGCGACTTCGCGAACCAGGCGCGTGCGGTTCTCGAACGACCCGCCGTAATGGTCAGTTCGCTGGTTACTGAAGGGCGAAAGGAACTGGTGGAGAAGGTAGCCATGCGCGGCGTGAATCTCCACAACTCGAAAACCAGCCTGACGCGCTCTTTCTGCGGCGTCCGCGAACCTTCTGATAACCGCGCGAATGCCGTCTTCGGTGAGCGCCTCGGGTACCGCGTAGCCTTGGTCGAACGCCATGGGGCTCGGGGCGACCGATTGCCAGCCGCCCTCCGCCGTGGGTATCGTTCCTTGCCTCTTCTCCGAGGGACGGTAGGTGCTCGCCTTACGACCGGCGTGCGCGAGCTGGATGCCCGCCACGCTTCCCTGTTCATGGATGAAGCGCGTGATGCGCACAAAGGGCTCGATATGGTCGTCACTCCAGATGCCCAGGTCCTGCGGGCTTATGCGCCCCTCGGGGACAACCGCTGACGCTTCGGTGAGTACAAGGCCCGCCCCGCCCACCGCGCGGCTGCCCAAATGGACGAAGTGCCAATCGCTCGGGAACCCATCCACGCACGAATATTGGCACATGGGGGAGACGGCGATGCGATTGCCTAAATTCACTCCCCGCAGAAAGAGACGATCAAACAGGTGCGGCATTTTCAACCTCTGTCGATATCTTCGCATAAAAAAGGGGCTGGGGGCTGGGGACTAGGGGTTGGGGAAGAGGAGAAGGTTGTAAGGAGCCACCAGGACGCAGAAGGCCATGAAACCGGGACTTGGGGTTGGCGGTCTGCCTTTCCCTAGCCCCTAGCACCCAGCCCCCAGGAGGCCCGTCTTATTCATCGCGACCGGCCCTCGATTCTTGCGGAACAATGGGTAAGGTCTTCTTCTCGCCGCGGCGGATCACTGTCACGACGGCTTGGACGCCCACTTTCTCTTCGGTCAGCAATTGGTGGAGCGTGTCAATTCCTTCTACGTGACGATCATCATAACCGACAATCACGTCTCCTTCGAGCAGGCCCGCCTTTTCAGCAGGGCTCTGTGCCTCCACGGAGACCACCAGCACACCACTTTCCACTCCCAGGCCATTCAGCCGCACCACGCGGCGCTGGATCGGAACGTCCTGCCCGGCCACGCCGATGAAGCTGCGGCGTATCTTTCCGTCCCTGAGCAAGCGGGCGGCGACAAATTTGGCGGTGTTAATCGCAATGGCGAAACAGATGCCTTGCGCGGGAAGGATAATGGCCGTGTTGACGCCTACGACCTGCCCCTGTGAAGTGACGAGCGGGCCGCCGGAGCTTCCTGGGTTCAAGGCGGCGTCGGTTTGAATCACATTGCTGATCAGCCGACCTGAGCGGGAGCGGAGCGAGCGGCCCAGCGCGCTGACCACTCCTGCCGTAACGGTACACTGGAAACTGTAAGGGTTTCCAATGGCAATCACCAGTTGCCCCACGCGAAGCGTTTGGGAATCGCCCAACGATGCGGGCACAAGGTTCGCGGCCTCGATTCTCACCACAGCCAAATCCGTTTCTGGATCGTCACCGACCAAGTCGGCCTGAAGATGGCGTCCGTCGGTGAGCGTTACCTCGATCTTGCTCGCATTATGCACCACATGACTGTTGGTGAGGATGAAGCCATCGGGCGTGAAAATGAACCCCGACCCATGCCCGCGCGCCTGCTGTGGGAAACGAGGGTCCGTGGCCTGCCCCCTCTCGAAGGGCTGGTGAACTTCGAGGTTGAGGACTGAAGCACTGACCCTTTCCGCGGCTGTGATCACCGCGCGCGAATAGGCGTCAAGCAGTTCGTCGTCGGGGAGCGGGGCGGCGCTCGAAACGCCCTTCCCTTGCTGCGCGGGAGTCCCGTTGGATACCCTTTCCAGAACCGCTGGCATTAATCCTCCTGTTCCAAGAGTCGGTCACCACAATGCATTAGATTCCCCCGGCGCGTTTCGGTTTCAAGTACCGCCCAAGGTGGAATACTCACTCACCCCGTTAGGTGAGAGCTTGAAGCCCGTGGTGGACGCCATGTGCAAGTGGGGGACAAGACACCAGCAGGAAAAGGCAAGCCAAAGACTCGTAACCGCCACCGCGGCTTTCCCGGGCGCCAAGCAAACTCAGCGCGCCATGTAGCATCATTGACAGAGAGGGAGGTTTGTCGCCCGGCTACACTCCGTGACACGTTTGAGGTAAGATAGCGATTGGCGAATTCGGGGACGAATTCCGATTCGGAAACAAAGAAGGACTGACCGTATGCGCCCCCTCAACCCGGGACAAGCGAACAGAAGCCCAGCACGGCGCATTGGGCCCAAGAAGAGTGTTTTGCGAAAGTTGCCGGCCCTGGTGTTTCTGGTTTGGCTTGGTGCTCTGACGTTCGATCTCCTTCGGGCGCAGAACCCACCTCCCGGCTCAGCGGTGTCCGGCAGCAACAACCCTGCTCCGCAGACTTCCACTCGGCCAATCGAGGCCGGCCCCCCGGCAAGCAAAAACAAGATTCGCGTGCGGGTCGAAGTAGTGAACGTCCCGGTGACCGTCATCGGCAAGCGCGGCCTCCCCATCATCGACCTGACGAAGGATGATTTTAAGGTCTACGAAGACGGGAGGCCGCAGGCCATCCGTTACTTCAGCCAGGAGTCCCACCAGCCACTCCGCATTGGGGTCATGATGGACACCAGCAACAGTGCGCGCCGCCAACTCAGCTTCGAAAAGGACGCGGCGACCGAGTTCATCTTCCGCATGCTGGAGGGGAGGAACACAAAGAACCAAATTTTCTTGGAAACGTTCGATGCTTCCAGTTCTCTTATCCAGGATTTCACCAGCGACTCTGAACTCTTGAACGAAAAGATTCTCGGGCTGAAGGCAGGGGGTGGGAAGGCTTTTTTTGACGCCATATATGCCGCGTGCAAGGATAAAATGATGCACGCCGGAGAGCCCGAGAGCACGCGGCGGATCCTGGTTTTGATTAGCGACGGCCGCGACGTCCAAAGCCAGCATTCACTGGATGAAGCTATCTCCATGGCGCACAAGGCCGAAACGATGATCTATGTCATCGGTAATGCGGCTTATGGCTATGAGAATGAAGGGGACGTGATCCTGGAAGCGCTTGCGGAGGGAACGGGCGGTGGGGCGTTTTTCCCGCTCCGGGAGGCGCCCGGCACTGACTTGGCAACAGGCTACCTGTCCCACGGTCAGATAGGGGAGACATCTCAGAATAAGGGACTGGGCGCCGAGACCGGGACATTTTCCGCGCAACGACTGATCCGAATTGCCGATGCGATGGAATCAATTGGTCATGAGCTGGGAGCGCAGTACGAGATAGGATATACGCCCACCAATAGCGCCCTCGACGGCACCTACCGAACCATTCGCGTCCTGCTGGCGCGCAAAGGCGTCACCTACCGCTGGAAACCAGGCTATTTCGCCAC
>JBEKVC010000025.1:0-25009 GCA_049514395.1 Terriglobia bacterium
TTACTCCCTGGCAGATCGTCCACCAGCTCGCGCCTCGCCTCCCTCCCCACATCTGCTTGCTTCCCCCTGTCTTCTTGGATTATCGTCTCGACTCACCAGGGGGATACGATCTACCTAGATTTCCCTATTCGCGCCGGCCTCGAAGAGTCGAATAGAGTCGAAGAGTTGAAGAGTCGAGGAGTCCAAGAGTCGAGAGGTTGACAGGTTGAAGAGTGAACTGTTCGGCTGTTCGACTTTTCGACTCCTCGACTCTTCGACTGCTTACCCGGCCTGCTCTGAAGCATGCTGCTCATAGCGTTTGCGGACCACAATCCCATAATGAATGCCGGAGACGACGGTCAGGGCGGCCGCAAGGTAGACGCAGATTTGAACCAAGCCCTCTGGCACGAAGGGCACATGGGCCTGGAAGCTCACTGCGGCAAACACGGTCGCCACCTGGGCGGCCGTGGATGCCTTTCCCAAAATAGTCGGTCGAAAAGGGCGATACCCGGCCACCAGGCTAATCAGCAGCGCCGTAATGATGATGCCGACGTCGCGGCCGATCACCAGAATCGTCAGCCACCAGGGCAGCGCGTCCCGGAAGGCCAGCGTCAGGTAAGCTGTGGTCATCAGGAGTTTATCGGCGATTGGGTCGAGCGCCACACCCAGCGGCGTCTCCTGCTTCAGCAGGCGCGCCACCGTCCCGTCCACCACGTCAGAGAGTGCAGCGGCAGTCAGCACCGCGAGTGCGCCGCGGTATTCTTGAGCCACGACCAGTATGGCGAAGAAGGGAATAAAAGCGAGTCGAAGGATGGTGATTTGGTTGGCGGGTGTCAGGATACGAGAAGCCATGGTTTCCAGACAATATAGCTAGGCCGTTTTGGCAATGTCAAATTCTAGCCGAGCATACTTGAGATTCTCAATCCTAAGACGAGCCCGACTCATTCAGGTTTTCAATCTTCGCTGCACCGCGGGGCTCTCGAGCTCCCGCAGCGCATCCGAGGCAATCCAGCGGGCGCTGGATGAATTCAATCCGTGGAGCTCCTGCGCGGCCTTGACCGCCGCTCGGTTGAGCTTTCGGTTGCGTTTACCGATTTGGCGGAGCGCCCAGTTTAGGGCCTTTTTCACGTAATTCCGCTCGTCAACGGCTTGCCTCTTGATGAGCGGCAGGAAACGAAGGAACGCTTGGTCGTTTGCCGCCTTATCACTCACGGTCAAGCACGCCATGAGCGCGAACCCCGCCCTTTTCACGAACTCCTCTTGCCGCTCGCTCCACTCCCAACATTTCTTGTAAGCAAAAGGCGTGTACCGGAAAAGGTTCAGGCAAGTCCCATCGCACACTGCCCAGGAATCGAAATCCTTAGCCCAGTCTTCCATCTGCCGTTCCGTCACCTTTTCCTTCTCGTCAATCAAACCGGCGAGAGCCCGAGCTTCGAGAATCCCCGTGGACCACAACCGCAGAGCCAAATCATGGTCTTTGCCGAGCTCACGGGCAAACTTCTTCAATGCCGGAGCGGACCAGCCGTAGGCCTTGGCAGCAGTGATACCGAACCTCGCCATGCCGCGAACCGCCGCCGGGTTAGATTTCGACTTGAGCCTTTTCAGCACTTGGTTGAAGGTCATAAACAATTGTTATCCGCAGCATGCGCTTCGGAAACAGCGTGAGAATCCTAGACAGGGGCTGGCCCTAACTGTTGACTGTCCCGCCATGGCGGGTCGACTGTCAACTGCCTTATCAGACCTGTGGTGTCTCGATTCCGAGGTATTCCTGGATGCTCAATCCGACCAAGCTATGGAATCGTTCAGAAAGCGAGGGAATGGAGCCGCAGGATTCATCGAGGGCGACCCGCTCCACACGGTGCATGGGATAGAAGACCTGGGTCATTCCCACGGTGCATTCCTCGCGGCCGACGATCTGGCGCACGAAATCATCGAAGGAATTGAGTTCGAGCCCGCGCACTGTCACGCCTTGGGTGTCGAGCTGGAGCAGTTGGCCCCAGATTTTTTCCTTTGGGGAAGCCAGGCTTACGATCACAATGTTATTGAGTTCCATACCGTACCTTCGAGGAGATCGAGGGATGACCGCGGCGATGTCTTACCCCGCCCCCATACAGAGCGCGGTCAATCCAAGGTGAAGAATACGCCGTTGCAATATATAAAGCCAGCCAAACATACTTGAAACCTAGTGCCCGTACCGCAACTCTCCTGCCTCAACTCGCACTGGAAGGTAATTCTGCTGGGGCGGCAGGGGGCATGTGGCAAAGGGAGTGAACGCGCAGGGAGGGTTCACCGCCTTGTTGAAGTCAAGAATGACCTCGCCGTTCTTGGGCTTTGGCGCGTAAAGAAATCGGCCGGGGGGATAAGTTTCCTTGCCGGAAGTCAGGTCTTTGAAGATGAAGAACAAGCCGTCGCCTTCATCAAGAGGATCCAGCCGGCATGGGTGGCCGTCGAGCGTGAACTCCACGTAGCCGGGGCTGGCCTCCTCCTCGGTGTCGCCCAGAATGTTAGGTACGGAGAGCTTCTTGGGCGGACTGTAGGGCACGAATTTGGCGGTAATGCGAAAGCGCTCGTTCACTGGGAAATACTTCAGTCCCGTAAACGACTTCCTGGCTTCCCGGTTTTTATCCTTCAGGCGAATACCGAAGCGACTGCCTCGCTTGATAACGAACATCGTCAAATCGTTAACTCGCAGCACATCGGGCTCTCCCGAAGCGTCAGGCTTCAGAATCGCGGAGCTCGTCGGCTTGCCGTTCACCGTTGCATGAACGCCGGGCGCAGGCTGAAAAGTCGTATAGCCGTTCTGAAAATCGAAAACCCCTACCTTGCCGGGGGCGGAACCCTTGGGTAAGACAATGTTGCAGGATAGGTCGGCGCCTACCGTGTTTTTGCCGTCCTTGAGCCAAAACAGACCGGCGACGGTAAGCCATCCGTCGTCGGCCTTCAGAGCCGCCTCTCGATGCTGCCGCCATTGTTCAATCTCAGCCTGACAGGAGGATTCACTCGAAGGCACGCTGGAGAGCAAAAGAGGCAGGATCAGTAACTTCGAAAAGGTCATCACGTTGCGCCCCTTTCTGACACAAGTCAGCGGTCGGAGGTCAAGAATTCAGCAGGTTCCAGGTAGGGCAAAAAAGCAGGTGCTAGGGGCTGGGGACTGGGTGCTGGGGTAAGCCTGAATTAGGAATTCTGAATTGCCTTCCTCTTCCGCCCCACCGCCTACCGCCTACTGAGTACCGCCTTCTAATTTTGCTCGGCCCCTAGCCGCGTCTTTTCAACTGACCACTGACCATTGACAACTGACTACTGACAACTCTGCTCTGAAGGGTGCCGTTAAGAACTTCAACCGGCTCCCCGTAGTTTTTCTCGCAGCTTCAAAGCTTGCTGGAACTCGCGCTCCAATTCGTGGTCGCTCAAGTGCTGCTTGATGAACTCGAGTTTCTCAATTACGGCTTCAAGCGCTTGCTGGATATTTTCGAGGTTGGTAAGGCAAATGTCACGCCAAACGGAGTAAGGGCTTTCCGCCAGCCGCGTCACATCCCGGAAGCCGGCGGCCGCAAGTTCCACCGGGAGCGGCGATTCGAGGCTTTCTTCTGCAATCAGGCTGGCCAGTGCGGAGGAAAGAAGCTGCGGAAGGTGGCTGAGGAAGGCAAGGGCGCGGTCATGACTGGCGGGATCCATGATATGCGGGCGCGCGCCAATAGCTGTGACCAGGGAGACGAAAGCCTTGATGCGCGTGTCCTCGAGATGGCGATCTTCAAGCGGTGTCAAAACATAGCGAGCATTGGTGAAGAGCGTGGCCTCGGCATTTTCAACGCCAGACCGTTCTTTCCCGGCCAGGGGATGCCCTCCCAGGAACAATGGAGCATCGCCGAACGTCTCCCGCGCGCGCTCGCAAATGAGCCGTTTGGTGCTGCCGACATCAGTCACCAGCGCTTTCGATGATGCCATCGCCTTCAGTCGAGGAATACAATCCAGGATTGCGCCCACCGGCGCGGCGAGGATGATCAGGTCGGCATCCCGGACGGCCTTGCCGAGGTCGTCCGTCCCTTCGTCCACGGCATTCGCAGCCAGCGCGCGTCCAACTGTCGAGGCGCGCCCGTAGCCCATGCGGCGGACTGCCAAGCCGTACTTCTTCAGCGCCAGTCCCCAGGACCCGCCAATCAGCCCCAGTCCGATAATCGAGACTTTATGAAAAATGGTATCCATAGGAAGAACGGGACTGGGGGCTAGGGGCTGGGGACTGGGGAAAAACAGAGGACCGTAAACAGTAAGCAGAACGACAAGGACCGGGTGCCGGGGCTAGGGAGCGGGAAAGAGCAAGTCTTACCCCCCAGGTGCCGTCCTTCTTCTGTCTCCCTTTCTTTCGCCTTTCCCCTGACACCTTCTCCCCCCCTAGCCTCTAGCCCCCAGCCCCTAGTCCCTAGCACCTGCCGTTAAATCGTCCTTCCCACTGCCGGCGCAATCATGCGCAATTCCTTCATCAACTGCTCAAACTGCTCGGGATAAAGCGACTGGGCGCCGTCGCTCAAAGCTTTCTCCGGATCATCGTGGACTTCGATCAACAATCCATCCCCGCCCGCTGCCACTGCCGCGCGCGCCATGGGCGGGACTTTATCGCGCCGGCCGGTGCCGTGCGACGGATCGACAATAATCGGAAGGTGCGAGAGTTTCTTGATGACGGGGATTGCGGAGATATCCAAGGTGTTTCGCGTGTAGCTCTCGAAGGTGCGGATGCCCCGTTCGCAGAGAATGACGTCGTAATTTCCTCCCGCCATGATGTATTCGGCGGAAAGCAGAAGCTCTTCGAGGGTGGCGGAAATGCCGCGCTTCAACAGCACGGGCTTTGAGACTTTCCCCACCTCCTTGAGCAAGTTATAGTTCTGCATATTGCGGGCGCCCACCTGAAGCATGTCAACACACTCCATCATGAGGGGGATTTGGGTGTGGTCCATTACTTCCGAGACCACCAGCAGGTCGTGCCTGTCGGCGGCGGCCCGCATGAGTTGCAGCCCTATCTTCCCCAATCCCTGGAAACTGTAAGGTGAGGTCCGGGGCTTGAACGCTCCGCCGCGGAGCACGCGTACCCCCTCCTTCGCCACCAATGCGGCGATGGTTTCAATCTGTTCGGCACTCTCCACGCTGCATGGGCCGGCCATCATCACTACTTGCTCGCCCCCCACCGCCACGCCTTTCCCCAGTTGAATGACGGAGCCCTCCGGGCGGAAATGGCGGCTGGCCAGTTTGTAGGGCGCGGAGATACGCACCACCTCCTCCACGCCGTCCTGGAGCTCGATGTCGCGGGTGTCAAAATCGACTAATGCGCCGACCGCGCCCAGGACCGTTTGACGTGCTCCGGTGGAGCGGTGAATATCGAATCCCATCTCCATCAGCTTGTTGATGGCGCGCTGGATCTGATCTTCCGTCGCGCCCTCTTGCATTACCACCACCATGGTCCGTTACTCCTTCTCCAGAAGACTACCGCTGTCCATTGCATGGCGCTCCAGCGACCGGGCTTCGTCAATGATGCGCTCGAAGAGGCGGCGGATAGCCGCGTCGTCAAGCGGCCCCGAATTGGATTTCACGACGTTGCGCAGTATCTCCACCTCGCGCTGCGGATGCCAGGCCGGCAGCTTCATCTCCTTCTTGATGTGACCTATCTCCACCGCGCACTGCGAGCGCTCATTCAGCAGCTTCAGGAGCTGTTGGTCGATCTCGTCAATCCGCTTGCGCCAGGCGTCGAGATCGCTCATGCCGTCCTCTCCCCTGTTCCCTCTTTGAGCCAGCGGGCGAACCTCTCAATCGCCCCTGCCCCTTCTCTAGCGTAGCGCTCTTCGATGGCATGCACTACCGCGCTGCCTACCACTGCCGCATCCGCAACCGACTGCACCTCGCGCACTTGGGCAGGATTGGAAATGCCGAAACCCACCGCCAAGGGCAGCAAAGTGTGCCGCCGAGCCCGCTCCACCAGCGGCCGGACGCTCGAGGAAATCTCGCCGCGCTCGCCCGTCACGCCGGTGCGGGAAACCAAATAAAGAAAACCTGTGGAAAGCTTCGACGCCTGCTCGAGCCGAGCGTCCGTTGAGGTGGGCGAGGCCAGGAAAACTGTATCCAGGTTCCGTGCGCGCAGCACGCTCACGTAAGGCGACGCCTCTTCAGGGCTAAGGTCCACCGCCAGTGCCCCGTCCACACCGGCCTGCGCAGCATCTCGCGCAAATCTCTCCAGCCCGTACTGCAAGATAGGATTGTAGTAGCTGAATAGAATGATGGGCGCTTGAACGGATTCGCGCCAGCGTGGAAACCGCTCCAGGATTCGCCGCAGCGTCGTCCCGGCTTTCAGTGCGCGCTCGGAAGCCCGCTGGATCACGGGGCCATCGGCGAGCGGGTCAGAAAAGGGAACACCCAGCTCGATCACGTCCACACCCGCGCGGTCCAAGGCGGTGAGCAGGTCACCTGTGGCCTCGAGCGTGGGGTCGCCGGCCGTGAAGTACACGGCCAGCCCTTTCGCCTGCCGCGCGCGCAGCTCGCGAAAACGATCCGCGATTCGAGTTGGCGAAACTATTGGCATCGAATGCAGTGACAAGCGAAAAGCGACGGGGCGTACAAGCCCTCAGCTATCCCGCAGGGGCGGGTCAGCTTTCAGCAGGCAAACCAGTTGCTCAAGACTGACCAGTGACGGCTCTCTCGTCAACGGTCCCACATCACTCGTAACTGTCCTCACAAGATTCCCGCTGACTGAAAAATCCCTAGGTCCTTGTCGCCGCGCCCGGAAAGGTTGACGATGACCACCTCCTCGCGGCTCATCTTCGGGGCTCGCTTGATGACCTCCGCCAGTGCGTGAGCGGATTCCAGCGCCGGAATAATGCCTTCCTTGACCGAAAGAAGTCGCGCGGCCTCGAGCGCTTCCTCATCACTCACCTGGGTGTATTCCACGCGGCCCTGCTGGTAGAGCGCGGCGTGTTCCGGGCCAACGGCAGCGTAATCGAGACCCGCAGAAACCGAATGCGTATTCGAGATCAGTCCATCCTCAGTCTGGAGCACGTAGGTGTAAGTACCGTGAAGGACTCCCGGCCTCCCGCCCGCGAACCGCGCCGCGTGCTCACCGAGACTGGGCCCACGGCCGCCGGCTTCCACTCCCACCATCTTTACCTCGCGGTCCGGAATGAAGTCGTAGAATAGGCCGATGGAGTTGCTGCCGCCGCCCACGCAGGCGAAAAGCGCGTCCGGCAGTCTGCCGATTTCCGCCAGCATCTGGCTGCGAGCTTCCTGCCCGATCACCCGCTGAAACTCGCGCACCATGAGCGGGTAAGGATGCGGCCCCAGCACCGAGCCCAGCAGGTAATGGGTGTTTTGAACGTTGGTCACCCAGTCGCGCATGGCTTCGTTGATGGCATCCTTGAGCGTCTTGCTGCCGGAGGAAACGCCAACCACGCTCGCACCCAGCAGGCGCATGCGGAAGACGTTGGGAGCTTGCCGCGCCATGTCCTCTTCGCCCATGTAGACGACGCATTCAAGGCCCAAAAGTGCCGCCACGCTGGCTGTGGCCACGCCATGCTGCCCGGCGCCGGTTTCCGCAACCACTCGCGTCTTGCCCATTCTCCTGGCGAGCAAGCCTTGACCGAGGCAGTTATTGATCTTGTGGGCGCCCGTGTGCAGCAGGTCTTCGCGCTTCAGGTAAATCTGTGCTGCGCCCAGATGCTCAGTCAGCCGCCTGGCGTGAAAGAGCGGCGTCGGCCTTCCCGCGAAATGCTTCAAAAGGTGAGTAAGCTCAGCCTGGAACTTCGCGTCGCTCCGCGTAGCCTGATACGCCTGTTCGAGCTCCTCGACGGGGTGCATGAGCGTTTCAGGCACATAGCGCCCGCCGAATTCCCCGAAGCGCCCGCGCGCATCCGGCCATAATTGCCGCCGCGAGGGCGGCGCTACTGCGTGGGACTGTCGCTGTTCCAATTCCATCGATTTCGAACCCGTCATCACCCGCTATTCCGGGTGTACCGCCAGCAACCTGCCCCGACCTGTCGGGGTCTTGCCGGCGCCAAACAATGCCGCCCAACCCCGCGATGAGGCCGGGCAGGCGGCGCTACCATCACTGCTCGTCCGCCTCCGCCACCGCGGTGAAGAAAGCCCGCAGCTTGGCGGCGTCCTTGATTCCGGGAGCCGACTCCACGCCGCTTGCCACGTCGACAGCGAAAGGGCGGGCCTCTCGAACAGCCCGGGCAACGTTCTCGGGGGTCAGCCCGCCGGCCAGGATGATCGGCCCATATTGCTTTGCTTCCCGCGCCGCGCTCCAGTCAAATGTTCTTCCCGTGCCGCCGAGCCGGTCTGGATCAAAGGCATCGAGCAAGTAGGCGCTCGGTTTGATTTTGCGGAGCTCCTCCGGTTTGAAACCTTCGCCGACCGCCACCGCAACCACCAGCGTGAAAACGGCAAGCAATTCATCCAGAGCCGGAAACCTGGGGCCGTGCACCTGGACGGTTGTTGCGCCCGCCTCTCGCGCCCGTGAAATCACCTGCCCGGCATCCGTTTCATTCGCAAAGACGCCCACGGCGGCGACAAAGGGCGGCAATCGCCGGATGATCGCTCGCGCCGCTGCCGGCTCAATGTACCTGGGGGAAAGCGGGTAAAAGTTGAATCCGAGCGCCGCCGCTCCCAGATCGACCGCCCGTTGCGCATCCTCGAGTCGCGTGAGCCCGCAGATTTTGATGCGCGTCGGCATGCTTCACGTCCGCAAAGCAGAGTGCGCCTTCATCCCTTCCAGCATTTCCCGCAATGTTGCGCCAGGATCAGCCGTGGTCATGAATCTCTCTCCGATGAGGGCCGCCTGGTAGCCTGCTTCAGCAAGGCTGCGCAAATCTTGCGAGGTTTTGATCCCGCTCTCGCTTACCGCGATACTCCCCGCTGGAATTCCGGGGCGCAAGCGAAGCGAAGTTTCCAAATCCACCTCGAGTGTCTTGAGGTCGCGATTGTTGACGCCGATGATTCTGGCGCCGGCCGCACGAGCGCGCTCGAGTTCGGACTCGTCATGAACCTCCACCAACGGGGCGATTTGCAGGCCATGGCAAAGCTCGACGGAGCTTCGCAGGTCCTCATCGGAAAGCGCCGCCACGATGAGCAACAGCGCATCCGCCCCCGCCGCCACAGTTTCGTAGATCTGGTAATCCTCGAGGATGAAGTCCTTTCGCAATACCGGCAAACGGACGGCAGCGCGAACCGTTTCCAGGTCATCCAGCGAGCCGAGGAAGTAGCGCTCTTCGGTCAAGACGGAAAGAGCTGAAGCGCCTGCGGCTTCGTAGCTTTGGGCGATTGCGTCAGGCCGGTATTGCTGCCGGAGTATTCCCCGCGAAGGTGAGGCGCGCTTCAGTTCTGCGATAAGTCGCAGAGGCCCCCCTGAGAGAGCGGCGGCAAAGTCGCGCCTCTCCGCTCTCGCCTGGGCAGCGTGCTTCAGGGTTTCGAGCGGCGTGCGCGCTCGCGCTTCCCCGATCTGCTGCCGACGCGCGGCGACGATTTCACCCAGGCAGGTTCCCGATAGATTCACCAACAGCAGAGCCCGTCCCCTCGAAGTCCTTCGCCCCCAAAGGATTAATCAGTAACTCTAAACTCCAATTCAGAGCAAAGTCAAGGCTAGGACGGCACTGCAGCCTTCAACTATCAGCCTTCAGCTTTCAGTTACAACATTGGGGTTTTCTTGCTGATGGCTGAAGGCTTCACTCCTGACTTCTGCTCCTCACCCGTCCCTGCTCCTTTTAGTACTGGTGCGCGTTGATCACGGAGTCCCCGTCGAAGGTAACAAAGAGCACGTGAGGGGGCAACCCGTAGATCCAATCCTCCTGTTCGACGCCTTCGCGCACTTCGCGCACCTTGCGGTCCGGCGGACCCTTGGAGGAAAGGACGGCGTCGCGGTTCATGCCGACGATCACCTGATGATTCTTGATGGCCTCTTTGAACTGGGGAGGCACCTCCGGCGAATAGAGGACGGTAGGCGAGTGGCGGCTGAAATCGAGCACATTTCCTAAAGCCTGCTTTACCTGATCGACGCTCAGTTTGGGAACCTTGCCGGGAAACACGAGCGTGACCCACGAGCCATAGGCCAGCACAGGCGGTTGCTGGGCAATGGGAGTGGGCGCCCCTCCCAGCCCTATCTCGATGTGCTGGTACCACTTGCTGGACTTTTTCCCGCCGCCGTTAATCTCAAACACAATCTCCTTGGGCTTGAAGGTGATCTTGCTGATTTCCACCGGCATGCCGGCCTTGATCGCCATGCCTTGGGCACTGAGCTGGGAATCAGCGTCAGCCTTGTCCAGCTTGCCTTGGGGGTCCACGCGCACCCCCTTCTTACCTCGCGGCAGGGGCACTTTGCTTACCGCAACTTCTCGCAGCAGCCCACGGATAAGCTGAATGTGAGTGTCGAGTTGGGATTGCTCCTTGGGGAAAACAGCGCACGGCAGCGCAAACGTGAGGCCGAGCCCTGCAAGGCAGCGAAGCCAGAACCCCACCGCGCCTTCCCCCGTTATCCAGGAGTATAAGCCGCGCATTTAAGTCGGTCCATCCTCCCCAGGATCGGGTCCTGGGGAAACAGGAATGGCCGCGTTGGTGGCCGCATCCTGGGAGGGCCCGAGGACCAGTTCCCTCATTCTCTCACTCATTCGGATGCGTGCGGTAAAAAAGTAAATCCCCGCGCCCACTACTACGATTGTGGAGAGTAGCCCCCCCTCCGGCCCGTATTCAGAGCCGGTCAACCAAGCGGCGCCATGAACCTGGACTTTGAGCAAGGAAGAGGAAAATGTGTAGCCGCTCACCGGCAGTCCAAAGACGAATCCCTGTACGTAGTTCCATGTGAAGTGCATTCCCACCGGCATCCACAGCGAACGCGTACGAAGATAGGCGAGGGAGAGAGGAATGCCTACCAGCATGGTATTGAGGGTCGAAATCCAGGTGTGATGAGAATTCCCGAGATGCGCCAAGCCAAAGAACGCCGAACTCACGGCGACGGCTCCGGGCGGCCCCAGGGACACCACAAGCTTCTGGAAGGGATAGCCTCGAAAAATCAGCTCCTCGTTTGTGGCGGTGATTAACAAAATCAGGAACAAACAGCCTCCGTAGGCAAGCTCAGCCCTTGCCGGAAGCGTGTTACGGGCAAAGCGTGCCAGACCCAGCAACGCTTCGGCTCCCCCCAACGAGACCATCATGATCCCGCCGATTCCCAGGCCCATGCACAGTTCTTTCACCCAGCAAGGATGAAATGCCAGGCCAACCACACCGAGCGGCTTATGCTCGAAGAGCCGAGTCATTACCTTGAAAGAGCCCAGGAGGGCCAAGAGTTCGAAAAGAAAGAAGAACCCGTACCACGCGCCAGCTCGCGGGATGAGATCCCAAACCTCTCCTGCCAGGAGATGAGCAAGCGAATAAGCGAGGAAGACCAGCACGACGGACAAGAAGAACCGCCAAATGGGCCGGAGGTTCCCATCCAGAAGGAAGAAGTCTTCTAGCGTCATGGCAGGTTTATCTCCGGTTTTTCCCCAGTTCGGCCGGGCTGGTCCGCCCAGACTTCCAGGCCGGTGCGCGAGACGGCGAAGTTGATAATCTGTCCTCCGAGTTGGGTCAGAGCATCCTCGACAGCAGGCTTCGTTCCGGGCTCTACCATGAAGACCACGCAGCCTCCGCCCCCAGCCCCACAGACTTTGGCGGCGACCGTTCCTTGTTTTCGCGTTTGCTCTATCATGCTGTCGATGGTGGGTGTGGAAATGCCCTTGAAATTCTGTTTGCGGTTTTCCCACTCCAAAGCCAGCAACTCCGCCACATCTTTCCAGTCTCCGGTCAGGAGGGCTTCCCGCATCTGGCTGGCAATGGTCGTGATCTGGTCGAAATTGCGACGCACTTGCTCCTCGCCGTCAATGTGCGCCTTCATCACTTCCCAGTTGTTGATGGCTGAATCTCGAGGCTGGCCCGTGTAACAAAGGACAAAGCGCTTTTCCAGGTCGGAAACAAAAACCGGAAGCTTCTCGCGTTTCACGCCGTCGCACTGCAAGTGGACCACGTTCGCCCCACCGTAAAGCGCCGGGAAATAGTCCTGCCAGCCGGTGGGAACGCGGATCACGATAGCCTCCACATTCTTCGCGATTTCGAGGATTTGAGTGCGGGTGACGCGCTTGCCGGTGACGCGCGCCAAGCCTCCGCAGAGCGCGATGTTAAGGGCCGAGGAACCGCCCAGGCCGGCGCCCGCTGGAACCTGCGAACTGGTCTCAATGTTTAACCCCCGGTGCGGCTCGAAAAAAACTACCAACTCTCGAACCAAAGGTAGCCGGGACTTGCTGCGCGCCAGATCAGCAAGGTCCTCGAAAGTCTCCCGAATTTCCCGGTCCTGGGAAGCCAGAACGATATGCCGGTCCGGCCGCGTCTCAATCACGCAGGAGGCGTAACAGCGGATGGCGATGTTAACCGTCTGGGCCCCCGGATGAAAAAGGTAGAGCGGCCAGATGTCAACTGTGCCGCCCGCCAGATCTACTCTTGCCGGCGCTCGGGCTTCTACTCGCATGCGAACCTCGTTCTAGTCTTGTCTCACTTCCATATTCTCATCTATCGACAACGTCGGCCAGCCTATCTTGGCGGGATCGGAAGGTGCCGCCGTGATCTTGAAATGCTGGCCGTCGTTGACCTCAGCGATGTAATTGTAACCCCGACGGTTGGCGCCGGAGAAACTGATCGCTCCGTCCTGCTGAAGTTGGTCGATGCTGGCGTAGGACCCGTGGCTGGCCAGGTAAAGGCGCTCCGCCTGCGCGATCGCCAACAGATCAGTTTTCACACCCACCACGTCGATCACCTGCTTGGGCGGGGCTCCGCCTGTCGGACCCTGCGTATACTGCGTCTTGATCAACATCCAGACAATGGCCAGCACAATGACTAAACCCAAAACACTCGCTGCCGCCTTCATACCGCCCCCTTGTAACGCACCGCGCGCCTTTCAGCGTTGCGCCTCCTCGACATTTGACTTGCAGCCTTTGGCGCGCCACACATGTTCGGGCGGGCCCTCCATTCCCCTCATCGGAGAACCCGCGGGCAGAACTCCTGCCAGCACTATTCTGGCTTGAGCAGGAGCGGGATGCAACAAGCAAGCGGACTTTGCCAGATGCTCGAGCCCCCAGTCCCTAGCCCCATTTTTCCAAAGGCTGGAAGCTGAGGGCTGGTAGCTGAGCGCTGATGGCTGGCAATGAATCAGTCACCAGGCAGGAAGCCAACTCGGTTTCGGATTTTCCCATCCAAGCGAGGAGTGAACATTTATTCGCAAAAGGCACTGGGCGCCGCGGCGAGGTAAGTAGCGCCATTCTTGGGTGGAGGCTAAACCTATGAAGAAGATTTTGCTCGTATTGCTCACACTCGCGTTCTGTTCAACGATTGCACAGGCGAAGCAACCGTCGAAGCCGACAAACTTTTCAGGCAACTGGGTCTTGAATTTCGGGGAGACGAAGAACCCACCCGCGGGTTTGCAGCATTACAGCATGGTTGTAAACCAGGATGAGCAGCGACTCAAAGTGGATACATCGCTGCAAGGCGATTTGCAGGCCACTCCGAACACGCCCAATTCGGGCGGCAATTCGGGGGGCAGCCCGGGCGGCTATCCCGGCGGCAGGAGAGGGGGCATGGGCGGTGGCATGGGCATGCCTGGGGGTATTGGCGTTGGCATGCCGGGCGGCGGAATGGGAATGCCGCGCGGCGGGGGTGGAAGGCCCCGCTCCGAGGGACCTTCTTCGCAAGGGTATGTTGCTGCTTACAAGCTTTATCCCCCAAGCGCTGTCTACAAGCTGGATGGCAGTGAATCAACCGTGCAGCTTGGTGACCCGGAGCAGACCAATGCGACTTCGAAAGCAGAGCGAGAGAAAAACGGCGACGTGCTGAAGCTCTCCTTGGTGGGAAACGGAGACTCTGGCCAGGGAGGCGGCAAGATTCAGGTAAAAGAGCAGTGGAAGCTTTCCGAAGATGGGAAATCGCTGAAGGTTGACCGGACCATCAAGTCCCCTGAAGGATCAGGCACCGTGCACCTTGTCTTTTCCAAGAGAGAAGCTGACTCGACCAGCGGTGCTGCCCCAGAGTCCCAATGATTGTATGATGCGGCGAGGAGTGAAGATGGGAACTAGATCTCGTGATGGCGTCTCAAGACGCGGGGCAGGTGGCTGGCTAAGACTCTGCCTTCTGCTCTCCCTGCTTTCCCTGTTACTGCCAGGTTGGCCGCTGCGGAGCCAGCAGCCGCCGACCATTTCCGTCAACGTCAAAGTGGTCAATGTGCTGGCCACTGTGCGCAATAAGCACGGGGAAATCGTCCGCGACCTAACCAAGGATGATTTCACGTTAGAGGAAGACGGCCGTCCGCAAACCATTCGCTATTTCGCGCGCGAGACTGATCTTCCCCTGACGCTAGGTCTGCTCGTGGATACTAGCATGAGCCAGAGGCGCGTTCTCGACCAGGAGCGCAGCGCCAGCTCCACCTTTCTGGATCAAGTGCTGCGCGTAAACAAGGATATGGCATTCGTGATTCACTTCGACCGGGAAGTCGAACTCCTCCAGGACCTCACTTCTTCCCGCCAGAAGTTGCAGTCGGCGCTGGGGTTGCTCCAGACGCCGCAGCCAACCCAAGAGGGCGGAAGCAATTCGCCTGGCTCGTATCCTGGCTCGGGCCGGAGAGCCGGTGGGGGTGGCGGCGGGACTTTGCTCTATGATGCGGTCTACCTGGCGTCGAACGAACTGATGAAGAAGCAGCAGGGCCGCAAAGCGCTCATTGTCCTCTCCGACGGAGTGGATCGCGGCAGCAAAGAAACTCTGGCCAGCGCCGTCGAGGCGGCCCAGCGCGCCGACACGCTGGTCTATTCCATCCTGTTCGCCGATGAGCAGGGCTACGGGAGCGGAGGAGGGTACGGTGGCCGCGGTATGGGCGGCATGGGGGGAATGGGTCGGCACGGTGGTGGGCGCGGGAGATACCCCCAAGAAACGCGTCCGGATGGCAAGAAAATTCTCGACCGGATTTCGAAAGAGACCGGCGCCCGCCTCTTTGAAGTCTCCAAGAAGCAGCCGATCGAGCAAATCTACGACCGGATTCAAGAGGAACTGCGCAATCAGTACAGCCTGGGCTACACCCCCGACAGAGCGGATGCCGGAGCGGGTTATCACAAGATCCGCCTTACGACCAAACAGAATGATCTGACCGTGCAGGCAAGAGACGGATATTATGCGGAGCGCTAGAATTCTGCCTGCCGGGACGCGCCACTCCTGCACATGCAAAAACGCGCTCAGAGAGCTCCGCCCCTCCTCGCGCGGCAGGCGATAATGCCAAGTTACGCTGTTACACGCACATACTGATACAGGAAACCGGAACTGAGAACCGGGCTCCGGTGTGTTTGACGCCTGCTCATACCTGATGCATAATTGAGCTGAAAAAGAGGACTTATGAGTAGCTCTAGAATCCAACCCGTTTTGACCAAAGGCGAGTTGGAGCTTGTCGACCAAGTGGCGGAACTCACCCACACCAAGCGGACCGAAGTCATCAAGAATGCGCTGGCGGTCTATCACTGGTTCGTGCGTCAGTTGGTAACCGGGGCGCGGATCGTGGCCCGTGAACCCACCGGCGAAGAGACAGAGCTCGAGACGCCTGAGCTCGCCGCGCTTGAGGCGAAGGGCCATCGCCTAAGTCCGGAAGAACTCGGCTTACTGGCCAAGCGGCTGGCTGCCAGCAGGGACCCGAAAGAGGCCGCGCGCCTGCGCCAGCGCATCACTCGTGGCTTTTATGGGATTTAGCTCCTCGGCCGCGTTCCGCGCCAGCGCGCATGGGGGTAAGTCCAACGATTCGAAATATGGACGCTGCTGCTTGTATCTTCCCTCCATCGCCCGCGCAAGTCGCGCGGGGCTTTGTTGAGGGGTGAGGCGTTCTGCCATGCCGCGAATTCGGCGTCATCATCTCCCGCCCGCACTCTTCCGACACTTGCTTGACCGCATTCAGCAGCGCAAGATTCCTGCTTCTCAGCTTGAACCACTCGCTCGCTGGCTCGACACCGAGCCGGAAGTCCCGGAAGGCGAATGGTTCAAACGCTTTTCAGGCATGACGGTATGCGGTGAAGGCGAGTTCATCAAGACTTTCCTCCTGCCCGGCCAACGCCCGAAGGGCGAGCGGGTCCAGTAGCGGATAGCCACGGCGGGCGTGTGGTCGCGCCGTGGGCTTTTTGTTTTGCTACCCTGGCAACGCGGGATGTGCGCGCCACCAGTGCTGTCTCAGGTGGTCTGAGAGGCGCTGGAGAGTCGTGAGAAGTCAACCCGCAACAGGAAGTCCTGCTCCGGACATTGCATTTCAAGGTACATCGCATCCGCGCTCACGCGCCGGAAGATTTGCGTGCAGTGGATGTCCTGCCATTCCAGAGCGAGCGTGTGATCATCGCGGAGGACACCCGTGGCTTGCAGGAAGTTGCCGGAGCTTTCGAACCAGTAATACCGATACTGCCCGAGTTTCTTGTCCCAGGCGAAGATGGCATGCGCCTCTGCGATCATCTCCCCGGTAGCCTTCTCGAGCATCTGGTAGTCGAAGGTGAGGTAGGTGGCGTTGAAGAGATACCGCAGCGATCCAGTCCCCCGGATCGTCTTTGTGGTGTGGCCGTGTTGGGTCACGGTGTAGTCCAGCCCCCACTCGCCTACCATGAAGCTCAAGGCGCGCATCGGCCCGCCTGTTTCAGTTGCCAAGGTCGCCCTCCTCTCGGTTTCCGCCTGCTGGCGCATCCCGTCAATAAAGCGCCCGTCTTTTTCTGGAGTGCGGCGGCTTGCCGCCGCTTTTCTCCGCGAGCTTGCTCGCGGCATGATGAGGCTGCCGTAGCGCTGACCTTCAGGTCAGCACGATGGGAAAGCGAGAAAATGTCCGTCAGCTGACGGGCGCTACAAAGCGGCAGCCCGTCAATTGACGGGCCGCACTCCAAAGGCGGCTACGCGCTCGGCTTGGGGAAGGGGCCGAGCCCAGCTTCGTTCCACAACGCCTCGAGCTTGACCTGGTCAGCAGCCGGGGCGGCCTTATCGGGCAACAGAAATTCATGAACCGCTCGGCGCATGTTGTGGGGATCTCTCGCACGATGAAAGGCCACGATCGCCTTGATGAGCCACTGGCCAGAGTCTATGACAAGAAAAGTCTCCAGATACCATTGCAGCTCGCACATCAAGCCACTGCTGGGCCGCCCTTCGACGGGAAAGCCGACCGGCGAGGGCGGGGAAGCAGGCTCAGTCGTCTTGCCATCGGAAAGGCGCGTGACCTGAAAAGCCGCGGGATGGCTTTCCGGGATATGGCGGATTATGAGCGTGCTCGGCAAGGCGCGCGCGGGCATAGCGACGGATATTATACGCCAAGATAGTCGCCATCGCTGGTAACTAACGGGGGTTTAGGGTTTGGGCGAGGGCGGCGGCGAAGCAGTCCGCGTAAGGGAGGTTGTGCGCGGCCTTGAGGTTCGCGGCCAGCCGGGTGAGCTCCATATCCACCCACCAGTTCTGGCGACCGAAGAACCCTTGGGATCAGATCTCCAGGCCAAAAATAGTTAGAAATCGGACCGACAACTGAGGACTCGTTGCGCCTACTCATTGTAAGTCATTGAAAAGAAACAGAAAATAATTCTTGACAACACGTAACTCAAGTTATATGATGTGCATCTACTAAGGTTGGAGAAAGAAAACTCAAGGAGGTAAGTGACAATGGCTATCGTGAGATTTGAACCCTTCCGAGATCTTCTGACGAGTCAGAGGGAATATGTCCGTCTGCTCAAAGAAGCCTTTTCGCCTATGTCCGGCGAGACGGAAGTCTCGACACGCGCGTGGGCTCCTCCGGTCGACATTTACGAGACCGAGGACGCCATCGTCCTGAAGGCGGAGCTGCCCGGGATCGATCCGAAGGACGTGGAAGTCCGGGTTGAGGACAACACGCTCTATCTGAAAGGCGAACGCAATTACGAAAAAGAGGTCAATGAGCAGAACTACCACCGCATTGAGCGGTCGTATGGATCCTTTGCTCGGAGCTTCTCGCTCCCCAATTCGATCAGCGCCGAGAAAGTGAAGGCTGAGTACAAGGATGGCTTGTTGACCTTGACGATGCCGAAGCGCGAAGAGGCGAAGCCGAAGACCATCAAGATCGACGTGACCAAGAGCTAAAGTGGTCCGGTTGGAGCGGTCAGGGTCCACCGAAGACCCCGGCAACGACCTTCCCACGCAGGATTCTTGAACCGCGCTAGGGTCGCCAAGGCGGCCCGGCGCGGTTTGCTTTTCTGAACCGTTGGCCCTATTAAACTGTATAGTGGCGCTTGGTACATTCGGCGGGCGGTTTTCGATTTTCCAGTTTCTATTTTCGAGTTTCGATTTTCCAGTTCCGATTTTCCATTTTCGAGTTTCCAATATGGCGACACGTTTTGACAAATTCACGGTAAAAGCCCAGGAAGCCTTACAGGGGACGCAGGATGTTGCCAGCCGTTTTGGCAACCAACAACTGGAACCTCTGCACCTGCTATTGGCTTTGATCGACCAGAAGGAGGGCATCGTCCCAAGCCTTCTGGCCCGGCTCGGGGTACCACCCGCTTCGGTCGCAAGGGAAGCTGAGCAGGCCATCGAGAATCTCCCCAAGGTCGGGGGGACCACGGACCATTATCTCTCCCCGGCGCTCAAAGAAGTCCTGGACCAAGCTTCCAAAGAGACCGAGCAATTCAAGGACGAGTTCGTCTCGACCGAGCACCTCCTGCTCGCCCTGTCGAGGAAGTCGAAGGACGCTGCGGGCCGCGTTCTGGCTCATCTCGGAGTGACCCACGACGCCATCCTGAAGGCGCTGGTTTCCGTCCGGGGGACGCAGCGCGTGACCGACCAGAACCCCGAGGACAAATACCAGGCCCTGGAACGTTACGCGCGCGACCTTACGGAACTGGCGCGGCGCGGCAAGCTCGACCCCGTCATTGGCCGCGATGATGAGGTGCGGCGGGTTATCCAGGTGCTTTCGCGGCGCACCAAGAACAATCCCGTGCTGATCGGCGAGCCGGGTGTGGGTAAGACGGCCATCGTGGAGGGCATCGCGCAGCGCGTGGTGGCAGGCGATGTGCCTGAGTCGCTCAAGTCCAAGCGGCTGGTGCAACTTGACCTGGGGGCACTGGTTGCCGGCTCGAAGTACCGGGGAGAGTTTGAGGACCGCCTGAAGGCCGTGCTCAAGGAGATCGAGGAGTCAAGCGGCCAAGTCATCCTCTTCATCGACGAACTCCACACGCTGGTGGGGGCGGGCGCGGCGGAAGGCTCCATTGACGCCTCGAACATGCTCAAGCCTGCCCTGGCGCGCGGCGAATTGCGCTGCATCGGCGCCACCACGCTCAACGAGTACAAGAAATACATTGAAAAGGATGCTGCGCTCGAGCGCCGCTTCCAGCCGGTTTACGTGGGCCAGCCGAGCGTCGAGGACACCATCGCAATTCTCCGTGGGCTCAAGGAGCGCTACGAGGTTCATCACGGCGTGCGCATCAAGGATTCCGCTATCGTCGCCGCCGCGGTCCTTTCGAACCGTTACATCTCTGACCGGTTCCTCCCCGATAAGGCCATCGACCTGATTGACGAGGCCGCGTCCGGCCTGCGCATTGAAATCGATTCCATGCCGGCAGCGATTGACCAGATCGAGCGCCGCGTCACCCAACTCGAGATCGAGCGGCAGGCGCTGCGCAAGGAGGATGACCCAGCCTCGCGTGAACGCCTCGGGGCGCTTGAAAAGGAATTGGCCGAGCTTAAAGAGGAGTCGTCCAAGCTCAAGTTGCGCTGGAAATCTGAAAAGGAAGTCATCACGCAAATCCGGCGGCTCAAGCAGGAAATCGAGCAGGCCAAGGTCGACGAACAGCGTGTAACGCGCGAAGGCGACCTGAACAAGGCGGCGGAAATCCGTTACGGCAAACTGGTGACACTGGAGAAGCATTTGGCCTCCGTGAACGCGAAACTCGAGGGCATGGAGAAAGCGGGCCGGATGCTGAAAGAAGAAGTGGACGAAGAGGACGTGGCCCGCGTGGTGTCCAAGTGGACAGGCATCCCGGTGTCGAAGATGCTCGAGGGCGACGTCGCCAAGCTCGTTCAGATGGAAGACCGCCTGCGATTCCGGGTGGTGGGGCAGGACGAGGCGCTGAAGCTCGTTTCGAACGCGGTGCGACGCAGCCGCGCCGGGCTTTCCGACCCCAAGCGGCCTATCGGCTCTTTCCTCTTCCTCGGCCCCACAGGCGTGGGCAAGACCGAGTTGGCGCGGGCGCTGGCGGAATTCCTGTTCGACGACGAGCGCGCCATGCTACGCATTGACATGTCGGAATACATGGAGAAGCACGCGGTGGCGCGGCTGATCGGCGCGCCTCCGGGCTACGTAGGGTATGAGGAAGGCGGGCAACTCACCGAGCAGGTGCGGCGCCGGCCTTATTCCGTCCTGCTTTTCGACGAAATCGAAAAGGCGCACCCGGAGGTCTTCAACATCTTCCTCCAGATCCTCGACGAAGGCCGCCTGACAGATGGCAAGGGGCGCACCGTGGACTTCAAGAACACGGTCATCATCATGACCTCCAACATCGCCAGCACCTACATTCACGAGGCGATGGAGGGGCACGGCGGCGATGAACCCCCAGTCATTTCCGAAGCCCTCAAGAAACGAATCCACGAGGCGCTACTCGAACACTTCCGTCCCGAGTTCTTGAACCGCGTGGACGAGATTGTGATCTTCAACCCACTGGGCAAGGAAAACATCAAGAAGATCATCGAACTGCAACTCGGTTATCTGAAGAACCTCCTGGCGGAGCGCAAGATTCAGATCGAATTGACGCCCAGGGCGAACGAGCTGCTCTTCCGCGAAGGCTATGACCCGCAGTTCGGCGCGCGTCCGCTGAAACGCGCCATCCAACGCCTCATTCAGGACCCGCTGGCCATGAAAATCCTGGACGGCGAGGTGCTGCCCGGCGAAACGGTGGAAGTGGACGGCGACCTGAAGAAGGGCACGATGACCTTCGGGCGCGAGAAGGCGAAGGCGGCACGAAAATGAGGTGCAATCGAAAGTGAGAGGTGCGCCTGTGTATTATACCAAGCCGCAATTTGATTCTTTCTACCTGATGCTCTAGGATTAAATCATGCGAAGACCAAATGGGCCTGCGAAGACAAAACACCGCGACACGCAAGTCCCGGTTTTCATTGAAAAGGACGAGGATGGATTCTACGTGGTGGAGTGTCCTCTTTTCGAAGGCTGCTATAGCCAAGGGAAGACTGTTGACGAGGCGCTGCGGAACATCCGAGAAGTCATCCATTTGATCGTTGAAGAGAAAAAGAATCGGGACATCTTGAAGACTTACCACCCGAGAGAATTGAGTCTGCACACCATCACCCTATCACCGTGACCCGACTACCTATCCTTCCGGGCAGGTCGATTGTCAAGGCACTGGCTAAAGTCGGCTACCAGGAAGTGCGCCAGCGGGGGAGCCACATCCGTCTCGCCTGTCCTGGAAAGACATCGATCACCGTTCCCGACTATAAAGTGGTCGGCCGCGGTCTTCTTAGGAAGATTCTTCGGGATGCAGAGTTGTCGGTCGAAGAGTTCATGAAGCTCATATGATCCTCCCGCCGTGAGCCCCTTTGGCCTGCAGCTCGGGACGCGCCCGCTGAAGCGCGCCACCTATGACGAGGGGGACGGGGAGGGAGTGGTTCGGATCATTTCCGCCCGCAAAGCGACGGCCCGCGAAAGGATGATTTATGAGCAAGCTCACTAAGAAGCAAGCCAAGGAAATCCGGGCACTGGTCCGTATGAAAGACTCGGAGATCGACCTTAAGGATGCCCCGCCACTGGCCTATTGGGACGGGGCCATGGTGGGGAAGTTCTACCGACCGATCAAGAAGCCGCTGACGATTCGGCTCGACGCGGATGTGCTAGCGTGGCTCAGGTCTCAGGGTAAGGGCTATCAGACCCGCCTGAACAGCCTGCTTCGCGCAGCAATGGAAAGACAGGCCGACCGATGAGCGGTGGATTTTCGCAAAGGCTGCGATCCGCAGTTCGGCGCGCGACCGCTGAAGCGTGCCATCCAACGCCTCATCCAGGATCCGCTGGCCGTGAAGCTCCTGGACGGCGAGGTGCTGCCCGGCGAAACGGTGGAAGTTGACGGCGACCTGAAGAAGGGCACGATGACCTTCGGGCGGGCCACGGCGAAGACAGCGAGAGGTTAAACGCCTGTTTCTGCGAGTTCGTGGAAGAATCTGAAATATGGGATTGGAGGTTAGCGAAGGAGGCTAAAGTGACACTGCGGCACACAGACCCGCTAAGGCCGGTCGGAACTCCCCAGAGGTCCCATGTGGTATCATTTTCGTTGGGTCGGGTCGATGCGAGACATAAGGATTAGAAACGTTCCGGGAAGAATCTACAAGAGCTTTCTAAGAGAGGCATGCAGGCACAACCACAGCCTTGAGGATGAGGTTCGCGATACGATCTTCGAGTACGTGATAGATCGGTATCCAGCCCTCCGTGACCGCCTCATTGGCAAACTGAGTCGCAGCCGCCGCCTTCAAATCATCAAGCGCAAAGGAGCATGCACGCATCTAATAGGCTGAACTTGCGGTTCGAGCGTTAGGGGGCTTATTCCATGTGGAACAATCTCAAAACAACGATACTACTTGCGGCGATGACCGGCCTGCTGCTGGCCGTTGGGCAGCTCTGGGGCGGGCAGCGGGGGCTGATGTTTGCCCTGGTGCTGGCGGCCGTGATGAATCTGGGCAGCTATTTCTTTTCCGATAAGATTGCGCTGAAAATGAGTGGCGCCAAGCCGATTTCGCGCCAAGAGAACCCGCGCCTTTACCAGATCGTGGAGCGCCTGGCGGCGAAGGCCAGCATTCCGGTGCCCAAAATCTATTACATTCCCACTGATTCGCCGAACGCGTTTGCCACCGGCCGCAATCCCAGCCACGCTTCGGTGGCGGTCACGGGCGGCATCCTGGATATTTGCGACGACGAGGAAATTGAAGGCGTACTGGCGCATGAACTCGGCCACGTGAAAAACCGCGACATCCTGATCTGCGCGGTTGTGGCCACGCTTGCCGGCGCCATTACCTTGATTGCGCGAATGGTTTATTGGGGCGAGCTGTTTGGGGGCTTTGGCGGCTCGCGCAGTAGCAACCGGCGCGGCGGAGGCATGTTCTCCGCGCTCGCTATGATGATTGTCGCACCCCTTGCGGCCATGCTCATTCAGCTTGCCATTTCCCGCTCGCGCGAGTACGAGGCCGACGCCACGGGCGCGCGCATTACCGGCAATCCCCAAGGTCTGGCGCGGGCGCTCGCCAAGATTGACGAGGGATCCAAGCGAATACCCATGCAGGCCTCGCCCTCCATGGCGCACATGTACATCTGCCAACCGCTCACCAGCGGGGAGGTTTTCTCCAGCCTGTTTTCCACCCACCCGCCCATCCGCAAGCGCATTGAGCGGCTGATCGGACGGGAACAATTTTGAATTATGAATTCTGAATTATGAATTGCCCGCTGCCTACCGGTTGCTGCCTTTTGCTTACTGTTCTTCCTCAGCCACCAGCAGACAGAGGGTAGGCGGGACGCAGTAAGCAGAAAGCAGTCTGCTGTGGGGGCAATGAAGAAAGCAATTCATAATTCACAATTCACAATTCACAATTCCCCTGCCTACCACCTGCTGCCTCACGATCTCCAACGTCTGAGGCTCATTTAGCCTATAATCTTCTATCATGCCGTCCAACCCTGGCAGCGATTTTGAAAGGGCCGTCGCCAGCTTGGGAGACATTATCATGCGCATCGGAAAAAGGATTCGAGACTTCTGGCAACGAGTGACCGAAGGCATCGCGGTGCAAGTCCTCTGGTCGCAATTCATGGCGGAAGCGCGGGAGAGCTACAGCCTTTACTTCCGGGAGATTGACTGGGAGACGCTGCGCAAGGAAAGGCGAGGCCGGCGATTCAGGAAGACCACTAGTGCGCTTTTTTGGGCGATGCTGACGAAGCTTTCGCCGGCACGCCGGGTCTTCCTGCTCATTGCCTTGTTCTTTGCAATCCTTGCCTTGACCAGGAGCCAGGCCATGATTTCGATTTCCAAAAACAGGTACGAGGCAGCCCCGCCCAACAATTTCCTGCCCGTCCTGCTGGCGGTTGCGGCTCTGCTTTTTCTGCTGGCGCTGGAACTCGCCGACCGCGTCACCATGAAGCGGGACCTTGAAATTGCCCGCGAGATCCAGCGCTGGCTGGTGCCTGAGTCGCCGCCCGAGGTTCCGGGAGTCGAGATTGCGTTTGTCTCGCGGCCTGCCAACACCGTGGGCGGGGATTACTACGACGCGTTCTTGCGCGGCGCCCCGAGTTCGAAGCCCAACTCGAAGCGTTTGCTGCTGGTTGTGGCGGATGTGGCGGGAAAAAGCGTTCCCGCTGCGTTGCTGATGGCCACGTTTCAAGCCAGCCTGCGAACCCTGGCAGAAGCAAATACTTCTCTCCTCGAGCTGGTCGAAGGGTTGAACCGCTATGCTTGCGCCCACAGCCTGGGTGGCCGCCGGTTCACGACGGCGTTCTTTGGAGAATTGGAACCCGAGACCCGCGTACTCTCCTACGTCCGCGCGGGGCACAATGCGCCCTTCCTTCGCCGCGCCTCCGGGAGCCTCGAGCGGCTGGAGACCGGCGACGTGCCGCTGGGAATCGACGCCGGCGTGCGTTTTACCTGCGGCGCTGCAACCATGGCCCCCCGCGACCTCCTGGTGATCTTTACGGATGGATTGATTGAAGCGGTGAACGATGCCGACCAGGAATTTGGAGAATCCCGCCTCCTGGAGGTGCTGAAATCAAGCGCCGCCGCGGGTGCGCAAGCCACGCTGAAAAACCTGCTTTCCACGGTTGACGCCTTCGTGGGTCACACCCGCCAGCACGACGACATCACGTGCCTCCTCTTGCGCACCGACTGACAATGACCGGTGTCGCCACCGGCACCTTCCGTCCCTCGCGGTGGCGTAATCTTTAGCCCGAGCGCACCACCTGCCTCCGGTTGTGGCCTGCGACGGGGCCGGA
>JBEKVC010000026.1:0-23858 GCA_049514395.1 Terriglobia bacterium
GCGGCCTGATGGTGGATATTGGGGTTCCCGCATTTCTTCCGGCTTCCCATGCCGACGTGCGGGTGCACGCCAACCTGGATGAACTCAAGGGCCAGGAGATCGCCTGCAAGGTCATCAAGGTTAACCGAAAGAAGAACAACGTTGTGGTCAGCCGCAAGGCTGCGATTGAAGAAGAGCTCAATCGACGCAAGATTGAATTGGCGGAACGCTTGGTAGAAGGGGCAGAAGTTGTCGGCAAGGTCAAGAACCTCACCGACTACGGCGTCTTTATTGACCTGGGCGGGATCGATGGGCTTCTCCACATCACCGACCTTTCCTGGGGAAGAATTGGACACCCCTCGGAGGTCGTCCAGGTGGGTCAGGAAATCAGGGTGAAGGTGCTCAAGCACGATCCCGAAAAGGGGCGGATTTCTCTGGGTTTGAAACAGCTTACTCCCGATCCGTGGGAGACGGTTGCGGCCACCTATCATGCCGCAGACCGTATAACAGGCCGCGTGGTGAGTCTTGCCGATTATGGCGCTTTTGTCGAAATCGAGCCAGGTGTGGAAGGACTCATTCATATCTCGGAGATGAGCTGGAGCAAGCGACTGCGTCATCCCTCCAAAATCCTCAAGCTGGAGGAGCGAGTAGAGGTCGGAGTGTTGGACGTCGATCCCGTGAAGCGACGCATCTCGCTTAGCCTGAAAGCGACTCTTCCCGATCCCTGGGCGCTGGTGGGAGACCGGTTCGCGGTGGGCTCGGTGGTTCACGGCCGGGTTCGCAATCTGACGGAATTCGGCGCTTTCGTCGAAATCGAAGACGGAGTCGACGGCTTGATTCACATTTCAAATATGTCTTGGAACAAGAATGTGAAGCACCCGTCTGAAATCTTAAAAAAGGGGCAGGCGGTGGATGCCGTGGTTCTGGCTTTGGACCCGGCGAATCGGCGCCTCGCCTTGGGTTTGAAACAGCTCGAGGAAGATCCCCGGCAAGCATTCTTCTCCAAGGTCCGTGTGGGGGATTCGCTGCGAGGTAAAGTGACCCGGGTAGCGCCTTTCGGCGCCTTTGTCGAGCTTGAAGAAGGGATTGAAGGTCTCTGTCATATCTCCGAGTTCGAGGATGAGCGTGACCGAAGTGAAGGCGCGAAGCTGGAAGTTGGGAGTGAGTTCGAATTCCGCGTGATTCGCCTGAACCCCCGCGAACGAAAAATCGCGTTAAGCAGGAGGGAGTCGGCGGTGGCGGCCGCTCCGGCGGAATTCGAGAGACCCAAAGAACCGGTGAGAAAATCCACTATGGCGGAAGCACTCTCTTCTGCAGGTATTAGCCCGTTGGAGTACTCGTCTTCATCATCGGCAGTAGAGTCGTGACTCGACAAGATGGGTCACGCGAGAAATTGTTCAGCCATCGGCGAAGCTCTCTGAGCGACGCGAACAAAGGCCGGCAGTCCCGGACATTTCGCACCAGGAGTTAAACATGACCAAAGCAGAGCTGATTGAGGATGTTTCGCGGGCCGTGGAGATGAGCCGCAAGGACTCCGAGATCATCGTCGAAACGATCTTCGAGAGCATTGTGAAGTCGCTTCGCACGGGTGATAAGGTTGAAATACGGGGCTTCGGCAGCTTTCGTACGCGGCAGCGCAAGCCCCGCATCGGGCGCAATCCCAAGACCGGTGTGCGGGTGGATGTGCCCGCAAAGAAGATTCCATACTTTAATCCCAGCAAGGAGTTGAAGGATCTCGTCAACAGTGCTGCGGTGGCCGCGACGCCTTCCGCGCCCCCCGCTGCACCGCCCGCCGAGCCTTCGGGCCCGGCCTCTTCTTAGCGGGCACCCTCGCCTCTCGGGACGGCATGCGGATTATGGACTACCTTTGGAGTCCTTGGCGGTTTCGCTATGTCAGCCAGGCAGGCAAGACGGGCGGTTGCGTCTTTTGCGAAACGGGTGCGACCGAACCTTCACGCGACCGCGCCAACCTGCTTCTCTACCGCGCCCGCTTTAACTTCATCCTTCTCAACCTCTATCCCTATACGACTGGTCACTCACTGGTCATCCCCTATGCTCACATAGCCGGCCTCGAGGAAGTCCAACCCGCTACGCTCGTCGAGATGATGGAGTTGGCGCGGCGGCTCCAGACCGCATTAACAGATTGCTATCACCCTGAAGGGTTTAATCTGGGAATGAATCTGGGAAGATGTGCAGGCGCCGGCGTGGCGGATCACCTGCACTTGCACTTACTACCCCGCTGGACGGGAGATTCCAATTTCATGACGGTCATCGGGGAGACCCGCATCCAGCCCGAAGACCTCTTCACTACTTACGATAAGCTGGCTCCTTACTTTGCCCCGGGCAGTTGATTCCCCCGCCAGGTCCGTACCTAGTACGATGGGCCTGATCAAGGGAAATCGGCCGTACACCCTTGTAATAATACCCGTCGTGGAAAGCCCGATTCCCCAAATGGGGGTTCTAACCTGGATTTCTCGCCGTGTTTGGATGCTCTTAGCGGGCTGCCGGAAGGGCGGGGCTTCAGCCCCGCCGAAATCGCGGCTCCAGCCCTCTGTTGGTCCCGCGCCCCGCGCAGTCCCGCAGGCGCGGGACACAGGAATAATCAGGAAGGCCTTGTAACGGCGGGGCTGAAGCCCCGCCCTTCCAGACCCGTGGTGAGAAATGCGGGCTAAGAGGAAGTTTCCTTTTCCGTGGGAGAAGGACCGATGGGTGTGTCCACACGGGCTCCCACCCCAAGGCGAGGCTGGCCCTCCGCGGCGGTTCCTTCCAGGCGTTCGTGGCGAACCGCCGTGGCGTGAAGGCGGACGCGCAGGTCGCCGCGGTGGGTGATTTCGTGGGGAGTCAGCAGTTCCAGTTCGATGTCCGGAGTCAGGCGGAGGTCATCTGGCCCGATAAAATAAATCCCCGAGCTGGAAATATCCTGCGCCACGCCGGTGGCCTCCTTCGTCTCTCCCCTCGGATCCTTCCAGATCAGGCGGACAGGCAACTCCATGCGATATCGCCGCTAAGCACGGAGGCCGGCACCCTGTGACCTGCCGACTTCGGTTGCCTCGCCCGTGTTGAGATGGAATTCAAGCCCTTCGGCGGCTCCCATGGTGTTAGGGAACTCCTTCCGTGCCTGCGCGACCAGGCTATCCACGAACGCATCATCACTATCGGGGTCGTGGTGGAACAGCACCAGCCGCTTCACGCCTCGTTCCTGGGCGATGCGCACGCCCTCCTGCCATGAGCTGTGCCCCCAGCCTTTCTTTTCGCCTTCCGACTGGTCAGGCGTGTACTGAGAGTCATACAATAGAAGGTCGGCATCCTGGGCCAGATCACGCACCGCGCGATCGTGGAAGGGGGAGCTTGGCTCGGTGTCGGTCGCCAGGACGAACACGCGGCTGTCCGCCTCGATCCGGTAGCCGGCGCATCCCTGCGGATGATGGAGCGGCGCGGAGCTGATCACTGCCCCGTTAATATTGACGCGGCCCTCCTCCAAGTCGAGAAAGTGGCGCTTTGCTCTCATGGCGCTCATCTCTACCGGAAAGTAGGGATTCCCCATCTGGCCTTCTATGGCTTGCTGTAACTCGGACCCTCGACGCAGAAGGGAGTGGAAAAAGAAGGTGTTGCCCTTCCTGTAAAGAGGAAGAAAAAACGGAATCCCTTGAATGTGGTCCCAGTGGAAATGCGTGAGGAAGATATAAGCCTGGACCGCCCGGTCAGCGAATTCGCGCATGAGGCACTTGCCCAGCCCCCTCAACCCGCTGCCACAATCCAGGATGATGAGGGTGTCGTTGTCGAGCCTGACCTCGATGCACGACGTATTGCCGCCGTACCGCCCATTCCCTCTTTCCGGGGTCGGCGTTGTACCACGCACTCCCCAAAGTCTGACCTTCATGGTTCACCACCTTGCATCAGCCGGGATTCGGCATCGGAAGAAACAGATTGAAGGCGGGTACACAAAGGGCCATCTGTTGGTCTTGACTCGAGGAGGTTGGCGATAAAACTGGGCATGTCTTATGCAGCCTACTCCTTATACTATCATACTCGCGGGCGTCTACCCCATCCTGGTCTCCCAAATCCCGCAAGCACCGTCGCAATGCCTGGCTAACCTCACTCTGCACAGATGACGGAGCATTGGAGCGCATACATTAACGACAACGCATGTGCCAACGGCGCTGCTATTCGAGAAATTTGACGCGAGAGCTTACCTCTGCTCGGATGCGCCTGGCCTGCTCCGGCGTGAAATGAAGCGATCGCTTTGTTCCCTGGCGCAGAATTTGACTTTGCCATAGTGGCTGCATGATCCCCGTGTGCGAGTGACTACCGGGACCAAGCAACAGGTGACCCAATTCGTGCGCCATCGCGTCGCCGAGCAGAGTTCCATAGTCCTGGTGTGCGCCGAGGCTCGTCGCGAGCATCTCGACCTGGGAAGAATACACGCTGGCTACAGTGGGAATCACCGCGAAGCCCAAGGTACCGTCGTGCAGTCCGGCTTGAAGTTTTGGTTTGCCGGGCAGAATTCGCAGAGTGAGGTTATACGGGCCAATCGGCTCGGAGCAGCCGGGCTCAGCGCTTGTAGCCAGGCAATCCCGCCAGATGACCTTTACTCCGGCCTGCCCGAACACGTAGCTAACCTCCTCCTCCGCCTGAGCCACGACCCCTGTTGATGCGCCAGCGTAGTTGAAAACGCGCAGGGTAATCGCGGGATCGAGACTTGTCGGGGCCGAACGGTGTGAGCGGCCATAAGACGGCGTAGCCATCCCCACCATCAAGGCCAACCCAGCCGCCAGCGCCACGCCCAGTCCCTGACCTCTCGTTCTTGTCCGTTTGCTGCCTCCTGCTTTCTGCTTACTGTTTCCTGCATTCCCTCCTGCCTTCTGCTTGCTGCCTTCTGGTCTCATGTCGTCCTCCTCCACCTCGCGGGTGTCGAGGGCGACTTTGGGCTACGGCTCGCGCTACCTCAATGCAAGCCGGGTCATTCCGATCGCAATCTCAGGTCACTGGCAATCCTCCTGAAAGCACAGGGCTTCAAAGTGTTTCCCGGTTGACTAGGCGAGGCAGGAATGGTAATGTTCGAGGCAACAGGGGTACGGGCCCCATTAGGTGAATCCCGTGCTACAACCTCGAAAGTTCCGTTTTGCGAGATTCGAGCTTGACCTGACAGCGGGCGAGCTTACCAAGGGTGGGATTCGTCTGCGGCTGGGGGAGAATCCCCTCCAGATCCTCGCCATGCTGGTCGAGCGTCCGGGCGGAGTCGTGACGCGGGAGCAGATCCAGCAGCGGCTGTGGCCAAACGGGACGGTGGTGGAGTACGAGCACAGCATCAACGCCGCGGTGAACAAACTGCGGCAAGTGCTGGCGGATACGGCGGAGGAACCGAGGTACGTCGAAACGCTGCCGCGACGAGGCTACCGGCTAATCGTTCCGGTGGAAGCTTTCGAGAAGAGCGAGCCCGCGAAGCCAGACCCGAATCTGGCGGCGAGTCCTGCACCGCGGGAAGGGATTCCGGAAACATTCGATGTTGAAGATCTGTCGGGTAAGACAATCTCTCACTTTCGGGTGATGCAGCGGCTGGGTGGCGGCGGGATGGGTGTGGTCTACAAGGCCGAGGACACGAAGCTCGGGCGATTGGTGGCGCTCAAATTTCTGCCCGACCTAGGTGCAATTCATGAATCGCCCCTACATGAACGTCAGGCACTGGAACGGTTCCAGCGCGAGGCCCGCGCCGCCTCGGCCTTGAATCATCCCAACATCTGCACGATTTACGAAGTGGACGAATACGCCGGTCAGCCGTTCATCGCCATGGAATATCTGGAAGGCGAGACGCTGAAACAGCGGATTGTAGGGGCGCGCGGCGCGCGGCCAGCCGGCGAGCGCGAACCCGTCGCGCCTGAGGTGGACAGGGGCGAACGCCGTTCGCCCCTACCGCTCGATACGTTGCTCGACCTCGGCATTCAGATCGCCGACGCTCTCGACGCCGCACACGCCAAAGGCATCGTTCATCGGGACATCAAGCCAGCGAACATCTTCGTCACGACACGTGGCCAGGCGAAGGTCCTGGACTTTGGCTTGGCCAAGCTGGCGCGGGTAGGGGCGAGCGGCGCTCGCCCTTCGGCCCAGGCCGAACGCCGTTCGGCCCTACCCGAGGCGCCGACAGCTTCGATCGAGGCAGAATCGCTCACCAGCCCAGGCGTGGCGATGGGCACGGTCGCCTATATGTCGCCGGAACAGGCGCGGGGCGAGGAGGTCGACGCGAGGACAGACTTGTTCAGTTTTGGCGTGGTCCTGTACGAGATGGCGACAGGTCACCCCGCCTTTTCCGGGACAACTTCCGCGCTCATCTTTGACGCAATCCTGCACCAAGCGCCGACCTCGCCAGTGCGGCTGAATCCCGAGTGCCCGGCGGAGTTGGAACGCATCATCAACAAGGCGCTGGAGAAGGACCGAGATGTGCGCTATCAGGTTGCCCCGGAACTTCGCACCGACCTGAAGCGGCTGAAGCGCGACACGGAATCCGGGCGGCGCGAGGGCGTCTCGCCCGCTGTAGGGGCGGTCCCGCGCCTGCGGGACCGCCCGCGGGAGGGCACCCGCCGCGGCGGGCCCTACAAAGCCACGGTGGCAGCCTTGGTCGGTGCTGTCGTCATCGCTGCGGCGATTCTCGTCTACTGGCTCACGCCCCGCACTTCAGCCCCGCCAGAACTGAAGGAGCGACGACTGACGGCGAATCCCAGCGAAAACCCCGTAAACCAGGGTGCGATTTCGCCTGATGGAAAATACTTGGCCTACAGCGACCAAATGGGATTGCACCTAAAGCTCATTCAGACCGGAGAGATAATCAACATTCCTCAACCCGAAGGGCAGCCGCTGGAGCCCAATAATTGGTGGCCGAATGGATGGTTCCCCGACAGCACGAAGTTCATTGCCACCGGCGGCGAGCCCGGAAGCGGCTGGGTTATATCAGTGATGGGCGGACCGCCGCGCAAGCTCCGCGATGATGCCGACGTTTGGTCTGTCTCGCCGGATGGCAACCTGATTGCATTCGGAACCGGCCGGGCTTTCTACTGGTACCGGGAGATCTGGCTGATGGGCCCACAAGGAGAGGAACCGCGCAGATTTGTATCCGGTTCTGAGGACGACGGGTTCTTCTGGACGGCGTGGTCGCCAACCGGGCAGAGGATTGCCTACACGAAATATCACCGCACGCCTGACAAGCTCGAATGTTCCATTGAGAGTCGCGACCTGAAAGGAGGCCAGCCCACTGTCATCGTATCCGGCCCGAGGTTGTGCGGCCTTGACGTTAAATTCTTGTGGTTTCCGAGTGGTCGCTTTGTATACACGATGGCAGAACCTGAGGAGGTTCGGGGTGGAGCGGATCTTTGGGAAGTGCGACTGGATGCGAAGACTGGCGAGCCTGTAAGCAAACCAAGACGAATCACGAACTGGGCGGAAAACAAATTAATTGCTTTTGGCGGAACCTCGGACGGAAAGCGGTTGGCCGTTACAAAAACGACCGGCCAAGCGCATGTTTACGTTGGGGAACTGGAAGCCGGAGGTCGCCGCTTGAAGAACCCGCGTCCCCTAACGCTGGAAGGGTCCTGGGATTTTCCCTCCCATTGGACGCCAGATGGCAAAGCCGTCCTTTTTGAATCCAATCGCAACGGTACGTGGGGCATCTATAAACAGGGGTTGGGTCAAACCACAGCCCAGCCGGTCGTCACCGGCCCCGACAATAAGTATTGGCCCGTGGTGAGCCCGGATGGTTCCTGGATTCTATACTTGTCCAGGGCAAGCCCTGGGTTTCCCGCCACCAGCACCCCTGTGCGCATTATGCGTGTGCCCACCTCGGGTGGAGCACCGCAATTGGTGCTGGAGGGACGTAGCATCGGCTACTTGGCCTGTGCGCGGCCTCCGGCGGCTTTGTGCGTCTTCAGCGAGCCGAGTCCGGACCACAAACAACTCATCTTCTCGGCGTTCGACCCGTCGCGGGAGGGGAGGCGGGAGCTAACCAGGGTTAGTCTCAAGCAGCCGGTCGCCGGGTATGGCTGGGACCTATCCCTTGATGGTTCGCATCTCGCAGTTGCACAGTGGGACCAGCGCGAGGGCCGAATCCAAATCCAAATCCTGCCGTTGGCTGGCGGGGAGGTTCGCGAGTTCAATGTCAAAGGTTGGGAAGGCTTCGCGAGCGTGTTCTGGGCAGCGGACAGCAGGGGCCTGTTTGTCTCGGCCGTTGAAGGTATTAGGGCCAAGCTCCTCCACGTGGACTTGGATGGCCACGGTCAAGCCATCTGGCAGCAGCCGTTCCCTGGAATCATTTGGGAGAGTAGGGGTGTACCCTCCCCAGACGGTCGTTACCTGGCGGTGTGGGCGGGTTCCACTGATAGCAACGTGTGGTTGCTGGAGAACTATTGAGAACAGTGACGAGTGACGAGCCGGCATTCGACCATCAGCCTTTACCTGGACGGCTTCGCGGCGGACCTGCTGCGCCCCACCCCGCGCGTCCAGGACCTCCTGCGTCGCATGAACCTCCCACCGTAAGGTCGCTCTCGGCCTTTGGCCCCCTCGTTTCTCACGTGCGCCTCCGATGCGATTCCGTTCCGCACATACGCACTTGCGGAATCGGCTGGCATACATGACAACAAGAGAGAACGGCCCTTCCGGCGCCTGTGCCAGATTGTGCCTGTGAAACGCCCTTTCCGGAAATCGAGACGACAGCGCTTTGAAAATGGACTGCACCCCTGTCGACCGACGTCAGTAACGAGTAGTCGCCCAGCGTTTACCAATAATTGTCGGTAACAGCCCTTCCCACAACCAATGGGCGGATAGGTGCATGCTCGTTGGGGCAACTTACGGCTTGTGCCGCCGGTCAGAGCGGGGAGAGCAGAGGTGGGCGCATTTTGCCCTCCTCTGCGGCTCTTCTTCCAGATATAGCACCGGCCAATGGACGCTTCGCACACGGCACGAAAAGCCGCAGAGGAATCCGCCGGCCGGCGGATACCTCTGCGCTACCGCCTGCGACGCCGTCCCCAAAAAACCCCTTGGACCAGAATAAAGCTTGCACGGCGGTGTCTCATTTTGGAGTTGTAGCGGCGATCCCGCGTCTGCGGGATCGCCACGTGGCGGCGTAAAGCCGCCTCTACGTCTGAGACACTTGCACTTTGCGCTTGACAGGCGATCCGACTCGTGGTAGCCTATTCTGGTTGTCGCAAGGGAGCGCTGGCAAACGGCTGCGGATGTGGCAAAGTAAGACGAGGTGGACTTGGCAAGGGGGAAAACGGCGCGGAAAATGAAAAAAGATACTAAATAGTGGGAACGAGCCGAAGGATTTATTGAAAAGAAAGGAGTTAGTGTTTTTCTGGGCTAAAAACGAACTGGTTTTTGATGCAAACGAACTCAAAACGAACATCAAAACGGGGCCAAAAAACCGCCTTTTGCGTGGAATCGAAGCCAAATTCGCAGGGCGGAAGGCGCCGGCGGGCAGGCGAGTAGAAGGGGGCTACATGAACTCCGAATCTGATGTCGGTGGGGATTAGGAATCCGCTGAAGCGTAAAGTTTGTGTCATTCCGACTCGCGGTCGCGGGAGAGGAATCTCGCTCTGGTTTTGGCGCGGCTTCCTGGGAAGAGAGAATCAGAGCGAGATTCCTCCCCTTCCCCCTCGCTTCGCTCGGGGTCAGGGTCGGAATGACACTTGTGCTCCGCGCCAGCCTCCCAAATGTAAAGAAGTGATAGACGCGCTACACTGGAATGTGAATCAGCCGGTGGGGGACATGAGACTTCAATTCTCCGCGCCATTCGATCCGAACAACGAGCCGGAATCTTTCTTTGAGTCTTTCCCCTCGCGCCCCGCGGTTTTTGCCCTTTTCCCATCTGACTCCGCCGTTGCTTCCCCGCCATACCTCACGCGCACGCGGGACCTTCGCCGGCGCTTGAGCCGGCTGTTGTCCCCAAAGCGCGAAATCTCGCGGATGTTCAACCTGCGGGGATTCGCTCGCCGAGTTGAGTGGCAGGTTGTCGGGTCTGCCTTTGAGGCTCAATGGCTGAATTATCTTCTGAATAAGCAGTATTATCCCAGGCAATACCGTTTCCGGCTACGCCTTAAACCTCCGGCCCTTCTCAAGCTCAACTTGCGTAACCGCTTCCCGCGCTGTTATCCCACTCGGCGACTGGTAAAAGACGGGGCTTACTACTACGGCCCTTTCCCTTCGCCGGCTGCCGCCGAGCGTTTTGCGGCGGAATTCCTCGACTTCTTCAAGATCCGCCGCTGCGTCGAGGATTTAGACCCCAACCCTTCCCACCCCGGTTGTATATACTCGCAGATGAAGATGTGTCTTGCGCCCTGCTTTGCCGGTTGCACCGCTGACGAATACCAGAGTGAGGTGGGGCGTGTTGTGGAATTTCTGGATGCGCAGGGCCAGTCGCTGCTCCGTTCGCTCGCGGAGGAGCGCAGCCGGGCGTCGGAAACGCTCCAATTCGAACAGGCGGCGAAGATCCATGCCAAGATCGAGAAGGTCAACGGAGTGTTGCGCCAGAAATCCGAACTGGCGCGCAACCTGCGTGAGCTTCATGCGCTGGTCATGCAGAAGGGCGCGGAAGAGAAGAGCGTGCTCTTCTTCCGCGTGTGGCGGGGCGAATTGCGCGGACCTGCCTTGCTTTCGCTGGACGAGAACGTGCCCTCGCCTGTCCCCCTTGACCAGCAACTCCATAACTTGCTGGATTCCCTCGCGGGCGACTCGCCGCCTGTATTTCCCACCCAAACCCCTTTGCTGCCGTCGCCCCCTCCGCCCGCTGCGGTTACGACTGTCGATCCGAGGGGGCAGAGTCCCGCCCCCCCGCTCACTCCCACGGCCACGCCTATTTACCCGCGGAGGTATGGCGCCGAACTCGATCCTGCGGTCCCGCCCTGGGAACACTTGAGCCTGCTGGCGCGCTGGTACTACAGCAGCTTCCGCGAGGGTGAATTGGTCATGCTGAACGCCGAGCAGACGATTCCGCACACTCGCCTTATCCGCCTCTGCCGCAAAATCCTCACCCCGTAGGAATTGCATCATTGATTCAGTGAGTCATTGATGGGTAGTGGGCTATTTTAGCTTGAAAGGCAAGGGATGCGCTTTTGGCTGGTGTCCTAAATCAGAATCTCGCGGACATTGTGGAGCGGAGCGAGGAGTACGTGTAGGTTGGCTTCGTGCGCTGTGCGGCTTTTTCAGGTATTTTAGATAGATTTTTCTTGAACTTCGCTATTTTGGCCAAAGGGGGTGGTTTAGCGTTAACCATCTTCGAAAGAATGGCCTCGAAAAGTTCCTTTTCGATTTTTACGGTCTTTGCCATTTCTTCACCGTATACACGTTTCTTGCCATAACATAAGTCCAAGGTCGAGTCTTTTTTGAGAGGATCGGATAGTGCCTGAAATTTGTTTTGGTTCAAGAAGCTTCAGGTCATCGTAGGACGCTTGCGAGGGTAATAGGCGAGCTACTTCTTTATTCGATTCTCTTTCTTCATTTGATTCTTCTTAATTACGTAGCCATTTTCCTTTAGGCCTGTTGCGATGTCCATGCACCGTGGGTGAACTGTTCTTGAACTTTGGATGAACACGAACGTGGCTTTTCTTGAGAACAAACCCTCCGAGACAGTCCATGATATCCTTGAACTCATTCGGATAGTCGCTCGCAAGGATGGCAGAGGCGTGCCCGCGCTCGTCGATGTGGTACTTATCGCGGACCGCTTGGGGAATGCTTTCGAGACCCATGACCGGCGCATGTTATCACGGAACGATTGCGGATTGAATCCATTAGTTTGACTGCGAGCTCCGACCAACCTACAATGGCTTAAGGCGATGGACCATGCCTGACACGTTTCTTTCCATAACTACGCCGCCTCCGCCTCGCCGGCCCTCTCCGCCCAGGGTCAGCAGCCGCAAGGTCTTCGGCCAGTTTGTATTTCTGACTCTCTTGCTTCTTTCTGTCGGAATGGGCGCGCTGGCCGGGCTGGTCTTTGTGTATTCGTCTGACCTGCCGCAGATTCGCGAGTTGGAAGATTATCGGCCGGACGTGATGACGGACCTTTACGCCGACGACGGCGCCATCATCGGAAGCTTTGCGCTGGAGCGGCGCGTCATCGTGACCTACAACCAGATTCCCCCGGTCATGAGAGACGCCGTCATCTCCATAGAAGATCGCCACTTCGAAAGCCACTGGGGCATTGATGTGCTGCGCATCGTGCGCGCCGCGGTTACGGACCTGATGGAGTGGCGGAGAGCTCAGGGGGCCAGCACCCTCACCCAGCAGCTTAGCAGGAAGCTGTTCCTGACGCCGGAGAAAAGCTTCCGGCGTAAGATCCAGGAAGCCTTGATGGCCATTCAAATTGAGCGGCACTTCACCAAGTCCCAAATCTTTGCCATGTACGCGAACCAAGTGGATCTTGGGCATGGGAATTTTGGTTACGAGGCCGCCGCGCAATTCTTTTTTGGCAAGCACCTGGACCAGTTAACGCTCCCGGAAGCGGCGCTGCTGGCGGGAATCCCCAAGTCACCCACGGCCTATTCGCCCATCCTGCACCCCGAAGCCTCGCGCCGGCGCCGCAACCAGGTGCTGCTCGCCATGCTCGAGAATGGAAAGATCTCGCTGGGAAAATACCGAGAGGCAGCCAATGCCCCCCTCAGTTTGAATATCCAGAAATGGAATTACACCGTGGCGCCCTACTTTGTGGAAGAGCTCCGCCAATTCCTGGAGAAGAAGTACGGGCCGGCGGCGGTCCACGAACAGGGTCTCCGCGTTTACACGACGCTCAACATCAACATGGGAAAGATGGCTGAGGAAGCCCTGCGGCAGGGCCTGCGCGACGATGACAAGCGCCGGGGCTGGCGCGGCCCCGAGAAGAACATCCTGAAAAACCCCCTCACCCTCGCCGACGGTGAACCCGTGACCCTGGAGACCTACGCCGACAGCGACTGGAAGCCAGCCTTCCAGCCGGGTGATTTGGTGCACGGATTAGTGATGCAAGTGAGCGCAGACCACGCCATCGTCCGGTTTGGCGACTCCACGGTGCGCGTCACCCCTCCGGATTTTGCCTGGACCAAGAAGACCCAGGCGACCGACCTCTTTGCTCCCGGCGACCTGGACTTGTTTCAAGTAAAGGAAATCAAAGGGTCGAAGCTTCACGTGGCCCTCGACCAGGATCCCAGCGTCCAAGGGGCAATGCTGGTGATTGACAATCCCACGGGCGCCATCAAGGTGATGGTGGGGGGATACGACTGGAACGACAGCAAATATAACCGGGTCACCCAGGCGGAACGGCAAGTGGGCTCTTCCTTCAAGGTATACGTCTACTCGCAGGCGATGCTCGACGGCATGTCACCCTTTGACACGATTGTGGATGCGCCGGTCAGCTACCACACTTCCTCCGGCCTCTGGGCGCCGCACAACTACGATGAAAAGTACGAAGGGACCATCACGCTGCTGCACGCGCTGGCCGAGTCGCGCAATGTTCCAGCCGTTCGCCTGCTGGCGAAAGTCGGGGTTGATGGCGTCATAAGACTGTGCCGCAGATTTGGCATCACCTCACGGCTGGTTCCCAACCTGCCGCTGGCGCTGGGCGCCTCGGATCTGACCCTGCTCGAGCATACCTCCGCTTTCACCACTTTCCCGAACGATGGTGTCCACATCGCGCCGCGCATGGTCTACCGTGTGACCAATTACGACGGGCGAGTGATTGACGATTTCCAGCCGGACGTCACGGACGTTCTTCCGGCTTCTGTCGCACGCCTCATGGTTTCGATGTTGCGGGAGGTCTTCAACTCCGGCACGGCCGTGCGGGCTAGGGCGCTGGCCCAGAAATACCCCATGGCGGGCAAGACGGGCACAACCAACGATTTCACCGACGCGTGGTTTCTCGGTTTTACGCCCTCCCTCACCTGCGGCGTATACGTGGGCTTTGATGACCACCAAACGCTCGGCGATAAGGAAGAAGGGGCGCGTGTGGCGCTGCCCATCTGGATGCAGTTTATGAGCGAGGTCCTGAAGCAGCGGCCCGGCGAGGACTTCCCGCACTCACCGCTCCTGACGAACCCCGGCCAAGTGAAGGAAATCCTCGCCGGCGCCGGGCCTGAGCTAATGCTGGGCGGGAGCTCGCCAAGCGTGACCGCAGCCGGCGCCCAGCCTACGTCAGAGCCGGCGGGACACGCGGCTGGCCAACCGGAGCCAAAACCCGCCGCTCCGCCACCTCCGGCAGGTTCAACCTCATCAACGCCTGGTCTCGCGGTAACACCCGTGTCCTCTACGCCCAGCGGAGGTGCGGCGGCGCCCGCCAAGGCGAAGCCCGAAGCCTTGCCCGCTCCGACAAAAACGAAACCCTCCTCCTCCCCTGCCGGCGCCAAAGCCACACCTAATCCTCCTCCGAGTGCGGCGCCCAGTCCTAATCCTGCGCCGCGTTGAGCGGCGGTGACACCCGCGTTAGGTGCGCAGAGCAGGTGCCGAATTTTTGCCAAGAGCACGCTTCATTCTCCCGCCACAGGCGCGCGACCCGCTCCCGCCGGGTGCGGAGAGGTGCGCTGAATGCGAGAGGGCAGAGTGCGTCGGAGGGGGCCACGCCGGGCTTTGGAAAGCGAGCTTCTATGAAAGTGAGTGTGGCGATCGGGGGATCACTAAACCGGATTTCTCACCACGCTCTGCCGTTTTTCGCCAGGCTGCCGGAAGGGCGGCTCGGCAAGCAGCAAGAAAAGCTCGGGGGCAGACCCTCTTTGCGATGGAGTCATCGCTAGGGAGTCCGCCCCCCAAAGGGAAGGGTGCAAGAGGAGCTTCATTTCCCAGCGGCGATCACGGGCACACGCTGGAAAAGCACAGGCTGTTGAGCAAGGATCTGACGCTCGGCCTTGGGGGGATTGTACTCGAGAACCACCCCCGCCTCTGCCAGCCGCAAGGCTCGGATTCGGTAGCTTCCCGCGCTGCGCACCGCGATCAACGCGCTGGAGCCCGCCACCTCACCCCTGCTAGCCGCAGTGTCGGGCATGATGAACGCCACGCCTCGCCCGCCTTGACTAACCAAAGCGATGCAAGAGTAGTTGTTAGTGTTGATGCGGAATGAGTAATCGCCAGCCGGCAGAACCGCCGTACCCCAACGTGCTTCGAAGGGCAGCGTGAATTTGCCTTCGTAGTCCTGCGCGCTAGCCAAGCTGGCGCTGAGTCCAGCCGCCAGCACTGCCAAGAGCAGGATTCTCACGGACTTTAAACTTCGGATCGACTTCATATCTCACCTCCCAAGTGAATTGGGCAACGATGCTGCATTTGTTGCCTCATCTCTTAATGCGCAAATGGGGCGTGAAAACTGTAGTGCGCAGCAATATTTTTCCAGTGGTGGGTGAGTTTGGTTTTTTTGTAGGGGCACGCCATGGCGTGCCCCTACTACCGTTTTTCCCGGCCGGTTGCGAAGAGATGTGATAGGTTGTTATCAATCGGGGTAAGAGTTAGGATGTTCAAGACAGTTAGGGAGCCAGCCATGCTGAGGGCAGCGAACGGTCCACGCCTTTGCTTACTCCTGGGGAAGGCCGGGGCCTCGCTTCGCTCAGACTGACAGGACTGGATTTTTGGTTACACCACCTCCGGCCGAGGAGCAGGCATGGCGGAGACCCCCGCACACGACGTCACGCAACTGCTCCAGGCCTGGAGCGAGGGGGACGAGCGGGCGTTGGACAAGCTCATGCCCCTGGTCTACCGGGAGTTGCACCGGCTGGCTCAGCGCTACATGGCGCACGAGCGTCCCGGTCACACACTGCAAACCACGGCCTTGGTGAATGAGGCTTACCTGCGACTGGTGGATGCCGGGAAGGTGAACTTTCAAAACCGCGCCCACTTTTTCGCGGTCTCCGCCCAATTGATGCGACGCATCCTGGTGGAATTCGCGCGGCGTCACGGCTCCCAGAAGCGTGGTGGCGAAGCGCAACGGGTGTCGTTGGAGGAAAGTCTGGTGGTCTATGGCGAGCGAGGTGAGGATTTGGTGGCGCTTGACGACGCTCTCCAAGCTCTGGCCGCCATCGACGCCCGAAGAAGCCGGGTGGTGGAGCTGCGCTTTTTTGGCGGGCTGAGCGTGGAGGAAACGGCCGAAGTGCTCAGGGTCTCACCCGAAACCGTGATGCACGATTGGAAGCTGGCGAAGGCATGGCTGCTACGCGCGATGAGTGGAGAAAAGCGGGATGAAGCCTGAACGTTGGGAGCAGGTGGCGCAGTTACATCGCGCCGCTCTGGAGCGCGAAGGGAGTGAGCGCTCGGCCTTCCTGCGGGAAGCCTGTGGCGGGGATGAGGACCTGCGCCGGGAAGTGGAATCGCTGCTCGCCTACGAAGGGAAAAAAGCGAGTTTCATGGAATCGCCCGCCCTGGAAGTGGCGGCCAAGCAACTGGCGCGGGGGGAAGCCGAGGCGCGCGCGCGCCAGTCGAGCGAGGATATCTCCAGCCTGATAGGGAAGACGGTTTCTCACTACCGCATCCTGGAGAAGTTGGGCGGCGGGGGCATGGGTGTGGTCTATAAGGCCGAGGACACCCAGCTCGGCCGCAGCGTGGCAGTCAAGTTCCTGTCCAAAGAGCTGGCCCAAGACCGCAAGTTTCTGGAACGCTTCCGCCGCGAGGCGCGCGCCGCCTCCGCCCTTGACCACCCCAACATTTGCAGCGTCTACGAGATTGCCGAGCACGAAGGCCAGCCTTTTATCGTGATGCAGTACGTGGAGGGGCAGACCCTCAAGCACCGCATCGTCGGCCCAGCGTTCAAGGCCGAGGAAGTGCTCGATCTGGCCATCCAGATTGTCGACGCTTTGGACGCCGCGCACGCCAAGGGCATCGTGCACCGCGACATCAAGCCAGCGAACATCTTCGTGACGAAACGGGGCCAGGCCAAGATCCTGGACTTCGGGCTGGCGAAAGTAGCGCCGCCCTTCTCGGCGGCCCCAGGTTCCGGCCAGAGGCCGGCGGTACCAACTGCGGCTGAAGAGTCGCTGACCAGCACGGGCATGGCGGTGGGCACGGTGGAGTACATGTCGCCCGAGCAGGTGCGGGCCGAGGAGCTGGACGCGCGCACGGACTTGTTTAGCTTTGGCCTGGTGCTCTATGAGATGGCCACGCGGCGCCGCGCCTTCGCGGGCGACTCGCCGGGCACCATCTTCGAGGCTATCCTCAACCGCGCTCCCATCCCGCCGCTGCGAATCAATCCCGAACTGCCGCCAGAACTGGAGCACATCATCAACAAGGCGCTGGAGAAAGACCGCGCGCTGCGCTACCAGACCGCGGCCGACCTGAAAGCTGACCTGGAGCGTCTGAAACACGAGACGGAAGCGGCGCGGGCGGTAGCGCCGGTGTCCCCACCGGCGAAAACTGCGGCGATGAGGACGTCGCCGTCACAACGGCTTGCGCTCGTCGGCCTCGCGCTGATCGCGGTGGTGGCTGTCCTGGCGGCCCTCAACGTCGCCGGCCTGCGCGACCGGTTGTTGACCGCTGTCGGCGTACGGCCCGCTGCACCTGCGCCCAAAATCGAATCCATCGCCGTCCTGCCGCTGGCGAATCTTTCGGGCGACCCAGCGCAGGAATACTTCGCCGATGGCATGACCGAGGCGCTGATCGCGGAACTCGGCCAAATTAGTTCGCTCCGCGTGATCTCGCGGACTTCAGTCATGCAATACAAAGGGGTCAAGAGGCCACTGCCGCAGATTGCGCGGGAGTTGAACGTGGATGCGCTGATTGAAGGCTCAGTGCTCCGCTCGGGGGATCGGGTTCGGATCACCGCGCAGTTGATTGGGGCAGTGCCGGAAAGTCATCTGTGGGCGCGGAGCTACGAGCGCGATCTGCGGGACGTGTTGAGCTTGCAGAGTGAAGTCGCGCGCGCCATCGCCGATGAGGTCAAAGCCAAGGTGACCCCTGAAGTCCAAGCGCGTTTGGCCAGCGCCAGGCCCGTCGATCCCGAAGCGCATGAGCTTTACCTGAAGGGGAGTGATTGGCGAAGGCGAGGTGACTGGAAAAAGGCCCTCGAGTACTTCCAGCAGGCAATTCAGAAAGACCCCAACTTTGCGCGGGGTTACCTCGGGATCGCTTGGGTATATGACGATCTCGGGGACAGTGTCAAGCTTGCCTCCGTAGAGGCATTCACAAAAGACAAGGCCTACGCGCGCAAGGCCCTGGAACTGGATGACAGCCTCGCTGAGGCACATCTGGAGCTTGCCCTTGCCCATTGGCAGGGTGACTGGGATTGGTCGGGCACCGAGCGCGAGTTGAAGCGCGCCCTGGAACTTAATCCCAACTCCGACTCCGCTCACGGCACGTATAGCTGGTATCTCTCGTTGATGGACCGGCCCGAAGAGGCGATTGCGGAAGCGACGCGCGGGCTGGAGATCTCCCCTACCCTGGCGTTGCCTTACGCCCAGCTTGGCTGGACATACTACTGGGCCCGGCGGTACGATGACGCGCTCGCGCAATATCAGAAGGCGATGCAGGTACAGCCCGATTTTGATTCGCATTTGGAATTCGGAGTGGCGTACCGCGAAAAAGGCATGTACAGGGAAGCCATCGCAGAGCTTCTACAGATGCCAGACGACCCGAGGAAATCGGGCCACTTGGGCAACGCCTACGCGCGAGCAGGCAACAAGGCCGAGGCGCAAAAACTTCTCCAAAAGCTAATTGAGGTGTCAACACAAAAGCGGGGGACTTGGGAAGTGGCACTGGTCTACGCGGGGCTTGGTGAGAAGGATCGAGCCTTCGAGTGGCTGGAAAGGGCTTACAAGGTGCACGACAAGGGGATGTGTTTCCTGAAGGTCGACCATGCACTCGATCCCCTACGCCCCGACCCGCGCTTCCAGGACCTGGTGCGCCGCATGAATTTCCCGCCGTAACAACAGGTGTCAGGTGCCGGGTGCCAGGTGTCAGGGATTCGAGGTTCGGAGTCAGGGGAAAGGCAGTAGGCAGAAGGCAGGCAGAGACAACGAGAATGAATACCACGGCGGAGGTCCCCGTTCCCAAGCCGTTTATGCCTCATCCCAACTTCAGTGATGAGGTGAACCGGAACATCGTGCAGTCGGAGATCGAAGGTGGTGTGTACCTGGACGAACTCTCCGAGGGTGCGGTGTTGGAAGTTGAGACGCAGCATCATGGGTACACCATCGTCATTGGTGGGCGCGGTCGGGACCTGATCTCCGGCCATCCGAAATACTGTCCTGATCCCGTCGCGGTGAGCATCGCGGGGTCCACGTGGGGTGGCTCGATGCTGAAGGTACGGTTTATCGGACGAGGCATGCGCCTGGAATTCCGGCACCCCGTATTTCGGACCATCATAACGTCACGGATTGTGGACATCCGGGCCTCGGATCAGCTCGCAAGAGACGCTTGAGCGGCCAGGAAACCGACCGTGCGCCCCATGCTTTCAGGACCTGCTGCGTCGCATGAACTTCCCACCGTAAGGTTGCGCGTGGCTTTTGGGCGCAACCAAAAGCAGATTCTTCGCTCCGCTCAGAATGACATGTCATCCTGAGCGCAGTCGGGAAATCAGGCTGCTTGGGCCTTAGAATCAGCCGGGAGATCAAGCCTCATTTCGCATTCATCGCCGTCACGGCTCGTGGTGCGGAAGCCGAGTTTCCGGAAAAGGCCGATAGCCCGATAGTTCGATAGCTCGGTGGTGAGGAAAACCTTGGTGAGCCCCATCCCAAGCGCCCAAGCCAAGGTCAACTCGCTCATCGCGGTTCCCAGCCCTTCCTCTCGGTAATCCTGAAGGACAAAAATCGTGAACTCGACCTCATCTTGGCGAATCGGGCAGAGGAGGGTGTGAGCCACAATCTTCTTGCCATCATATGCGAGGAGTGCGTGAGAGCTATGCTGAAGCTGGTCCAACCAGCGGGCAATGCGCGGGACGTCCGGTGGAGGGAGTCCTTGCGCCACGCGCTTAGGTTCGAAGTTTGAGTACATTTCGACGAGTGTCCCGAAATCCTCGGAATTGTACACCCGCACCCTGAGTGTCCGTCCCTTTCGGGTTCGGACCTCTGTGGGCTTAAATCCAGCTTCCGGGGCGCTCCTCATAACTTGAATTCAGGTTGAGCACGCTCGCGGCCAAAAACCCTTGAATGAACTGCCATCCCCTGCCAACTGGAAGGAAAGGCTGTCGTTAACCCAACCCCCACAGGCTGGGTTTTGACGCGCACGAGCCGTCATGTCTTAACGGGGTCCAAAGGGTTGCGGGAAAACTCGCATAATTCAAGGCGAATCCTGCGGTGGGCTGGGTAGTCCTTTTCCGGGTGCAAAACGCGGTACACTCCCACGTCATGCTGACGACGTCGGCCTAGGCCGAACGAAGCATCCCCGCAGTTTCCTTGCAGGACTGGGCAGTGGATTCTTGTTGCGAACTGCGGAGATCCTTCGCTGCGCTCAGGATGACAGCCTTGGACGTCGGACGCCTCCGTGCAGCACGGATGCAACTCGAACTTTCCAATTCGGATTAAGGCCAAACCTTGGCTTGAGCCGAGGCGCGTCACAATGCTAAGCTCGACTCCATGGGTGAAGTAGCGGCCAATCAACCAGAAAGAGTCTCCGCGGTTGAACAATATCGCGCCTTGCTGGAGATATCCGAGTCCATTGCCACACACCGGGACCTGCCTGCGCTCTTCCATGCCATTGCCCAGCGCCTTCATCGGCTGGTCACTTTCGACTTTATCGGGCTGACACTCCCGGATGCGGATCGCACTACAGTGCGCCTCCACGTGCTGGAGAGTTCTCTTCCCACCGAGGTGAAGGAAGGCTTTGAATTCCCCATCGAGGAGGCTACCCAGGAAATCGTCTGGGAACAGCAGAAGGCGCTGGTGGTTACCGACCTCGAATTCGAAACCCGTTTCCCCCGCAATGTGGAGTTGCTGCGCAAGGAAGGCATAAGGTCGTTCTGCCTGCTCCCTCTCACCACCGCCCAGCGGCGCGTGGGTGCGCTGGCCTTCGGGTCAGTAAAAAAGGGGGCTTACTACGGAGCCGACCTCGAATTCCTGCAGCAGGTGGCGGCGCAAGTTGCGGTCGCCGTGGACAATGCCCTGAACTTCCAGGACGCCCAGGTCTATCAGGAACAGCTTTCTCGTGAACGTGACCGCTTGCGGTTGCTCCTGGAAGTCAACAACGCCCTGGTGTCAAACCTCGACCTGCGCGAACTCCTCAAGGAGATCGCCGCCTGCTTGCGGAGAGTCATACGTCACGACTACACCGCCCTGGCTTTATATGATCCGGCCACGAATGAGATGCGCCTTCGCGCTTTGGATTTCCCCGAAGGTAAAGGACTGATCCAGGAGGAAATGACCGTTCCTTTAGAAGGATCAGCCGGCGGCGAGGTGTTCACCACACGTAAGCCCTTGCTGGTGGACACGGCGAACACAAACCGATACCAAACCCCCATCGCTCGCTTGGCAGAGGCAGAAGGCCTTAAATGCTTTTGCATCCTCCCCTTATTCACATCCACTCGCGACATCGGGATATTGGCCCTTGGCACCCTCGCCGAAGGCTCATTCCGGCAGGGAGATGTCGACCTCCTAGCCCAGGTAGCCAACCAGATCGCCATTGCCGTTGAGAACGCGCTTGCCTACCGCGAGATAGCGGAACTAAAGAACAAGTTGGCGGAGGAAAAACTCTACCTGGAAGAGGAAATTCGGACCGAACACAACTTCCAAGAAGCGATCGGCGAAAGCGCGGCGCTGAAGCGGGCACTGAGCCAGGCGGAGACCGTTGCGCCCACCGACTCAACGGTCCTGATTCTGGGAGAGACAGGGACCGGCAAAGAGATGATCGCCCGGGCCATCCACGACCTGAGCCGGCGGCGGGAGGGCACCTTCGTCAAGATCAATTGCGCGGCGATCCCGACTGGCCTGCTGGAAAGCGAACTTTTCGGCCACGAAAAAGGCGCCTTTACCGGCGCTATCGCACAGAAAATCGGGCGCTTTGAACTGGCACACCACGGAACCCTTTTCCTCGACGAAGTCGGCGATATTCCTCTCGAACTTCAGCCCAAGCTCTTGCGAGTATTGCAGGAAAGAGAGTTTGAGAGACTGGGTGGAACCCGCACCATTCGGGTTGATGTTCGCGTCGTGGCGGCTACGAACCGCGACCTCGCTCAAATGGTTGAAGAGGGCCTTTTTCGCCGCGACCTTTACTATCGCCTGAACGTTTTCCCCATCATGATTCCACCCCTCCGCGAACGCAGCGAAGATATCCCCTTGCTGGTGCGCTATTTCGTGCAGAAATACGCGCGCCTGATGGACCGCCGCATTGAAACCATCTCGGCTGAGGAAATGGACGCCCTTACACGCTATCACTGGCCGGGTAACGTGCGGGAACTCGAAAACCTGATCGAGCGAGCCGTGATTCTTTCTCCCGGGCCCGAACTCCGCGTGCCCGTGGCTGAACTAAAACAGCATTCCGAAATTCCCTCAAACCTTACCTTGCAAGCGGCGGAGCGCGAGCATATCATTCGAGTTCTCCGTGAGACAAACTGGGTGGTTGGCGGCCCTCGTGGCGCCGCCACTCGACTCGCTATGAAGCGAACCACGCTTCAATCCAAAATGCGGAAACTGGGCATATCGCCGCGAAATCTTTAGCCCGGATTTCTTACCACGTCTGGACGCTCTTAAGGGGCTGCCGGAAGGGCGGGGCTTCAGCCCCGCCGAAATCGCGCTCCCGCCTTCTGTTGGTCCCGCGCCCCGCGCAGTCCCGCAAGCGCGGGACTGCGCGGGGCGCGGGACACAGGAATAATCAGGAAGGCCTTGTAACGGCGGGGCTGAAGCCCCGCCCTTCCAGACCCGTGGCGAGAAATGCGGGTTAGAGGTTGCTGAAAACATTTATCGGCATGTCATTCTGAGCCTGACGGAGAGGGGTAGTGCGGACTTGATTTCTTGATCCGCACTTCGTTCCGGAACGCCCGGAAAAAGCCGCACACATCGAGCACAAGTCTGAGCTATCGGCTTTTCAAAATGAGGCTGAGTCATGTAGACTCAGTGAGAATAGACCATAGGCCAGTATGAGCATATTTGCCGCGGTTGATATTGGGTCCAACTCCGTGCGCATCAAGATTGCGCGCGTGGTGCGCCACCGTCTCAAAACAGTTCACGAGGACCGCGTGGTGACGCGCCTGGGCGAATCCGTTTTCCGTTTCGGAACCCTATCACCCGAAGCCATGGAGGACACGGTGAAAGTGCTGCGGCGCTTCTACCGCGACATCCAGAATTTCGGTGTAGACCAAGTGCGCCTTGTTGCCACCAGCGCTCTCCGCGACGCACGCAACGGCGCGGCGTTTATGGCCTGGGTGTATTCCGCAACCGGCTGGAAGGTGGAAACGATTTCTGGGCTGGAAGAAGGGCGTCTTATCCACCTGGGGATCCTGGCCAATACCTCGCTTGGCGCCTCCCGCGCTCTCCTCATCGACCTCGGCGGGGGCAGTTGCGAGCTTACGCTTTCGGAAAAGGGGCACATCCGCGAGATGGTCAGCCTGCCCTTAGGAGCGGTGCGCCTGACCGGGGAATTTCTGCCCCATGATCCTCCCCGGCCCGTGGAGATTCAAAGGCTTCGCAGAAGCATTGCGGAGGAACTCGACCGCGTCCGCGAGCAGATCGCCGGAATTAAGGTGCGAAATGTTTTGGCCACCTCGGGGACAGCCGCGGCAATTTCGAATGCGTCACAGGTGGTCGAGCCCTTCGGCCCCAGGTTGAGAGCCGGGCACGTCTCACGCACAGCCCTCGTGCGCCTTGCTGAACACTTGGCAAAGCTGGACTTCAAGGACCGCAGTAAGGTGCCGGGAATCGGACCTCGCCGGGCGGAGATCATTGTGGCTGGGGCCTGCGTCTTTGCAGAACTCATGGAGCGCTGCAACCTTCCCGGTTTTCAATACTCGCCTTTGGGACTTCGGGATGGGCTGCTGG
>JBEKVC010000027.1:0-23625 GCA_049514395.1 Terriglobia bacterium
TGGGCAAAACCGCCCGGATACAGTAGAAGGATCCGTCCAAATTGGTTTTCAAGACCGCTTGCCAATCGTCGATCTTCATGCGCATGACAAGGCTATCTCTGGTGATGCCGGCATTGTTCACCAGGATATCAACCTTTCCCCAGGCTTCCAGGATCTGGTCCACCATCTTCTGCACGGCCTCGAGGTCAGTAACGTCCACACAGAATCTCAGCCCCTTCCCGCCCTTGTCCTCGATCTCCTTGACCACCTCATCGAGCTTGGAGGCGCGTGTATTCGTCAGGGCGATACTGGCTCCGCCTTCCGCGAGGTTAAGCGCAATGGCCCTTCCAATACCTTGTGCGCCACCCGTCACAATCGCCACTCTTCCTTCCAGACTAAACATAGCTTCCACCTGCTCTCTGTCAAGCTGGGGCGGGGCCCAGCCAGGGGCGCATCAAAGTCGCGTCGGCGGGCTGGCCCCGAAGGGGCCGAAGGTCATTAGCCGTGGGTGAAACCCACGGGAAGCGTGCCCGCTGATGTTCGACCCCTACGGGGTCGAATATCTTTTCGTTCCTTGTCCGTAGGTTTCACCTACGGCTAATGATCTTGTTCCCCTTCGGGGAACTTCGCGGACGTTGACGCGACCCCTGCGTCAAGCCGCGCCAGCACTTCGTTTAACGTGGCTACGTCCTCCACTCGCAGGCATTCGGCTTGACGATCGATTTGCCGGAGTAAGCCCGAAAGTACTTTTCCCGGTCCTACCTCGATGAACCATTCAACGTTTTCCCCCCGCAAAACCCGCATCGCCTGGTCCCACCGGACAGGCGCGGTGATCTGGCGTTTCAGCCCCGCGCGGACTTGAGCCGCCGACCGGACCAACTCCGCGTCCGCATTGTTGGCAAGAGGAATCTGCGCGTCGCGGATTTGCACGCGGTCAAGATCCTTTTCAAGCCGCTCCCCAGCGGGTTTCATCAGGGCACAATGAAACGGCGCGCTGACGTTCAACATGACGGCCCTGGCTCCACGCGCTCGGGCCAATGCCACGGCCCTCGCCACGGCCCCCGTATGGCCGGCGATCACGACTTGCCCGGGGGAATTAAAATTGGCAGGTGAAACCACCTCCCCCTGCGCAGCCCCGTGGCAGACTTCCTCAACTGCGGTGGCCTCGAGCCCCAGCAGGGCAGCCATAGTTCCCTGGCCCACCGGCACCGCCTCTTGCATGTACTGGCCACGCTTGCGCACCAAACACACGGCCTCTTCGATCGAGAGACTGCCCGCAGCCACCAGGGCAGAATATTCTCCCAGGCTGTGACCCGCCACAAAATCCGCTCGGATGCCTTTCTCGCGTAAGACCTCCGCCACAGCCACGGACATGGCCAGAATCGCGGGCTGGGCGTTCGCGGTAAGCCGTAAATCTTCTGTGGGCCCTTCGAAGCAGAGCTTGGAAAGGGAAAAACTCAGCGCTTGGTCGGCCGCCTCGAAGGCGCGCCGCGCGCTGGGAAACTTTTCCGCCAGCTCGCGGCCCATGCCGGGATACTGCGAACCTTGACCGGGGAAGAGGAAGGCTATTTTTCGCACCAATTTGCCCAAAGGAGTCAGAAGTCAGGAGTCAGAATCAAGAATCAAGAATCAAGAAGCAAGAAGCAAGAACGCACGTGCAAGGAGACACCGTGCAATTATAACCATTGTGACTGCTCGCTTCTAACTCCTGCTATTCACCGCCGATCATCGCACTCCCCCGGGCCACTCCTTCTTCTGTCTTCCTGCTTCTTGCTTCTCGATTCTGACTCCTGACTCCTGCTTTTCACCAGCGCATCAAAACAGCGCCCCAAGTGACGCCGGCTCCGAAGGCAGCCATCAGGATCAAGTCACCTTTCTTAAGCCGTCCAGAGCGCACACACTCGTCGATGCAAATCGGGATGGAAGCCGACGAAGTGTTGCCGATGCGGTGGATGTTCGAGTAAACCTTTTCAGGGGCCACCCCCAGCCGCTCCCGGACGGCCTCGGTGATGCGTTGGTTGGCCTGGTGTGGGACAAAGAGGTCGATCTGGTTTGGGCAAACCTGCGCCTTCTCCAGGACCCGCCGGGACACCTCTTCCATGTTCCGAACCGCCACCTTGAATAACTCATTCCCTCGCATCTTAATGTAATGGCCGCCCCTCGCCACAGTCTCGTAGGAAGCCGGAGACGCGGTACCTCCGGCGGGAATGTACAAGTGGTCCGCATACAGGCCTTCCGTATGCAGGTCGGAGGCCAGAATACCTGAGGGAGGGGTGACCGGCCCGAGCACGGCCGCCGCCACGCCATCACCGAAAATCACGCAGGTCTCGCGGTCTTTGTAGTCCACGTATCGCGAAAGCAACTCTGCGCCGATGACCAGGACGTGTTTGTACTTGCCATTAAGGATGAATTGTTCGGCCACCGTCATGCCAAACAGGAAGCCTGAGCAAGCCGCCGCGAGATCGAAGGCACAGCACGCCCGGGCGCCGAGGTCGCGCTGGATTAACGCCGCGGTGGAGGGAAGGGGCATGTCCGGAGAAATAGTCGAGCAAATGACCAGGTCCAGGTCCTGCGGGGTTATTCCCGCCATCTCCAGGGCTTTTCTTGATGCCATTACCGAAAGCGTCGAAGTGGTCTCATGGGGAGCAGCCTGACGGCGTTCTTTGATGCCGGTTCGTTCCGTAATCCACTGGTCCGATGTATCGACCATCTTCTCGAGATCGAAATTGGTGAGCACTTTTTCCGGCAGCTCAGAGCCGGTCCCTAATATTCCAACCGCGATCTCCATAGAAACTCCCAAACCAACCTTAGCCGTTTCCCGACTGGGTGCGGGCAGGTTACCTTCCTTGTGCTCCAACACCGCGTCCGCTTTGCACATGTCCGAGGGCGGTTGCCGCCAGGTGACCCTCAATCTCCTCGTTTACTTGGCCCTCCGCAAACTCGGCCGCGACGCGAATGGCGTTCTTGATGGCGTTCGCGTTGGAGCCACCATGGCAAATGATGCACACGCCGCGCACCCCCAGCAGAGTGGCCCCGCCGTACTCTGAATAGTCCACCCGCTTCTTAAAGTTCTTGAAGGCCCTTCGGGACAGGACGTAACCTACCTTGGCGGACATGGTACTTGAAAGCGCCTCCTTCAAGAGGCTCGAAACTGTCTCAACCAAGCCCTCACTGATCTTCAACGCTACGTTGCCGATGAAGCCATCGCAGACCATAACTTCCACGCGCCCGTTGTAAAGGTCCCGCCCCTCCACGTTGCCGACAAAGTTCAGGGGAAGCTGCTTGAGCAGCGCAAAGGCTTCGCGGGTCAGATCGTTCCCTTTATGTTCTTCCTCCCCAATCGAGAGCAGTCCTATGCGGGGCCTCTCCACACCAAAGATCACGCGATAGTAGACCTCTCCCATCACGGCGAATTGCTCCAGGTGATGGGCCTTGCAGTCCACGTTGGCGCCTACGTCCAGCAACACCGCAGCCCTCCCCTGTGAGGTGGGAAAGACGGCGGCCAGGGCCGGCCGGTCCACGCCGGCGAGGGTTCCCAGCACGATCTTTGCGGTGGCCATCACCGCTCCGGTGTTACCAGCACTGATCAATCCATCCGCCTTATGTTCGCGAACCAGGCGGGCCGCCACGCGGATGGACGAGTCCCGCTTACGGCGAAATGCCTTGGCGGCGGCATCCTCCATGGTTACGGCCTCGCTGGCATGGACCAGCTCGATGGGAAGGTCGCGGGCATCCCGGCGGCCCAGTTCGCGCTTCAGCACATCCTGAGGTCCGACGAGCAAAACCTCCGCGAACCCCTCACGCGCCGCCTGCACTGCCCCCTCAACCTCCGGCCCGGGCGCGGAGTCTGTACCCATGGCGTCAATGGCGATGCGTCGCATGAAACTCAACTCAATCCGTGGATTGCCGGTGCTGGATAAGAAATGCGCGCCGCTCGTGTGCCCCGAGGATTGTCGCGCCGTAACTCAGGCAGATTCCTTCACCAGAATGACTTCCCTTCCGTCGTAATAACCGCAGTATGGGCAGGCCTGGTGAGGCATTTTCTTCTCGTGGCAGTGGGGGCACTCAGCGAGCGAGTGCACCTCCAGGAAGTCATGAGCTCGCCGGCGGTCCCGCCGTGCCTTGGAATGTCGTCGTTTGGGATTTGGCATAGAATCTCAACTCTCTTCAGAAAAGTCCTTTAGCGGGAGAATGCAAACCGCCTGACACCTCTCACTGCTTGACCCTGCATTCCGAACTGATCCCGCCTCGCGGCAGATGCCCAACTGAGTATCTCACCCGCCTAGCCCTCCCTCAGGGAAGAAAAGGGTGAGTTCTGCTTGGCGGGCAGGCACCCGCATCTTTCAAAGTTCAAGTTTGCCCCACAAACAGGGCAAAGGCCACAGCAATCCGTTTGGCAAACGACTTTCATGGGCACGGCCAGGATCACTTGCTCTGTCACGACATCGGCCAGTTCGATTCCGTCTCCGGAAAAGAAGCCGACCCCAAGCTCATCCTCGGGAAGTTCGACTTCTTCCTCGCGGGCAATGGTCGAAACGGGCCGATAGACGAGGTCGAACTCCTGCTCGATCGGAATGGCCACCGAACCCAGGCAGCGGTCACAGCAAGCCTCCAAGCGCGTTCCCAGGCGCCCACGAATGCAGATTTCTGACCCCAATAGTTCTGCGACCGCATCGACCTTCAAAGGAGCAGCCTGCCGGAAGTCAGTTCCGTGGTAGTCGAGTGTCCCGGAAGCGTACGTCTTGGAGACCACAATGGGGTGAAGTTCCAAATCTTCCACTCTTATCCGCACCGCGGCCTCGAAAACCGAAGACTCTAATTATAGCCAGACGCTCAGGGTTGTCAAGAAAGCTCAGAAGGTCAAGTACTTGCGTTCAACCTTCTGACCAGTCGGTCGGTCTCCGTAAGGTGTTGAAGGCCATCCGCAAATCGCTCTCACCGGAAACGGCGCCCCCAGCCAGAAGCCTTTATCCAGGGATTCTGCCGTCACTGTTCCCCCCGCTCAGGACATTAAGTGAACCCGCAGGCGTGCAGCCAGTTTTCAAACATACTCCGGGCATAAGAGTGCAACGCCTTTTCTTCTCGGCTGACATCACCGACCAGCTTCGTTGCCGCACCCACGCCCAGCACTCGTTCGAGCGCCGCCCTGTAGGCCGGCACTTGGGACCATTGCTTCGCCAAGTCAGCCGAGATCTCCACGTGGAACTGGATCCCATAAGCCTTCTTTTTCCACCGAAAGGCCTGGTTTGGATAGGCCGGCGAAGTTGCTAGAAGGACCGCGCCCTCGGGCAAGTCAAACGTTTCCCCATGCCACTGAAAGGTGAGAAGCTCGCGAGGAAGTCCGGAAAAGACGGCATCGTCATGGGCTGCGCTCGTCAAATAGACCGGCATGATTCCGACTTCAGGCTTCGGCCCCGCGTAGACACGCGCCCCCAGGCTGGCGGCGAGGAGTTGAACTCCAAGGCAAACGCCCCAGTAGGGCTGCCCGGCGAGCACGGCCTCCCTGACCCAGCGCTTTTCGGCAGTCAACCAGGGAAGTGTGACGTCGTCGTTCACGCTCATCGGGCCGCCCATCGCGATGATGGCGTCGAAGCCTCGCCAATCGGGGAGTTGCTGCCCTTCGTCGATTTCAACCCGGTGGATCGAAGCGCCTTTCTCCATCAGGATGTCTTCATAGATACCGGGGGGCTCGCAGGAGATGTGTTGCAAAACTAAGATCCTCACAGTCGGTCCTCCTCAAGACAAGATTACCTTAGAGGAGTGAAAGAGGGAATATCCTTGGCGGTTGCGTCATAATCAGGCAATTAGTCTGCCGCCGACCTACCTTTTATCCGTTTTCTACTCAATTTCTCACGCACAGTTACTCCAAGCCCTGTGGCCTTTAACTCACCACTGCCTTCCGTTGTCGCTAAGCTGCTTAGAATCAAAGGGTGGCGACGCGTGCTTTGGAGCCAAAGTTGCTAAGCAATAATGCCCGTGTTGCACAACACGGGCACGAGCGGAGGCGGCGATAAGCCACTCATTTGCCGCGTGGCTTGACTCCGCATATCTTCATTGGTCGAAGGAGTCTGGTGTTATGGCTTATGTAATAACAGGGGACTGTACGAAAGATGAAAAGTGTGTGGAGGTTTGTCCCGTGGACTGCATTCACCCGCGCAAGGATGAACCCAAGTTTGCGGAAGCGACGCAGCTTTTTATCAGCCCGGTTGAGTGCATCGACTGTGGAGCATGCATCCCGGTTTGCGAGGCTTCGGCGATTTACGTGCTGGACGAACTCCCTGACAACGCAAAGAACTACGCCGAGTTGAACGCGCAGTATTATCAGTAGATCAAGAACGCTGACCAAGGGCGCCATCGATAAGCAACCCTCACTTGCCAGGAGGCCGCGTAATGCGGTCCAGGGCGAGTTGTTTGCGCTTTGGCGATTGACTTCGTTTTGCGGCGCCTTCGTTCCCCAAGAGCGCAGCCGAAGCAACCTGCCGTTGCCGCCTTCCTTCATTTGAGCTAAATTAGAGCGTCTGATTTTCCGCGGGCGCGCTGAGCGCCGCGGCATCCGTTCGGAAAAACAGGCTACCGTCAGGAGGATGGTCCCGTGAAAATCACTGCTGTCGAGCCGCTGGTCCTGGGAACGAGCTGGCGAAACCTCATTTTTCTGAGAGTCAAGACCGACGAGGGGCTGGTCGGCATAGGCGAATGCACGCTTCAGAACCGCGAGGAAGGTGTGCTCGGATACGTTCAGGGGGCCACACGCCGACACGTCATTGGCTCGGACCCTTTTAACATCGAAGATCTTTGGCTGAGGATGTACCGCAACGAATTCTGGCGCGGGGGCGTGATCGCCACCACCGTAATGAGCGGGATTGAGCTCGCCTGCTGGGACATCGTGGGCAAAGCCGTGGGGCAACCCGTGTGGAAACTGCTGGGCGGGCGCTGCCACGAAAAAGTCAAAGCCTACGCCAACGCCTGGTACACCGTGGAGCGCAAGCCGGAGGAGTTCGCGAAGCGCGTGCAGGTGGTGCTCGAAAAAGGGTACAAAGCCCTCAAGGTCGATCCCTTTGGTCCAGGCTCGCTGGAATTGACTCGCCAAGAGAAAGTCCGGTCTGTGGAACTGGTAGCGGCCATACGCCAAGCGGTAGGCCCGGACATTGAGATTTTCGTTGAAATGCACGGACGCTTCAGCGCCGCTACGGCCATCGAGCTGGCTCGCATGCTGGAACCTTACAACCCCGGCTGGATTGAAGAACCCTGCCCGCCGGAGGATGTGCCCTCGCTGAGAAAAGTTGTGGACCACGTCAACGTTCCCGTGGCCACCGGCGAACGCTGCCTCACGCGTTACGGATGCCGCGAAGTGATTGAGAATGGGCAGCCGGACATCCTTCAGGTAGACGTCATCCACACGGGCGGAATCATGGAGATGAAAAAGATCGCGGCCATGGCGGATGTGCGGTCTATAGTGATGGCGCCGCACAACTCCAACGGCCCCGTATGCACGGCGGCCAGCGTCCATTTCGATTTCTGCACCACCAATCTCAAAATCCAGGAATGCTTCGACGACTTTTCAGAGACCTGGGTGGTGGATGCCGTGCCGGGAACACCGCGTCCGAAAGATGGCTACTTCTATCCGCCAGAAGGACCCGGCTTGGGCGTCTCGCTGAACGAAGACCTCATTAAGGAGCACCCCATGAAGGAGGGCTTCTTCAATATGTGGGAGGCCAACTGGCACATGCGGCAGTTCATCAAGTAGCGCCGCTGTCCGGGCGGCACTCTTCGCTGCGCCAAGACCCATCCCGCCTCGCGGGACCGGGGCAGGCGCCGGCGCTAGGCCCGAGATGTCAATATATTTCGCCATCCCCAAACAAGTTGTCGGCTCGAGACCGGAGTAGACCTCATGAAATCATCCCGACGAAATTTTCTGCAATCCACTTTGGCGGGGCCACTGATTGCCCGCCTGGGCTTGGGCCGGTCTGGCGGCGCCCACCTGGAGACCCTCTTGGCGTTGCCAGCTCAGATGGAGTTCGACAACCCACACATCATCCGCTACGACTCAAGCTGTTTCACGATCAATCGTAAAGACACGGTCATCTTCAGCGGGGCGTTCCATTACCCGCGTTGCCCCAAGGCGCTGTGGCGTGACCGTCTGACAAAGTTCAAGGCAGCGGGCTTCAACACCATTGAGACCTACGCCTTCTGGAACTACCACGAGCCGGAGAAAGGCAAGTCGGACCTGACGGAGTTTGAGGACTTCATCAAGCTTGTCCACGACATGGGCTTCTACATGATCGCCCGGCCTGGTCCCTATGTCTGCGCGGAGTGGGAGCGCGGCGGATTTCCCGACTGGGTGGCCACGATGCGGTTCCCGCTTCGCACCAACCATGCGGAGAGCATCAAGACATCGCAGCACTGGTACGACCAGGTTTTGCCGGTGATTCAGCGGCACCAGATCACCGTGGGCGGCCCCATCATCATGGTGCAGGTGGAGAACGAATACGACTACAGCCCTCCCATGCCCGACGCAGACAAGCGCGAGTACGTCCGGGCCCTGGCCAACATGGTCTGGGGAGCAGGCATCGACGTGCCGGTCTTCACCTGTTGGACCAAGCAGGCGCGGGAGAACTCGGACCCCGACATGGCCAAAATCATGGATACGTGCAATTTCTACCCGCGCTGGAAAATCGTGGAACAGGTTGTTCCAAAGCTCTCTGAACTGCGCAAGGAAGAGCCTTTCTCCCCGCTCGCCATCAGCGAATTGCAAGGGGGTTGGTTCAGCCAGTTTGGCGGGAAACTATCCGTAGACCAGGAAGGGGTGAACGCTGAGCAGATCGACACGCTCACCAAGACCGTACTCGAGCAGGGAGTAACCTCCTTCAGCTACTACATGGGTTATGGAGGAACGAATTTCGATTGGGCCGCCAAGACCCTTACCACCACTTACGATTACGCGGCACCGATTGGCGAGCCGGGCGGCTTGTGGGACAAGTATTACGCGGTCCGTGGGATCTGCCAGTTCCTCCGCCTGCATGGGGATGTACTGGCACGGGCTCAAGCGCTCGAAGGTGGCGCCGAGTCTACGAACCCCAACGTCAGCGCCACGGAGAGGGTCAACGGCCAGAGCGCGGTGGTCTTCGTGCGCGAAAACGCCAACGCCGAGCAACGCTATAAGATGACCTTCGTTGATCCTAACAGCCCCACGAAACGCAGGATTAGTGTGCCGCGCGAGGGCGAGCTGGTCATCGGTCCCCGCGAAATGAAAATGCTGGCCGTGCAGGTGCCCATCCCCGGCAGTCAGCTCCGTTACTCGACGGCAGAGGTGCTGGCTCACGGCCTGAACCTCGACCGCCATTTCCTCATCCTGTACGACCTGCCGGGGCGTGTGGCGGAGATCTCCTTGGCGACCAGAGACGAACCCCATGTGGATGGCGAAACGATTTACCAGTATTGGGACCCGGAATATGAATCGGTGGTCTTGGGCGTTCGATTCGAGAAGACCGAGAAGCTCCTCCTGGTGAATGACCACCTTCTGGTTATCTTGTTACCCCGCGACCGTGCCCTGCGGACGTGGGTCAGTGAGTTCCCTTCCAAGGTTGTTCCCGGGTCGGAGGAGACCAAGCCCTTCGCTGTTCCCTTCATGGCGCACAGCTACATGTTTGCAGGTAGCGGTTCACATGCGAGTCGGATTTGGGCCGATTTGGATTTCCTGCCCGGCGAGCACGAACTGACCCTATTGCTTCCTTCCAAGCCTGGCAAGTGTTGGGTTGATGGAGCGCTGACGGAGTTTGCCTACGAACGCGAGCAGCGAACGGCGCGTCTTCGTATCACAACGCCGGCCCTGCCCTATAAGCCGCTCGATTTGAGCAACGGGCAGGCCTGGGTGGAGAGATATGACACCGCCTCCGGCCATTGGCAGAGCAGCTCGCCTGGCGCCCTGGAAGACACCGGTCCTGTCCCCTATGGTTACGTGAAGTATAAGGCTCAGTTCAATTACAGCAACGAAGCGAAGATGTTCATTTCGACTTTCGCGGATGATGCGATAAAGGTCTTTATCAACGGGAAGCCCGTCGAAGAAGCATTGAAGCCCGCAAAAGCTATCGACTTCGAACTGGCAAAACACGCCAAGGCGGGGACAAACGCGCTGGAAATCGCTTATGAGGCCTTTGGGGCGTACAATGGCGGCAGAGAGATGGGCGATTTGAAGGGCATCGAATTTGTACGCTTGGGGAGCGACGCTAAAGGCGGTGCACCGATCACCTCCATGCGAATCCAGCGCTTTGCGGCGCCCATGCGAGGACGAGACGTAGACCCGGATTTTGCAGCCGCTGCCTGGAGTCCGGCGTCTTACCAGGCATCAGGTCCAGCGCACGAACTGGTTGCGGCATTCACGTGGTGCCGAACGGAATTTGCGTTGCCTGGGGTCGCACCGGGCTGGATGGCGCCCTGGAAACTGACCTTCGAGGCTGACCGCGACGCTCTGCTCTATCTCAATGGCAAGTTTGTTGGGCGCTACGTGACCGTTGGACCACAAAAGGAGTTCTATCTCCCATACCCGTACTTCGCTCCCGCCGGAAGGGAAAACACCCTGACGTTCGTTCTGGCCTATACGGATCGCCCGGGAAACGTCCGGACGTTACGCGTGGGGCCATACGAGGAGTTCTCCGCCCGCCGCACGCGCGTGGAATTTCAGTGGTAGGAGTTCTCAGAAACAAGATTACGCAGGGTCGCGTCAAAGTCCCCGAAAGGTAACATCCCAAAGCGGCTCTGCCGCCTGCTGTGCGGAAAGGCTTCGCCTTTCCGAGGGCTTTCGCCCTGACTAACCCCCTCGGCTCGGCTGGAAGGCTGAGCCTTCCAGCCGAGCCGAAGGGAAGAAGGGAGGCTGTCTGCGCCGGAAAGCCAGAGGCTTTCCGCACAGCAGGCGGCAGAGCCCCTTTTCCCGCGACTTTGACGCGACCCTGACAAGATTACGACGCCGGGTTGACGCACTAGGAAGAAGATGCAACAATGACCTTTTGGGGTGCTGCGGGACCGGACTGCTTGGGTTTCCCCCTTCGTTTAAGCCCCATCCCATTCCACTTGAAGGATCTCTCTCATGAATGCCAACGATATGCGGCCAGGTATGGTCATCCGACACAACGGCGAACTCTTCTCCATTCACAAGGCTGAGCACCGCACGCCGGGGAACCTGCGTGCTTTCGTTCAAGCCCGCATGCGCAACCTGCGCACCGGCGCGCTCATCGATCACCGCTTCCGATCTGAGGACACGGTCGAGAAAGCCAATCTCGATGAAGTCGAAATGCAGTACCTTTATTCCGACGGCGATTCTTTTTTCTTCATGAACACGCAGAACTACGAACAGATCGGCCTGCACAAGTCCGTGATCGAGGACCGCGCCTCCTACCTCGTTCCGGATGTGGTCATTAAGGTGCAGTTGTTCGAGGGAAGGCCGGTGGACATCGAGCTGCCGGCAACCGTGGACCTGAAAGTCGTGGAGACTGAACCTGGGAAAAAAGGGGCTTCTGCCACCAACGTCACGAAAGCCGCCAAGCTCGAAACCGGCCTCACAGTACAGGTCCCGCCGTTTATCGTCGAAGGCGAAGTCATCACCGTGGACACTTCAGAGGGAAAGTACCTCGAACGCGCCACCGGCTAAGTTCTCCGTACCAACCCGGAGTTCTGGCCGAGTTCCTGAATCCCGAGACGTGAATCCCGTTCTTCCCATACGTGCCACCTACCAAGACAGCCAGCAGTCGAGGGTTGGCGGCGGTTCTTCCCCCACCTACGACGTTCGACCTGCTAACTACCTGCCTTTTCAACAACATTCCCGCCTTTTACCCGTAAGTACCTTTATTTTCTAGAACATTCCCGCTTTGCGGCCAGTTTTCCACAGCGGCCCTTTGTTTTCATAGACATTCCCGCATTGCTCGTTCATTTTTTAAGAATTCCTTTTTCTTTCCCCTCCCGTATCAGACTTATTGTCCATGGCAGAGCAGGAATCCTTCCGGGCTTTTCGTCGCACTTGGCGTGTCCATCAGAGCGGCTTAGGGCATCCGGGCCGCACGGCAACAAAGTGTTCCCAGCAGGCCATGACCCCCTGCATAACCTCAGCTTACTATCCTAGCCTATCCTGTTCCGCTTGTCAAGAGACATGAAGTCTGTTTCGGTCTGCCGGGGACGGCAGCTGCGCCGTGGAGACGTGAGCGAAGTTCGAGCCGCCCGCACTGGGCGCCGGGGTGTGGCTGAAGAGCCCTTTCCCTGTCTTTTGTCCGAAGCGCTTGAAAAAGGAGGTTATTATGCACCAGGCGGACGGCGCTTAGTGGTATAAACTGCTAAGTAGATATACGCTTATGTGCTGAGGAACGCTCCATGTCCGAGTCCGAAGAAACGACCCGAGTGACGATCACCTGGTCCAAGGAAACCGATCTCATGTTACGCTCCTTCCTCGGCTCCCAGGGCCTGAAAAAGGGCGCTCTCTCCAAGTTCATCGAGGAGGCCGTCCGCTGGCGCGTCTTTCACCAGACCGTCAGCGCCGCGCGCGAGCGTTTCGCCGACGTCCCCGAAGACCAGCTCCAGAAGGAAATTGACGACGCGGTCGAGGCCGTCCGCGCAGAACGATTCCGCCGCCGCGCCCAGCGGACGTGATGCGCCTCATCCTCGACACCAACGTCCTGCTCTCCGCCCAGCTCTCGTCCCGTGGCGCGCCGGCCAAGTTGCTTGCCGCCTGGGAGCAGAAACGGTTCACGCTGGTCATCTCCGATGAGCTCCTCGCGGAACTCCGCGAAGTCCTGGCGCGGCCTTTCTTCCGGGCAAGATTGCGCAGAAGCGATGCCGAGCTTTTTGCCGCGACCCTTCACGACCTGGCCCTCTGCTACCCCAAGCCGCCGCCTTCCGGCGCAGCGCGGGACGCCAAGGACAGCTTCCTGCTGGCGCTCGCCGCCGCCAGCAAGGCCGCGTTTCTCGTCACCGGAGACAAGGGTCTGCTTGCCCTGAAACGGCACGGTGCCACGCGCATCGTGACGCCCGCGGCCATGCTCGAATGGCTGAAGGCCCCTGACGCGCCAGTCACAGAGACACACTGACCATGCCCAGTTAACTCGCCAGCTCCAATCCCTCTCAGGCGCTCGTCCCGGTTTCCGAAACGCCGGCCTCGCTCGCCCTGCCCAATATGGTGCGGCGCGCGGGTGCCGCATACAGCATTCTCGGGTATGCGCCCCGTTCCTGAAAGGAATGGGGTCGATGTTCCGGGTCACACCATCACGGACACCTCGCCGTGTTCCTTGCGCGTGAGTCGGAGCGTAATCTCCACGTCTTGCCCAAGGGCGGTGAGAAAATCCATGAGTCGCTCGATGGAGAAGGCGCCGGCGCGGTTGCGCATCAAGGCGGACACGCGGGGCTGCTGAACGCCGAGCATCTCCCCGGCTTGCGCTTGGGTGAGGCCGCGCTCCTTGATGAGGCGGTAAATCTGGAGCGTGCGCCGCGCTTTCAGGAGTTCCTGTTCCGGATGAGCAAGCCCGAGGTCGGCGAAGACGTTCCCACTGCTCCTTTCGGACGCAACCGGCTTTTTCGTTCGGGTGGACATGTCAGTTCTGCCTTTCTCGGTGGAGACGTTCGGCCCCAGCCAAGCGTTGGCGGATGAGGTCCATATCCCGCTTGGCCGTAGCAATGCCCCTCTTCGATTTCTTCTGAGATGCATGCAGGCCCCGGATTGCCATGCCGGTCAGTGGTTTTTGAGCGAGGGTTTTTGGCGGCGACAAACCCACGCCTAATTCAAAAACTAATAAGCCGTGGCTACCAAGTCCAAGAAGTCTGCCACCTTAGTGATTCGGATGTTGCCGTAGCTCCCCAGCCGCAACAAATGTTGATCTCCCGTGACAATGAAGTCCGACTTTGCCGCGGCGGCACATTCCAGGATCCGGTTATCGGCCGGGTCCTCCTTAATGACATCGACCACCTGTGCGGGCTTCACCCGCTCCGTGAACTCGCTGATACTCACTTCCACCTCGCGCAGAGCGTCTTCCGGCCAGTGGAACTTCTCTCTGAGCACCCTCAGAGTTTCTTCCATCACGGCTTCGGAGATGGCAAGGCGTACGCCTCCTGCCCGCGCCAGGTTCAGAAAGCGCCGGGGAGGCCCGCTGAAATTCAGCCCCGAAATGTAGATGTTGGTGTCTGCGGTAACGGAGTGCACTTACCGGCCACGCTCTTCTTGCTCGCGGCGCGTTTCTGCAATGAGGCGGGGTACGTCTTCCCCTGTCAGGCCGAGGTTACGGGCGTTCTTCTCGCCGAACTCCAGCAGCTCCTGCCAGCGCCGGTTCTTAAGGTACAACTCTGCGGCATCCTCTAGCAGCTCGTCTGGCGTCCTGTTTTCCGCCCGAGCGGCACTCGCGACTTTCGCGAGCAGCCCCTCGGACAGCCTTACGTTCTTTTCCGCTTCCATGACCTTCGCTCTCAGCTTCATACACCTAAATTTACGATACCGTCCTCTCGGGTCATTGTCAATCGCGCCATAAATCTCGTTGTTAAGCAGGGAGCACCCGCCGCGGCGGGTTCTCGAACTCCGCGGCCCCTGGTAGGATGACAGGCGACGGCAGCTTCGGAGTTTGGGTTTATCGCCCTCCTCCGACCTGGCTGCCGCTGGATTTGCCGAACCAGGCTTTGACGGTCACGATCTCGTAAGGATGGACAGTTACCGTTGTTTCCTTCCCGCCCTCCTGGAGTGAGAGCGGAACATCCTGCTTTTCCATCAGGTTCACTTGTGCGGCTTGGGTCGCGGCTTCGGGGAAATTTAGACGAACTTCGCTGGTTTTTCCTTCGAACTCGAAGAACCGGAATATCAGCGCGTCGCTGTCTTCAGCCTTCTTCACGGCCGTTAGAATCACGTTGCCAGGCGCGATCTGCGTGAAGGAGTGGGAAGCGGGAAGCACGCCCTGGCGGGGCTCCGTGGTGACCGGAATCAGTGGGAAGTTGAGCTCGAAGCCGCGCCGCTCAGTTTCCGCGGCTTTCCAGTCGCCGGCGTGCGGATAAAGGGCATAGGTAAATTCGTGGAAGCCCTCGTCGGCGTGCGCGTCAGGCCAGGCGGGAGATCTCAACAAGGACAGGCGGATGACGTTTCCCTTGGCATCGTATCCATACTTGCTCGCATTCAGCAAGCTGAGCCCGTGGCTGGTGTCGGAGAGGTCGCCCCAGCGAAGAGCCGGCACTTCAAACATGGCTTTTTCCCCGGGAGTGTTCCTGGTGGTCGGCCGCTGGATGTTTCCGAAAGGAATTTCATAGGTGGCGTAATTGCTTTGCACGCTCACAGGGAATGCGACCTTCAGCAGGATATGCTTTTCATGCCAGTCGGCCTGCATGTTGACGTCTACGCGGGGCACCCCTGGGTACATGCAGATGTCCTGGACGAAGGTCGAGTTCTGGAACTTCTTTCTGACTCGAATCACCGCTCGCACCGGCGTATTCTCAATCAGTTTTACCTCCTCCGCATCCTTCAGATCCCACATCTGGTCCTCGAAATTGGCATCGATGTTCCATGCATCGTATTCCTTCGGCTTGTCCACGAAGGTCTCGAGGAGGTTGCCACAGGCTCCCGGGGCCAGGGCTTCGTGGCCGTCGTGCTTGTTGAGCAAGCTCGTGATGCAGCCTGTCTTGGGGTCCACTTTGAGGCTCACAAATTCATTTTCCATCCCCTCCGCGCTGGCTTTCAGCGTGGTGCTGGCCGAAGCTGCCTGCGCGACGGGTACGACATGGAAGACCGCATATCCCATGGCAGGCACCGACTTGGCCAGGAACCTGATCTTCACCGTATGCGTTGTGTCGTCTCGGGAGAATACGGATGAGGGAAGAACCGTCCCGGCCGAGTCGCGCACCTCGATCCCGCCCTGCGGGAGGAATTTCGACGGGAACTGTGCCTCGGCTTCCGTGACGTCCGTGCGAGCCCAACTGAGTGGATTGAAAAGAACCACAGGAACGCCCTCTCCCTCGGTATTGACGCGCGCCGCGAGAGTTTTCAGCGAGCTGTGGAGGATCTTGTTCCCGGATAATCCCACCACGCCCAGATCGCGGGCTGCGTCCACGTAGTTGATGGCAATTCCTGAACCCGGCATGATGTCGTGGAACTGGTCGAACAGAACCTTCTTCCAGTCGTTTTCCAACTCTTCCTGTGCATAAGGCTGCCCATCCAGCATGGCCAGAGAAGAAAACTTTTCAGCATTCAGCAGGAGTTCTTCGCTTTGCCGGATCCGTTTCTTGGTTTCAGACTGAGTGGTCATAACCCCGCGGTGGTACTGGAAGTAGAGTTCGTTGTTCCACACCGGAATCTTGAGGTGGGTGACGTTCTTCTCCACATCATCGAAAAAGGACTGTGCGGTAGCGAAGGTCAATTGGGGAAAAATGTTGGGGCCGTCCTGCCAGCGCTGGGCGGAGTCAAGCATGGTGCGGGTCGGGCCCCCTCCGTGGTCGCCGATCCCATAAAGATGCATGATCTCAGGCAAGCCCGTCTTGGGAACGTACTCAGCCACATCTTCGGAGATCCGCACCGGCTGAATTTCATTCACGTAGTCGTGCGGGAAATAGGTAAGGATCCGGCTGCCATCCGGGGATTGCCACCAGAAGAGCTTGTACGGGAACTTGGTGGTGTCGTTCCAGGCCATCTTTTGCGTAACGAAGTAATCAAGACCTGATCGCTTGTAGATTTGCGGGAGTTGCCAATTGTAGCCAAACGAATCGGGATTCCAGCCGATTCTCACTTCAACTCCAAACTTTTGCTGGAAGTAACGCTTGCCGACCAGGATTTGCCGCACCAGGGACTCTCCCGACGGCATGTTGAGGTCAGGCTCGACCCACATGCCTCCCACAATCTCCCACCGGCCCTCCTTCACCCGTTGCTGAATCTCCTTGAACAGGTCGGGATACTTCTCCTCCATCCAGACATAGTCCTGCGCCGCTGACTGCGCATAGATGAACCCCGGATATTGGCGCATCAATTGCAGCACCGTACCGAAGGTGTTCCGTACCACCTCGACCGTCTCGGTCCAGGGCCAGAGCCAGGCCATGTCAATGTGCGAGTTGGCCACTGCGCGCACCGAAAACTGCTTTGCCCAGTCGCCGAGGGGCCGCAGTTTTTCCTGCGCCGCCTTCAGTGAATCCTCAAAAGCCTGCTGGTCCCCACGCTGGAGCGAAGCGAAGTCGAGGGTTTCGACGGCGTCGTCGAGCTGTTTCGCTCTCTCCGATTGGCCACGAGAGAGCCCTGCGATCATTGCCTGCGCTGACCGGATCTCTTCGAACATGAGGCCTGGATCGGGCCGGCCAGGGGGATAGTCAACCAGGAGCTCGGCGTTCTCGAGGCGCGCCGAACCTGTAGCAGCGGGAACATTGATGGCCACCAGGACCTTCTTGCCGGGCTCGGCCTTCTCGGTGAGCAGAATGGGTTGCTGGGTGTCCTCATCCGCCATCTCCGCGAGTGCGCCATTGAAGAAGACGCGCACCTGCGAGGAGCCCTCCGCACTCACGCGCAGATCGAGCCGAATACGTAGGCCCCGAATGTTGTACCCTCCCATCGACTGTGGAATCTCGACCCAGCGCCGGAACCACACAGGGCCGTTTTGCCACGGTTCAGAGATACGGAAGGGCGACCAATCAGCATCGTTTAAGCTCGGGTCTTCGCCATGGGCAAGGTTGTCCTGGTGCGCCTTCCAATCGGGAAGCGTCTGCGCGAACATAGCATGTAACTGCGACAGTTCGCTTTGATAAGGGTTCTTCTCTTGGCCCTCCTGAGCCTGGGCAGGCGAAAGATAAAACAGCAAGCCGCACAAGGCAACCATCAAAGCCCACGTTCGAGACACTCTGCTCCCAGGCCGACTACACTCCCATAAAGAACTCGTAGCGGAGAGCGGCCGTTTGTTTATAACTTCTCCTGCTGCACGGATCTCTGCCATTTGATTGCATCCTTTCCATTCGATGTGTACAAAATCCGCCCCATGTAAATGCGCCGGAAAGCTTCGCCGCAGACCCGCCAGCATGTTCTCACCGCGAAGCGGTATGGCGTGAGTAGCCGTGAGCGCAAGCCCACGGTAGGTGTTCGCTGAAAAGGCTGCCCAACCCCGTGAGGGGTTGTCCAAGGCAGTTCGGCCCCTTCAGGGCCGGATGTCGCTTGATGCGTTCCTATCCGTGGGTTTCATCCCGCGCCTGCGGGACTACTCAAAGTGCTCCCCTTACGGGGAGCAAAGCCTGAGACGGAAAACTTGACTCATCTGCACCGAGTTTGCCCATTCCGAAAACCGGCATTTCCATCCTGCGCATCTCGGGCGGCAGCAAGTATACACCCGGCGGATGTGTTGCAGAGGTGCAAGGAGTTTGCTGGAGAAAGACCATCCCGGTGTCATCTCCGGGAGCCACCCTTATTGCCGAAAGTGTGCTCGAATGAATTCAAGGAGGATCAACGTTTTCCCATTTTCTGCCTACAAGTCGCGTACGCAAACTGCGCCGCAGGGCCTCTTTCAAAGTGCCCGTTTTTGGCCCATTTCCAAGGGCTCAGCCCGCTCAGGTCAGGCGTGGTCGTCCCTTTCCACTGAATGCGCATCTTGCGGCACGGCCCTTCCAAGCCCAAGGGCCTTCCACGTAGTTGAGCTCGCCCCGCATCGCCTGGCCCCAGTTGCGCGTGTCGGGCGGCGCGATGCGAATCGCCGATTCCAGGAGCACCCTCGCAGCTTGGCAGAGATGCGTTTCCAGCAGCACTTTCACCCACGGCAGAAGGCTGGTTGCCGCACCATCGAGGGCGGGCGCGCTTCGGCCAGGGAACCGATAACTACCGTTCCTCGAGGTAGGTCTTGAGGAAGAAGAGCGTCCTCTGAATGATGGCGCGGGAGCTCGCGTCGTCATCCAGTATGTCGAAGCCATGGTGTCCGCCAGGATGGGTGATGATTTCAAGTGCAGCATTCCTGGCGATTGCCTCCTGGATGAATCGGTCCACCGTGACGTTTAACCACGGGTTGTCCAGCCCAGCCCGCGCAATGAAAATCGGCGGGATCTTGAGCGGGTTCACGGAGAGGTGAAACAAAGGAGAGAATTCCTTTCGGGTTTCTTCACTGATTTCGCTTTCCTTGCCTGGAGGTGGCAACTGGATGTCCAAGATGGCGTAGTACGACACTAAACACCGCACGAACTCGGGTACGTCGCGCATGGGGAGACTGAGGAAAACACCCCCACCAGAGAACGCCCACACACCTACGCAATCTTTGTCCACGTGCAGCGAGTCAGCATTGCCGCGCACGTAGTCGATCGCGTGGGCGACGTCGCTGGCTGCCTCATGCAGATGGGAGGGGCTATAGAAACGATGGTTGAAGGCGACGGCGACAAATCCCGACGCCGAGAGCAACTCCCCGTAAGATACGAAAACCCCCCAATCTTTGGGGCTCATTGGCGTGCCAGTGGGTCCGCCGTGGACCAGCATCACTACGGGTGCTCGCGAACCTTCCCGCATGTCGGCGGGACAATAAACATCCATCTTGAGTTCCGTCTGGCCGGCAGTCGTGTAAACAAGATCACGGTGCACCGTAACCGCCTCCATCCCCGGGACGGTGTAAACAATCCTCATTTTGAACATTTCTTCTGGCGCAGGCATGTGAACCTCGAGGGAGGCGTCTGAACAAACACCCAAGAACGCTCGATCCCAAAACTTATATCGACGCCGCTACGGCAAGCCTACCACAACCAAATCGTTTTCGTAATAGGGACCCAGGGTCGCGTCAAAGTCGCGGAAAAAGCGGCTCTGCCGCCTGCTGTGCGGAAAGCCTCTGGCTTTCCGGCGCAGACAGCCTCCCTTCTTCTCCTCGGCTCGGCTGGAAGGCTCAGCCTTCCAGCCGAGCCGAGGGGGTTAGTCAGGGCGGAAGCCCTCGGAAAGGCGAAGCCTTTCCGCACAGCAGGCGGCAGAGCCGCTTCGGGATGTTACCTTTCGGGGACTCTGACGCGACCCTGACATTGCTGCGAAGCTGAGTTGAAGCGATGCATGACGAGGCCGCAGGGTGTACAATCCCAGCCTGCCGGGATTCCAAGATGAAAATCCCGGCCAAATGGTCTGTCGTGTATTACAAACCTGGAAATCCAGTTGGAATTTGCGGAGCAGGCGCATCTAAGGAGCCAGCCAATGAAAATGGTTCTAGTCATCCTGGCAATCGTCCTCTTCTTCATCGTGGCAGCGGTACTGCTCTTCTTTTACTTTACCGGGAAGCCCATGTACGAACCGGGAATGGTTCGGCGCGGCGAAGGGCTTCGTAGTTCCATAGTGCCGCCGGCGCAGTCGGGCATGGACAGCCTCTGGAACGTTGAGAAGGACATCAATCTTTATCATTTCTCAGAGGGAACTGGGAAGAATGTGTTGATCGTTCACGGCGGCCCGGGGTACCCGATCCGCCATCCTTGGGCGGGGCTGCAGCCATTGGCAGGCAGCTACAAGTTCAATTACTACGACCAGCGCGGATGCGGGAAGTCAACAAGGCCCATTGACAGGCTCACCTCTCCCAACTTCTACGCGAACATGAAGACGCTGGACAAGACGCTCGGCCTGGGCGCACAGATCGCGGATATTGAGCGCATCCGCCAGATCCTCGGAGAAGAAAAGCTCGTGCTGATCGGGCATTCCTTCGGTGGCTTTTTGGCCTCTCTTTATGCAGCAGAGTTTCCTGAAAGGGTAAACGCCCTCGTTCTGGTGGCGCCGGCTAACTTGGTGGTGATGCCGTCCGAGGACGGCGACCTGTTCGAGCAGGTCGGCAATCTGCTGCCGGCTAACCTGAAAGATGACTATGCGGATTTCCGAAAGCGGTACTTCGACTTCAGCCATATCTTCGCAAAAAGCGAGGCAGACTTGGTGGCACTCAACAGCGAATTCCCCAAGTATTACGGAGCTGCTCTGCGCGCCAGGAATCTCACCCCGCCTGCCGCGAGCGGGATAACCGAGAACGGCGGGTGGATGGTCTACGCCATGTACATGAGCATGGGAAAGCAGCATGATTATCGCCAAGCCCTCAAGAGGGTGAAGGCTCCCGTGCTGGTGGTGCATGGCGATAATGATTTGCAGCCGGAAAAAGCCGACCGGCTCTATGCTGAATGCTTCCCGAACTCCTCGTTCGAAGTGGTCAAGGGCGCGGGACATTTCATGTATGATGAGCAGCCACAGGCATTCTCGGAGATCGTGGAAAGGTTCTTGAACGGGCTTCGTTAGGCTGTTCTTGATTCGCGGCCGCGCAAAGACAGAGCGGAATCTGCTGCTTTCCGATCCGAATCTCGAAGCTCCCCAAAGTCACGCTACGGAGAACTTGGAGAGAGGCACGCTGGAGTGCTTAACGTTCCTCTGGGCGTCAACTACGGCTATGGCGGCCACATCGATGATTTCTTCCACGGTCGAGCCGCGTTGCAGCACGTGGACCGGCTTCGAAAGCCCCATCAGGATCGGCCCGAGAGATTCCGCACCGCCGATGCGCAGCATCAGCTTGTAGGCGATGTTGCCGGCTTCGAGGCTTGGGAAGACGAGGATATTGGCCCTCTGCCGGAGTGTCGAGAAGGGGTACTCCGCCAAGAGTTCGGGGATCAACGCCGTATCCGCCATCATCTCACCGTCCACCATAAGCTCGGGATTCCGCTGCTTGACGAGTTCGGTGGCACGGCGGACCTTTTCGGTCAAGGGATGGCGCGTGCTGCCGAAATTCGAGAACGAGAGCATGGCCACGCGCGGCTCCATGCCGAAGCTTTCGGCCACTTCCGCCGAAAGCAGGGCGACCTCCGCCAAATCCTCGGCGGTGGGCTCAATGTTGACGGTGGTGTCGGCAAAGAGAAACACGTCTCTTTTGGTTACGATAACGTAGAGGCCGGAGACTTTGTGGACGTCGGGGCGAGTGGCGATGATCTGAAGTGCCGGCCGGATGGTGTCGGGGTAATGTTGGGAGACGCCCGCCACGAAGCCGTCCGCATCGCCCATGTGGACCATCATGGCGCCAAAGTAGTTGTTGTTGGCCATCAGCTCGCGCGCCTCGCTGCGCGTGACGCCGCGGCGCTGGCGAAGCCGGTAGAGTTCCTCGGCGTAGGCGTCGAGCCTGGGCGAGCGATCCGGTTCGATGATGTCGAAGCACGGCTTCCCGAGCTCCAGCTCGTGCAACTTGTCCTCGATGACCATCGGCCGTCCCAGCAGCACCGGATAAGCGATTTTCAGGTTGGCAAGCTGGTAGCAGGCCCGGATGATCTTCTCGTGCTCGCCTTCGGAAAAGACGATGCGCTTGGGCGCAGCCTTCGCCCTGTGACGTACGTCACACATGACTTCTTGGGTGCGCCCCAGCCGGCGCGAGAGTTGGTCGCGGTACTCTTCAATGTCAACTTTCACCTGCGCCACTCCACTTTCCATGGCCGCCTGGGCAACCGCGGAGGCCTCAGAAAGGAGCACGCGCGGGTCGAAAGGCTTGGGAATGATGTAGTCCGGACCGAAGTGCAGCCGGCCAAGTCCGTAGGCGCGCAACACCATGTCGGGGACATCTTCCTTAGCCAGGGCTGCTAGGGCGCGAGTCGCCGCAATCTTCATTTCCTCGTTGATGGCACGGGCTCGAACATCCAGGGCGCCCCGGAATATAAAGGGGAAACCAAGAACATTATTGACCTGATTGGGACAGTCGGACCGCCCCGTCGCCATGATGGCGTCCGGCCTTGCTGCCTTCGCGGCCTCATAACTGATCTCCGGCACCGGATTGGCCAGGGCAAAAACAATGGGCCGGTCAGCCATCGAGCGTAGCATTTCCGGCGTCACACAATTGGGGCCGGAGAGTCCTGCGAAGACGTCCGCGTCCTTCATGGCCTCAGCCAGGGTTCTCGCCGTGGTCTTGGAGGCGAGGCGGGCCCTGTAAGGGTTCATGCCCTCGGTGAGCCCTTCGTAGATGACACCCATGATGTCGCAAATGATGAGGTTTTCTCGCTTTACCCCCAAACGAATATAGTACTGTGCGCAGGTAAGTCCGGCCGCCCCGGCGCCATTGATAACCACCTTGATCTTCTCGATGTCCTTCCCCACGATCTCGAGGGCGTTCAACAGGGCAGCCCCGGAGATTATGGCGGTTCCGTGCTGGTCGTCGTGGAAGACCGGAATAGACATTGTGCGGCGCAGGGTTTCTTCCACGTAGAAGCACTCTGGGGCCTTGATGTCTTCGAGGTTGATGCCCCCGAACGTGGGCTCCAGCAGTTGGCACACCTTGATGACCTCTTCAGGGTCCTCCGAACCCACCTCAAGGTCAAAGACGTCGATGTCCGCAAAGCGCTTGAACAGCACGCCTTTGCCTTCCATGACGGGCTTTCCCGCCAGCGCACCGATATTCCCGAGGCCCAGCACCGCCGTGCCGTTCGACACCACGGCGACGAGGTTTCCTTTGGCCGTGTAATCGAATGCGAGCTCGGGGTTCTTTTGGATTTCCAGGCAGGGTTCAGCCACCCCCGGTGTATAGGCGAGGCTCAAATCCCACTGGGTTGAGCAAGGCTTGGTCGGCGTGACTTCAATCTTCCCCTTGCGGCCTTGGCTGTGATAATTCAAAGCATCTTGTTTGTGAATCTCCATGACACCACCCCTGCCCGTGCCGCGAATTAGGAGGACAGGATTCCGCAGCACACCCGACTTATCGGTCCTGGTAAACGTTGATG
>JBEKVC010000028.1:0-23561 GCA_049514395.1 Terriglobia bacterium
CGTAAGCTCCCTCTGGGCCGAGTTGAAAATCTCTCCCCCCATTGGGGCCTGCGCCAAAGCCCTTGGCGTTGGCCACAAAGAGCGTCTTGCCGTCAGCACTCACAGCCACTCGCGCCGGGAACCAACCACTGGGAATGAAACCCAGGAGTTGCATGTGGTCGGTTTCCACTACGGCGACAGCGTTGATGCCAGCGCAGGCGATGTACAAGCGCTTTTCATTGGGACTGAGTGCCATGCCGAACGGCAGGACGCCACGCAACCCTTTGACGGCGCTTGCGGGAGTGAGCAGGGCATTCTCCTCCACCTTCCCGCTGCGGGCGTCAATCACACTGATGCTGTCCTGGGTTGCGTTTGAGACAAAGATCTTCCTCTTCCCTGCAACCACGGCTCCCGGGCTACTTCCCGCTACGATCAGGCCGCCAATGGGTAGCCCGGTTCGTATCCTGTCGAGCACCTTGGGGCTCGAAGGATTTCTCACATCGATCACGTAAAGCGAATTTGATTCGGGAACGTTCGGGTCACCCAAGCCGGCAATCTGCTTGCCTTCCATGGCGGTGCCTTCTTCGGCCTCCCTGGAGGGGTATCCAAACGCCGGGAATGTGATGCCCGTATCTCGTGCATTCTTTGCGTCGTAACCCGGAACCAGCGTGTAGCTGAACGTTCCAACATTGGATACGTAAACCCTTTTCCCATCCCGCGAGAGCGCCAGCCCAAAGGGCATCCGGCCCACGGCAATGCTGGCGCTGACCTGTTTGCTGTCCGTATCGAAAACCACCAAGCGGAAATGTGCAAGATCCAGGACATAGAGGCTTTTGCCGTCCTGCGAGAGCAGGAGTTCTCCGCTGAGGCTGTGGTTGTAGGTTTTGCTCTGGAACTCACCATCCAGGCTAAGAGAGCCCAGCCGTTGGTGCGTTACCAGGTCAAAGATGCCAACCTTCCCGTTGTTGCCTTCGGACAGGTAGAGAGTGCGATTGTCGCCAGCGATGGCGGCGCCCAGGAAAACGCTCTCCGGATCAGCGTCTGAAGATTTGAAGCCGGGGGGAATCTGCGCCACTTGAGGAGCAAGCCCGAAAATGTCGGTCACGATGCTTGCCGAAAGAGGATGCGTACCGCTGTTAACGGTGACAAGGGTTTTGCCGTCCGGGCTGAGCCCGAGACCATAGGGATGGGGCGCCACCTTTACCTGTTTGCCGAAAGGGGTTATAAGGCGCCCGTTGGGAAGAACGGTCATTCCTCTGAGATCAATCTTCACTGGAAAGCGGCCCGCAGGAGCTTGCAGAAGCTTAGATTTAACCGTCTGAGCATCTTCTGCGGGAAGACTCCATCGAACCGGTGCGAACACAATGGAAGCCAGGAACAGGGAAATCAGAACGCGACGCTGCATGGGCGGTATCCCCTTTTGTGTGGCATAGACTCAGTTTAGCACGAGGGCCGGATCTCTATACGTTACACTTGCCATGCCCCACCGCCATGTCGTGCTGACCAGCGCGTAATTCTGGTATCCTGATTCAGTTTATAGACTCTTCGAGGAGGATTCTTGTGCTGAAGAGGGCCCCGATTAGTGTATTGACAGCGGTTTTACTGATGCTTTTCCTGCTCCGTGTCGCGATTGCAGGGAAAGCAACTGACTACCCCCACCGCCCCAAACTGGTCCTGATACTCGTAATCGATCAATTCCGATATGACTACTTGGTGCGCTTTAGGCAGCGATTCGTTGCGGGCGGATTCAACCTCTTGCTGAACGGCGGCGCCAACTTTGCAGATTGTCGATACGACTACGCCACAACCGCCACTGGCCCCGGCCACGCCACTCTGTTAACAGGGGCGTACGCGAACGTACACGGAATCATCGGGAACGAATGGTACGAGCCAACGCTTCGCCGAACGGTCAATTGCGTCGAGGATCTAACCACAAAGTTAGTCAGCGAGCCCGACCGGGCCAGCGCGACCCCGGGATTTTCGCCGCACTACCTTATCGGCAGCACTCTGGGGGACGAATTGCGGGCCGCCACTGACTTTCGTTCTAAAGTCGTGGCCATCTCGCTCAAAGACCGCGCGGCAGTGCTCATGGGTGGCCACTCACCGTCCGCCGTGTACTGGTATGACCCTGGTTCGGGCCGTTTTGTTACCAGCACCTACTACATGCCGGTGCTGCCTTCCTGGGTAGCGGAATTCAACCGGAATTCGCCGGTGAAGGAATACTGTGGCGGGAAATGGACAGCCTTGGCAGAAACAACGGGTGCAAACGGCCAAACGCTGGGGGAATATCGCGGGATGCCCGAGGAATCGTGCCCTGACCCGAAGTTCCTGGGTTGGCTTCAGCAGACGCCCTATATGAATGAAATTGAACTGGCCTTTGCTCGTGAGGCCGTCCGGAACGAACGTCTTGGCCAGGGAACCGATCCCGACCTGTTGGCCATATCTCTCAGCGTAAACGACTATATCGGTCACGCTTTTGGCCCCTACAGCCCTCAAGTTGCTGATGCGACTTTGCGAACGGACCGCTATCTGGCCTCTTTCTTTGCCGAGTTGGATAAGCTTGTTGGGCTCAATAACGTTTGGATTGCCCTCTCAGCGGACCACGGGGTTGCTCCGAACCCGGAGTTCATTAAGGGCCACAAGTGGGGTCCAGGCAACGCCCAGCCGGCCTTGATCCGCAACGCTGTCGAAATTGCGATGGCTTCGGCATTTGGGCCGGGGGCGTGGGTTGAAGGAACGGAGCAGCCCTACATTTACCTTGACCACCACGCTCTGATGAACCACCATATTCAACCCTTACAGGCTGAAGAGGTGGCGGCTACGGCTGCTGCTTCCGCTCCCGGAGTGATGGCAGCCTTTACGCGTACGCAGCTTTTGACCGGCAGTTTGCCCTCGTCACCTTTCGCCCGTGCAGCGTCGAACAGTTTCAACCCCAAGCGAGGGGGTGACGTCTTCGTAGTGTTGGAGCCCTACGCGGTGCCTGTTTCAGGGTCCAGAGAAACTACTCATGGGAGCCCTTGGAACTACGATTCGCAAGTACCCTTGCTGCTTTGGGGTAGTGCGTTCAAACCGGGCGTCTACTTCAGCCGATGTCAGCCGATCGACCTTGCAGCGACGTTGGCTGCCGCCCTGGGTTTGACCCAGCCCTCCGGTTCCCAAGGCAGCCCACTTGAGCCAGCACTAACGCGGTAATGGTACGGCACGCTCGAAAATCCAGCCATGGCACTCGCGATTCAGATTTGGATGAGGACCAGTTTGCCCTTTTAGATATTCCGACTGAGCGGCCTGAAATAACCTGCCAGCCAAGTTGTAGTTAGACCACACAGACGGCTTTTCAAGGGGAGCTTTTCACTTGACATCCTACCCCAAATTGTCTAAAGTAGGCGATTCCATCACGTAACCAATTGCACATAGATTTGGCAAGCTCCGCCCGGAGAGGGCGCGTGCTGATTGGAGGATGAATGAAGAGACTTATTATGGGCTGTGCGGTGGCGGGGTTAATCGCACTGTCAGCCAAGTCCGAAGCAAGGTCGTCCGCTGCGATCGGACTGTCCCCCTTAGCAGTAATGCCGAAGGAAGAATACCAAACCGGAGTAGCAAGCTGGTACGGCCAAGAGTTCCAGGGGAATACGACGGCGAACGGAGAGGTTTACGACTTAAACGGATTTACAGCAGCGCACCCAACGCTTCCCTTTGGAACGACCATCCGAGTCACTAACCTCAAGAATAGTAAGAACATATTGCTGCGGGTGAACGACCGTGGGCCACACATCGGGCAGCGTCTGATTGACGTTTCGTGGGCAGCCGCTAAGCGCCTGGGATTTGTCCACTCCGGCACCACGCCGGTTCGTGTGGAAGTTGTAACCTATCCAAAATGGTTCCTCTCACCATCAATGTCCAAAACCAACTATTGATCTGCCCGCCGCACTCCTCCGAACAGGTTTCGCCCTTGATCCCCGGAAGGGATCAATAGAGTAGCCGGGGGCAACGCCCCCGGAAAACGCGCCCCCAACCAGGCCCGACCCGTCAAATGACGGGTCGAATCCGGGTGGCGTCACACTGGTCTTGCGTCCCGCGGCTCAGGGTGATACGACCCCTCCAGGGTCGGGGAACGAGCGCGGCGCTTTCCGGGGGCGTTGCCCCCGGCTACTATCTTCTGCCCTTGCAGGGCACGGCAAACCTACCCTTCGGTCTTGCCCCGCGGCACCCTGTTTCTGACATCACGGATAGCCGCTTTCGGCTATCCATGCTCAGAATGGTGCCGAGCGCCTCGGTGCAACGTGCCTTGGAGCGAAATGCAAGACCGACGGTTTCTTGTCAATGTTTAGCATTAACCCGAATTCGGAAGTTAGCGGGGGTGCGATTTGCATCTTGTAGGGGCACAGCGTCCGCCGCGGCGGATGCCCCTACGCCCGGCCCCGCACCATTTTGTTCCTCCGGCATCTGCGTCAAACGGGCCTCTAATCAAGTGATTCGGCTCGACCGGCGGCTGCCAACTTCCGAATTCGGGATGAAGCGCCTACAGTCAGGTGACCTTCGGGCTCCTTCCACGTCTAAATCTCCTGAATAGAACCCCACGGATTAAAAGGCCGGTTGGCTGCCCAAAGTTGCTGGGAAGGAGCAGGGCCGACTGCCACTTAATGGAACATTTCCTGCCGTTGTCGCGTATTTGAAACCAGACACCTGGCGTAGCGCCTGGGTCCGAGGAAAACCGATGGCAAACAACAATCATAAGAAGCGGCGGCGCTGGATCGTCGCGGGAGTCGCCTTCATTGTCCTGGTTGGGTGCGGATTTGGCATTGCCGCAGCATTGCGACCGAATCGTCAGATTGATGCCTCCAAATTGGCCGTGGTCGAACGCGGAGACTTGGCTCGTTCAGTGGTCGCCACAGGCAAGATTGAGCCTCTGGCCAAAGTGGATGTTAAATCGAAGGCCAGCGGGATCGTCGAGAAGATCTTTGCCGAGTACGGCGACCGCGTGAAGCAGGGCAAGGTGTTGGTCGAGCTGGACAAAGAGCAATTGCGCGCCCAGGTGGCTGAGGCCCGCGCCAACTTGCAGGCCGCAGAGGCCGCCGTTCAATCGGCGCAGGCGACTTTTGAGCGCAACGTTGTGGACGCGCAAGGTCCTGACCTGCCCTTCCTGAAATCCACCGCCGAGCGCAACCGGAAGCTGGCGGCCGAAGGACTGATTTCCGCCTCATTACTGGATGACGGTGAAAAAGCCTATCAGATGGCGCTGAACAAGCAGTTGTCAGCCCAGCGCAATGTGGCGGTCAGCCGCGCCGAAGTCGCGCGCGCGAAGGCCCAAGTGGCCCAAATGCAAGCCGCCCTCGAAAACGCCGAGGAGGACTTCCGCAATTCCACCATTGTCAGCCCGATGGATGGATTGGTGCTGTCCAGGGACGTGGAAGTAGGTGACGCCATCAGTTCAATCCTGATCCTGGGATCGCAGGCGACAAACATCATGACCCTGGGAGATGTGAGCGAAGTTTACGTCAAAGGCAAAGTGGACGAAGCCGACATCAGCAAGGTCTACCTTGGTCAGCCCGCGCGCATCTCGGTCGAGTCGCTTAAAGAAAAGAAGTTCCTGGGTAAAGTAACCAAGATCTCCCCCCTAGGCGTCGAGAAGGATAACGTTACAACCTTCGAGGTCCGCGTCTCAATTCAGAACCCCACCGGGGAGCTGAAAGCAAACATGAGCGCCAATGCTGAAATCATCCTCGAGGAGAAACAGAAAGTACTGATGGTGCCTGAGGCGGCGGTGGTCTACGACAAGGACCACCGCACTTTCTTGGAGACTCCCGATCTTGGGTCCAAGACTGGCCGGCGCAAACTCTCGGTGAAACTGGGCATTTCTAATGGCGTAAAGACAGAACTTGTTGAAGGCCTGAAAGAAGGCCAGCAGGTGATCTTGCAGTGACGAGTGACGAGCAGGAGTCAGGAGTCAGGAGTCAGAATCCGCGGCGCTTGGGCCTGCTTCCCCCCTGACATCTGAGACGCGCCGCCGGATTTTCTCTCTTCTGACTCCTGACTTCTGACTCCTGACTTCTTCTGGTCACTCTTTGCTCTGGCACTCAGGACGAACTCAACAATGGTCCTTCGCGATCTCATCCTCGACACGTTGCGCACCCTGTGGTCTCACAAGCTGCGGACCTTCCTCACCATGTTCGGCATTGCCTGGGGGATCATCTCCATCACCCTGATGATTGCCGCCGGAGAAGGATTGCGCGTCGGCCAAATGAGACAGCAGGAGACCTTCGCCAAGGACTTGATGATCATCTTCAGTGGCCGGACCAGCATGCAAGCGGGCGGGCTGCGGGCAGGCCGTCAACTGAACTGGCAGGACTCGGACGCGCCCGCCGTGGGGGAGGAGGCTACTGCCTGCCGGTACGTCTTGCCGGAGCTCGCGCGGGAAAACTTATCCACGCGCAGCCTTTACAACAATGCCTCGCCGTTGGTCACGGGTTCGCTTCCCCCGTTCGCTGAGATTCGTTCGATCCGCGTTGCTGAAGGCCGGTTCTATGACTGGGGAGACAACGCCCAGGGTCGCCGCGTGGCCTTCCTTGGCAGCAATATTAAGAAGCAGCTCTTCTCTACCCGTCCCGCTGTCGGTGAGAGCATTTACATCAACAACCTGCCTTACACCGTTATCGGAATCATGGAAAGCAAAGACCAGAACAGTTCCTATGACGGCTGGGACGTGGATAAGGTCTTCGTCCCCTTCAGCGCCATGCTGCGCGATTTTCCCAACAAACCTCCTCAGCTCTCCACCAGCGTTGATCATTTGTTGGTGGCCCCGAAGTCGCTCGAAGCGCACGAAACCTGCAAGTGGCAAGTGCGCCGCGCGCTCGGACGCATCCACAACTTCGACCCTCGAGACAAGGAAGCCGCTCCCATCTGGGACACGGTCGAGGAGGCCAAGGGATTTCAGAAGATCATGGACAGCATGAAGCTCTTCTTGGGAGCGGTGGGCATCACTACACTGCTGCTGGGGGGAATCGGCGTGATGAACGTGATGCTGGTGGCCGTGCGCGAACGCACCCGTGAAATCGGCGTTCGCAAAGCGGTGGGCGCCAGCGCCCGGGCTATTCTGAGCCAGTTCTTCATCGAGGCGCTCATCGTGGTTCTGTTGAGCGGTGGTCTGGGCATGGGCATCGCCTACGGTCTCTGCGGGCTCGTCGACCTTTTCCCCATGCCGGTCTTCTTTGCGGGTCTCTTGCCAACTTGGAAATCCGCCGTGATGTCGTTCGCGCTGTTGGGCACCATCGCCCTGTTCTCGGCGCTTTACCCGGCGCGCCGCGCCGCCATGGTGGATCCCATCGAGGCGTTGCGATACGAGCCGGGGGGTTAGCGCTCAGTTGTCAGTCGTCAGTTGTCAGTCGTCAGTTGCAAGACGACCAACCTTTCTGCGAGACTCGGCGAGGAGCAGCAAATTTCAACGGGACAGGAGGGGGCAATTGCAGGACTTCAAGAAGCTCACGGTGTGGGAAAAAGGCCATCGGCTGACGCTGGCTGTATATAAAGCGACGGCGCAGTTTCCTAAGGATGAATTATACGGGCTAACAAGCCAGATCCGACGAGCGTCTGCGTCCATCCCAGCCAACATTGCGGAGGGCTGCGGGAGAACTGGGAGGGCTGAGTTGGGCCGCTTTCTTCAAGTCGCGATGGGCTCAGCCAGCGAGCTTCAATACCATCTTCTTCTCGCTCACGACCTCGCCATTTTAGGTGAACCGGAGTACAGGTCACTGGAAGGCCAGGTTGTAGAGGTCAAACGCATGCTGAGCGCCTTTATCGGCAAGCTGAAAGCTTGATCGCGCGTACTGATAACTGAGAACTGATGACTGAGAACTGAAGACGCAAAGCCATGTTGCGAGAAATCCTCATCCAAGCTTGGTCCGCACTCCGGCGCCAACCGCTGCGTAGTTTCCTCACCATGTTGGGGATTACGTGGGGTATTGCCGCTGTTGCCCTCCTGATCGCTTACGGCCGAGGGCTTCGGTCCGTGGTCGTCGCGGCCTTTGACGCCTTCGGCAAGGGAGCGGTCATATGCTGGCCCGCTCAGACCAGCGAGCAGGCGGGAGGCCAGCGCGCCGGCAAGCACGTGGTGTTCGAAAAAGTGGACCTGGACCTGGTTCGGGAAAACGCCACGCTGGTCAGGACCGCCTGCCTGGAAACGGTGCGTTGGCTTCCCATCTCTTACGGTGACCGTCTGGCCAATACCGCGATTCGCGGGGTCTGCCCCGAATATGGCGAGATGCGCAACGAAGTGCCCAGCGCCGGCCGCTGGATCAGCCCTGAGGACGTGCTCGAGCGCCGGCGCGTGGTGTTCCTCGGAGCCCGTCTCCGGGAAAAGCTCTTCAGTGGCCAGCCTGCCGTAGGCGAAACGGTTCGCATCAGCGGTACCCGGTTCACCGTGGTCGGAACCATGGACCGGAAGATTCAGGACAGCAATTATTTCACCAGCGACGACGAATCCGTCTGGATCCCGTATTCCACCGCAGGGGATATCTGGAACACTCGCTATGGCTCCGTACTGGTGTTTGAGCCCCTCGCGCCCCGGTTCGAAAAGGAGGCCATGAGGCAGGTGCGCGCCGAGGTGGCCAAGCGCCAGCGTTTTTCACCCACGGATGAGCGCGCCATCATGATGTTCGGCCGCGAGCAGTTCCGGCCCATCATCGATGGCATCACCATTGGCTTTGAGGCCCTGTTCACCTTCGTCGGAGCGCTCACGCTTGGCATTGGCGGCGTGGGGTTGATGAACATCATGTTAGTGGCCGTGGAAGAACGCATCCGGGAGATTGGTCTGCGCCGCGCCCTGGGCGCCCGGCGCTGGCAAATCCAGTTGCAGTTCCTGGCCGAAGCGCTTGTCATCACCGCCATTGGCGGCGCCATTGGCATTGGCCTCGCCTATGCTGCGTCCGCGGCCATCGGACCGCTTCCCCTTTACGGCCCTCTCTACGAAGACACATCCGGTAAAGGCGACATCCACCTTTATATTTCACTTGGCACAGTCGGTGTTTCCACCGCCATCCTGATCTTCGTGGGACTCCTCAGCGGCTTGGCGCCGGCCATCCGCGCCTCCCACCTCAATCCCGTCGAAGCCCTCCGTTACGAATGAGCGCTTTCACGATTCGAGGCGCAGCGCAGCATTGCCGCAACCAAAAGTCCTGCTAAAACTCAGCCCCAATTCGCACGAACGAGTTCCATGACCCTAGCCCAAATCCCTCAGTCCAAGCTCCTGAAGCCCCGTTCGAGGAAGTTGGACCGCGCGTCCTGCGACACGGGTGGTCTACTTCTTCGCGAGTTCGTTCTTCACCACCTGCCCGCCCTTCATCACGAACTGCACATGCTCGAGGACGGTGACGTCTGTAGTCGGGTCGCCCTGCACGGCGATCAAGTCGGCGAACTTACCCGGCTCCAAGCTGCCAACGCGATCCGCCCAGCCGATCAGGTCCGCGGCGTTCACCGTGGCGGACTGAATGGCCTGCATGGGGCTCAAGCCATATCTCACCATGTAGGCGAACTGCTTGGCGTTCCATCCGTGCGGATAGACGCCGGCATCGGTGCCGAAGGCGATCTTGACGCCCGCCTGAGCGGCTTTGCGAAAGCCTTCGCGCTGCTGTTGCCCGACCATTCGTTCCTTTTCAAGCATTTCATCCGTGAAGCCATATTGTTTTCCCATGTTGAGGATGAAGTCGTCGTTGTAAATATCCGCGACCAGGTACGTTCCATGCTGCTTCATAGCGGCGATGCCGGCGTCGTCGATCAAGCTGCCGTGCTCAATGGAATCCACGCCGGCGTTCGTGGCGTCGATGATGGCTTGTGTCCCGTGCGCGTGCGCGGCCACCTTGCGGCCCAGGCGATGGGCTTCGGAAATCAGCGCGGCCATCTCCGCCGGGCTATACTGTTCGGCCCCAGGAAGATCGCCCTTCGAGAACACTCCGCCGCTGGCACAGAACTTGACGACGTCCGCGCCGTACTTCACGGTTTCGCGGACCTTCGCCATGACGGCGGGAATGCCGTCGGCGACTCCTTCGGCGTGATAGTTGAACTCGGGCGCCAGATGATTTTCGTCACAGTGACCGCCCGTGATGCCGAGCGGCGGCCCGGACACCAACATGCGCGGGCCGGGAACTTCACCGGCGTTGATGGCGTCACGAAGCGCCACGTCGGAGTAACCGGACGCAGCCACGTTGCGAACCGTGGTGAAGCCTGCTTCCAGTGTGACGCGGGCGTTCTTCGCACCCGTCAAGGCTTCCCTGGGAACAGAAATCCCCAGGGAGCGAAATCCCGCATTGCTCGGATCGAAAGTCAGGTGGGTGTGGCAATCGATGAGGCCGGGCAGCAGGGTCGCGGGGCCGAGATCAATGATCGTGGCGCCGGGGGGGATCGCCACTTCGGAGGAGGGCCCCACTTTCTCGATGCGGTCGTCGGAAATGAGCACAGTTTGGAGGTCGAGGACCCGGCCAGCACGGGCATCAACGACATGCGCGGCTTTCACGGCGATGACGGTAGGGCTGGGTTTGGGTTCTTGCGATAGGGCAACAGCGGCGAGCAGGCAGGGTAAGAGCATAAGACGTAGGATTCGAATCATGGTTGCTCCCGGGATCGGATTTGGTCTAGCGTTTCGGTTTTAAGAAAGACTGCATTATGGCACAAGCCCGCCTCGTGGCCAAGATTTCGGAAGGCCGGTTGGCCCGCCATGCGTCTGTGACAACATAGTTGGTCGAGTTCAAAAGACAGCCGCCAACATGGAGATGACGCTCATCCTTGGTTGACTTCTGCTGAGGCAAGTGTTATGGGGTGATAAGGGAGATATGCATCATGACGCGGAAGCCCTATAGTTTACCGTGCGGGTAAACGGAAATGAGCCCATCATGCAGTTGCGAGTGGCGCTTCTCTGTGCCTTACTGATCACGCTTTGCAGCCCGAGTGTTGCCCAGGAACCCAGAGTCATCAACATCCCTGTCCGGCATACTTCGGCTAGCTCAGGTAAGCAGATGTTTGAAGCTTATTGCGCCGCCTGTCACGGAAAAGAAGGAAAGGGTGATGGACCCGTTGCGGCCGCGCTTAAGGCGCCGCCGGCAGATCTCACTGTTCTTGCCCGGCAGAACAACGGAAAGTTTCCCTCGATACGGGTTGCCAAGGCCATCACCGGCGAAGCTGGTATTCCGGCCCACGGCTCCAAGGAAATGCCGATCTGGGGTCCCGTGTTCATGTCCATAAGCCACCAGCACGAGTCCGAAGTGCATCTACGGGTAGCTAATCTCACGGAGTACATCAAATCCTTACAGCAGAAGTGAAGACCCTGGTGCAGTGTCCAGTAATTGGGCGGAGGGTGTGCCTAGGCCGAACGAGGCATCGCCGCAGTTTCCTTACACCGCCGGGCAGTGGATTCTTCCTGCGAACTGCTGACCCGCCGTGGCGGGTTCCTCCGCCAAAGAACGGCGGACTCAGGATGACAGCTTTTTGGGGGGGCCGACGCGCCCGCGCGGCACAGCTACAACTCCAACTTCTGAATGCGGGTTTACGCAAGCTGCGTCTTGGCCCAGAAATCAGTCGAAGTCAAAACGGGAACAACTTCAAAGTCGATCAGGTCATCCCAGCGGGTGACCCAGGCGTCCAGCAGTTCCGGATGCGGTGTTTCCATGAGCTGAAAGCAACGCGTGCCCTTCGAATCCACCCAGCTCGCGTGGTAGATAACGCCTTCAGGCAACATTCGACCGCTTCTCGTGAACCTTTCGCCCACCAGGCGAGGATGGCCATGTTTGAAGCGTTCAATAACCATGAACAGCATTTGGGGAAGTCTACCTCACTTGGGCCAAACTTCAAACTGCCCTGCTGCCCGGACGAGGGCTTTCGCCCTGTACCCACACCTTTCCAGCCGCAGCTTGACCCAGGTGGACCTGCTTCACCCCAACGTCCAAGGTCATGGTATGGTCATAATTGCGGCTCACCACTTGGAGTTGTGATCCGGGGCGAAGTCCGAGCCCATCAAAATACTCGAGCAGTGAGCGATCTCGCTCATACATGCCGACCACCTTCACTCGCGTTCCGGCAGGCACTTCCGCCAGCAGGATCAGACCCGACTTGCGACGTTCCGCGGCGCCCGTGTTAATCTCGTCCCCCTGTGGGCAGGGGCCTTGCTCGCCCAACTTTTGAATTAACTTCCTCTCGAAGTCATCCGAAACAGCGTGTTCCAGCCGTTCCGCCTCGTCATGGACCTTGTACCATTCCATCCCCAGCATCTCAGTCAGCATGCGCTCGATCAAATAGTGACGTTTGCGAAGCCGATCTGAGATTTGGCGGCCGGCGGCGGTAAGCGAGATCCGCCCGCCGCCTCCAACTCTGACTAGTTTATCCCGTTGCAGACGCCTCAAGGCCAGGGCCACGGCGGGCGGGGTTATTTTCAACCAGCGCGCAATCGTTGCGGCGATCACCGGCTCTTCTTCAGACTCCGCTTCGGCAATGGCTTTCAGGTAATCTTCTTTGGAGATGGTTAGTTTCATTCTCCACCTCTTGGATTTCGTTCTCTTCAGCCTTCCAGCATTTCCCATCATGGCAAGAATCGGGGGAAATGGCAACAGGGGTTTATTCCCGGACCTAAGCCGACAATGCGAAATTTTGTTGACGTGGGGGCGAAAGGTGGTATTAACTATAGCTTATGCATAAATGCAAGCTATGGTGAAGATGCAGCGGGCGGGGTTTTCGGCCCTATAGCAGGCTGATGAAAAAGTCTCCAGCATGTCATCCTGAGGAGTCCCGATCTGATCGGGACGACGAAGGATCTCCGTAGTTGCTTGATTCTGAACTGCCGGGATTCTTCGCTGGCGCTCAGAATGACAGAGTAACAGGCCTTTTCATCAGCCTGTTAGAGCGCCACCGCGCACCACAGCAAGGGAGGTCATGATGAGGTTTGTCCGTCCACATTCCAAGGAGAACAGAGGGCATTGGGGATTGGCCCCGTGGGGCAAGAAGCCGCCATGGTTTGTTGCCCTCTTACTCCTGGCGGTGGTTTTTTCAGGGGTTGGTAGAACGGTGCGGGCGCAAGGCGAGACCACCGGCGCCTTGGCCGGGCAGGTTACTGATTCAAGCAGCGCCCCAGTGGCCGGGGCGGCGGTGACCGTCGCCAGCTCAACCACCGGCCTCCACCGCACGGTCCAAACCGACGAAAGCGGACGCTTCTCATTCCCCGAGCTTAAACCCGGTCCGTACGTTGTGGAGGCGAAGGCGTTGGGCTTCGAAGACCAGACCATCGGCCCTGTATCTGTACCCCTTGGTCAGACGCAGACTGTGAATCTGGTGCTGAAGATTGCCGCCAAGAAAACGGAGGTGGAGGTGCAATCGACGGCGCCACTCATTAACACCGAAAACGCGAACACCACGACGACGCTGGAAGCCGCGGCCATCGCCGATCTTCCCAACCCGGGTTCTGACATGACCTACGTCGCCCAGTTCTCGCCCGGCGCCTTGATCAACACGGCGGGCTCTTCCAATGACTTTGTGGGCGGGCAGAATGGTTACGGGAACGTGGAATTCAATGGACTGCCTGCTCTTTCCAACGCCTTTATCGTGGACGGCCTCGAGACCAACGATCCGATGACCAGCCTGAACAGTGGTTTATCAACCAATCTTGTGCTGGGGCTGAACTCCATCCAGGAGGTCACCGTGAACACGACCTCCTACGCGGTTGACCAGGGCCGTTACGGAGCCTCTCAGATCAACTACGTCACCAAATCCGGCACCAACAAGTTTCATGGCAATCTCTATGAACTGTGGAACGGATCGAGGCTGAACGCAGCCGATTTCTTTACTAACGCCAACCCCGGCGGGCACAAGCCTCGCTCCACGGTAAACCATTTCGGGGGTAGCCTGGGCGGCCCGGTGGTCCGCGACAAGCTGTTCTTCTTTGGAGATTTCGAGCAGATGCGGATCGCGCTGCCGATTGTGGATACTATCACCGTGCCCTCCGCGAGTTTCCGGAGCTATGTTCTCGGGCAGTTGCCGCGCGGAGGCGTGGACACCATCACCGGCGTCTCCTATCCCGCAGCGCCGGCCCTCGTGCCTTTCTATCAGAAGATGTTTTCGCTCTATCGGAGCAGCGCAGGCTCGCCCCTGCCAGTGCTCGGGTGTCCTCTAGGGGCGGACGGCAGCGCGGCAAGCGGCAGTCCTCCGAACGGGAATGGCTGCGCCAACCGGCAAGCCGTCTCGATGTCCAGCGCCGACCACGAACAAGTCATCACCGCGCGCCTGGACCACGATCTCGATGCCCATAACATGGTCTGGTACAGGTTTCAATCCGATACAGGGCTTCAGGCAGCTTACACCGACCCCATCAATCCACTGTTCAATGCCATCTCTCCCCAACCGATGTACTCCTTTGCTTCCGGTTATACGCACATCTTCAGCCAGAACATGGTGAACTATTTCAACCCGGCTTTCTCCTGGTACTCGAGTATCTTCCAGCCCACCGACCCCGCCAAGACCTTGGCGGCCTTCCCGATGGTACTGCAAGGTGTTGGGTCGAACGCGCCGTTCACGCCCATGGGAGGATTAGACTACAACTGGCCGCAGGGGCGGCGCGTCACACGCTACCAGCTCAATGACACGTTGACCTGGCAGCGCGGCGCGCACCAGATCGAGTTCGGCGTCGGCTCCCGCCGTATGCTGGCGAGCGATTTCGACTTCAGCAACTACGTTACCCCGCTGGTGACCTACACCACGCTGCCTCAATATATCTACGGGGTCGCGTCCCTCGCCACCAAGTCGTACCCTGTCTCAGGTGAGCAGCCCTTCAACCTGAGCAACCTGGATCTGTTCGCGCAGGACACGTTCCGAGTGACGAAGAGCCTCACCTGGACGTTCGGTTTGCGTGCCGCGTGGAACTCTGACCCCATCAACCCGCACGCCATGATCGCGCGTCTCGGCTCCTCGTTTGACGCTTCTTCTCACGACGTCAATCAGCCTTTGAACGCCACCCTCAATACGAGCCTCAAAATGTTTTTTCCTTCAACGCCCTTGCTGGCTTGGCAGCCCCGCACCGCGGTTGCGTGGCAGTTCAGCCCCAAGATGGTGCTTCGTACTGGCTTCGGCGTCTTCACTGACATTCTTCCGGGGAGCATTGCGGACTTGATTGGCTCGAATTCACCCTACGTCAACATCTTCCAGGGTGGGCTGCTCGGGCAAGCAGGCGGACTCGCGCTCGCTCCCGGGGTGCCGGGCAGCGCAATTGATGCGACCTCGGCTGCCAACCAGGCATTTCTCGCCGGCTTTTCGCAGGGCCAGCTTTCCTGTGCTTCCCCCAAGGCAAATCCCCAAGCCTGCCTGCCTCCGGCCGCACTCGTGGCCGTGCCGGACGGAACGCTGAGGATGCCCTATTCCATGCAGTGGAGCTTGGGAGTCGAGCGCCAGTTGGGCAATACAGGAAGTTTGCGCGCGCAGTACGTGGGCACTCGAGCAGTTCAGTTGCCTTACCAGGTGCAGGTGAACGGCTACCAGACCGTCTGCCCAGGATGCTTTGCGCCATTTCCATACAACCAGCCCGAAGACCGGCGCTTTGCCAGCGTCACGCAGTTCACAACCGGCGCGAACAGCCACTACAACGGGCTGCAAATGACGGCACAGAAACGCATGGGGCACGGTCTGCAGATTAGCACCAACTACACGTGGAGCCACTGTCTGGACACGGTATCGAACGGAGGTTTCCTGCCCTTCTCTTCCGGAGCCCTGATCTCGCCGTTGCCTGGTGAACTTCGGCGGCAGTACGGCAATTGCGATTACGACATCCGGCATAACTTCAACACGTCTTATGTCTACGCACTTCCCCTGCGGCTTCGGAGCAGCCGTTTTCTCGGCGCGCTGGCGAACGGCTGGCAGGTGTCAGGCACGGTTTTCTGGCACAGCGGCGTGCCGTTCAGCGTCCAAAGCGCCCCTTATTCAGCGAACGGCGAGGGTATCATTCAGGGGGGCGGTCCGCAGTTTGCGAGCCTGCGGCCGGGCGTGCCTCTCTACCAACACTCTCCGGTTCCCGGCGTTACCCAGCCCGGAACCCTCCAGTGGCTGAACCCCGACGCCTTTGTGTCGACTGTTGATCCCAGCACCGGCGCCTGCAACGGCGGAGATGCGCCGGAGAATTGCCAGTTCGGCAACCTTGGACGCAACACGCTGCATGGACCGGCCTTCACATGGAGCGATCTTTATTTAACCAAGAAGTTTTCCATTCATGAGCGGGTCGCGCTCCGCGTGGAAGGCCAATTCTTCAATTTCCTCAACCACCCGAACTTTGCCCTGCCAAGTGCGGTGGCCGGAATTCCTGGACAGCCCGGCACACAGACCGGCTTCGGCGCCCTGGTGGCGACAACGTCTCCACCCACGGGGTTGCTGGGTGTGGGTTTGGGAGGCGATAACTCGCCTCGGATGGTCGCACTTCAGCTCCGATTGGAGTTCTGAACAGAGATGGCGTGGACATTCCTCGCTTACCAGAGAAACGGAATCAGCCTGTATCGGACTCTCCCCGTGTAGGGTTCGTAGCCCTTCAGTTCTCGCCTCAGGAACCGTTCTTCGAAAAGGATCCGCAGAGCGACCGTCGCGATCGGAACGCTTGCCAGCAAAGCAGCCGGATACGATTCCAGCCACAGGGGAATGCCAACCATCAGGAGGACATCGCCCGCATACATGGGATGTCGTACGATGCTGTAGACTCCGGTATCGATTACCGTCTGTCGCCGAGCGATACCAAGCAACTGCTTCCGCTGCATCCGGAGGAAAAAAGCGCAGCGGCTGGCTAATGGGGAGCACTGGGCGGCGGCGATGGTTTCAAAGTGTAGTTCCAGGCCGAACCCCCAACCCCCGCTCCGATGTGAACGATGGAAACCCAGCGCTCCAGCTTGTGGTGACCGCTGCGGTGAAAGAGATAAGAGACTCCAATCGAGGCTGCCACGCCTGCCACCTCGATACCAGCAAAAAGCGGCTTGTTATCCACGAGGTTGTTTGTGAGAAGCCATTCGTTAACTCCGCGGTCGCGAAAGTGCCGCGTTGATATGTAGTCGAGACCACGCCCGGCTCCCACCCCCGCGAAAAGCAAGATGTTGTCCTTATCCCAGAATGGATGGCTTCCCTTCACTGCCTGGGAAGAAACAGACGACTGCCGGGTGCTCCTGCCAAGCTTGGCGGCTGCGGCATCCTCTTGGGCTTTCGCGGTGGAGGCCAGTAAGAAAACGCCGATCAGCACGGCAAGAATTATCCGTTGCGCGGATTGCCTCCAGGAATGTAGGGGAGAAACCATTTTCGGGTTTTCCCTTTCCAGTCTCATTGTTCGTTCTCTGCGGCCGCCGTGCACTCCGTGGCGAAACTCTTCGTGGCATACCTACAAATACTTCAACAACTCATCCAGCGTCTTCTGCACACCTACGTAGGGGTCACCGGACCCTTCATATTCAATCGAATATATCCCCTTGAACCCAGCCTCCTTGGAGATCTCGATGCACTTGGGAAAGTCGAACTTGGTCTCGTTCCCGGCGGAGTCAAAATCCAACCCCTTGGCGTGGCAAACCACATGCGCGTAGGGAAAGAGGAGTGCTAGCCCTCTCTCCCGCGTGTCCTCGTCCGGAAAGTTGCCGAAATCGGGGAGTGCACCCACCACTTCCGTGCCTGCCCGTTTGAAAAGTCTCACCAACTCCTCCGGATGTTCCGAGCCCACGCCGCCGTGGTTCTCAATAATCACATGCACGCCCTTGGGTCTGCCATAAGCGGCCAGGCGCTTGTAAGACTCGAGGGTCGGCGACAGGTCTTCCGGATTTATCTTGCCGGGATCGCACCGAACGGACTTGGAGCCGACCGCAAGCGCGACATCGATCCATGTTTTTGCGCCATCCACCGCCGCATCGCGCACTTCTTTGTCCGGATCGGAAAGCCCGCCGCCCGTCCATAGCTCTTTAATGTCGACCGGCATGTTCACGACGTGCGAGTAGGCTCTCACCAAGCGGCTCTTGAGTTCCTGGAGGTAAGCCTTTTCGGTGGAAGCGAAGTGGGGGGCGCAAAACTCCAGGTTGTGAACCTTGTAGCGGTCCGCAATCATCTCCGGGAAGTCGAGCAAGGCGAGCATATTCCCCGCCAGGGCGAAATCCTTCTCGCGCGTGGCTTGAAAATAGTTATGCAGACTCCAGGTGGAAATGGAAACGCGATTCCGTTTGTCTGACTTGTCGACACTGGCAGGGTGGCGTTTCGTCTTTCCCCAGAGCTCGCTGCCCAGAGCCAATGCGCCGGCGCCTCCGGCAATACGGGTGAAAAAATCTCGACGAATCATTCTTCCTCCTCTCGAGAGACCAAACCAACAGGGTGCTGAAAAAAGCCATTCCCGCGTCATCCTGAGCGTTCATAGCCGAAAAAGGCTATCTGTGATGTCAGAACATCGGCGCAAGACACAAACCGCCATCTTATTGAAAACGCGGGAGTTCCTCTCCGATGTTGGGGAGAGGAGTCGCCAGGCGACCTAAGATCAGTGACCCGCCGTGGCGGGACGACTTCGCTCACAATGACATGCTAACACCCTTTTTCAGCGTCCTGCTAAACTATTAGAGAGTACCGTCAGAGTTTCATAACTCAAACAGCTTACTTCTCACCCGTCACAGGTACCGACACGGATATGATCCAAGCACAGGAGTTTGGGGGCTTACAGAAGCCCTAATTATTTCATTGACATGGGCAGAGAGCTGTCTTAGAGTTTTCTTAGATTTCAAACGAGTGCCTGGTCGTTAGGTAGGGGCGACCGGTCACGACGTTCATGTATTCCTCTGCGCCCATCGAGTTGGCGCCAGCCGTGGGTTTGCCTTACCGAACTCGCAGAGGGACTGGCGAAGAGAGCTGCAGTGTGCTCTCCAGTGGAGAATGACTGCGATGGGTTCCCTTCCTTTCGACCTCTTGCAAAGCCCGGCGCTCCCGTGGCTGGTAATTATCATCTTGCTCGTTTTGTTCCTCGAGCACTTCCATCGGCAGCGTGTTGGGCGCGAGAAGAACGCTGATTTGCAGTGGTTTTCGGAGCTCGATCTTTTTGGCAGACGTCTGGACAAAAGTCCTGATCCGAAGCAGATGGCCGACTTGACCATGCAGCGGACCACGGAAATGTTGGGGAGCGCGGACTCCTACATTTTAGTTCAAACCACCGGGTCGGATGCGATTAGCCATGTGTGCGCCCAAGGACTCAGCGCGCGAACTGTCGAGCGGCTGTCCAGCGAGCCCTTGCGTTCTTACCTGGCCTCGTGCGGAGAAAGGTGGGGGAATCTACTGGTTTTCCCCGACCTATCCCTTCCATCGGTGGGAGTTGCTTGGCAGCGCGACGCGCTTTTCCAAGAACTTCGAGAGGTCTGCGCAGGGGAGGGGCTGCGGACTCAGTTGCTGGTTGGATTGCAGGTCCGCGATAGCTCATATGGTGTACTGCTGGTGGGAAGCCGCAAGCCGAGAATCTTCCACCCGAACCAACTGCGCTTGCTCCTGGCTATTGGCAGCCAACTTGGCCGGGCAATGGAGAATTGGTCGTTGCACAGGGCGGCAGAACGACACAACCAGGAACTCAGGCTGCTGCACCGTGTGAGTGGATTGTTGCGCGCCACCTTTGATCTCGAATCACAGGTGGAGATCCTCCGCGAGGAGCTGAAAGGGGTGCTCGGTACAACCAACTTTTCCCTGTCTTTGCAGGACTCGCCGGAAGGGCCTCTCAAGACCGTCGTGCCCTTCGAAACCGCCGATGCCGAGGACACGCCTGAGGCAGCGGAGGTTGATGGACTGGCGGAGTTCGTCTGCCAGGGACGCAGCCCGCTGCTGCTGAACCAGGAGCTTCCGGCTGCCGCACGCCGCCTGGGGATCAAATCTGTGGATGGCCGGCTGCGCACTTGGTGCGGAGTGCCCATTCATTTCTCGGATGGCGCCTTGGGTGTGCTGGCAGCCGGGGACTTCGACCGCGAAAACACCATTAATCAGGAACAGTTTGAGCTGATACAGGTTCTTGCCGACGAGGCCGCGAGTGCGATCGAGAACGCCCGGCTTTTCCAAAAGGAGAGACGACGCTCGAGCCATTTGGCGCTCCTGAATGAATTGGCACAGAAAGCAGCTTCGGTCCTCAATCCGAACGAGCTTCTTGGCAGCATTTGTGGGGAGGTCCGGAGCGCTTTCGATCGCGACTTGGCGCGGATTGAAGTGGTGGACCTTCAAAACAACGAGCTCGTCGTGCAGGCTCAGGCGGGTTACGGAACGGAACTTCTGGGCCGCCGAGCCCGATGCGGCCAAGGGCTTTCTGGCACGGCCGCCATGAGCCGTGAGCCCGTCCTGGCAAATTCAGTGCTGCGCGACCTTCGGTACGTGGCGTTGCACCCGGGCGTTCGGTCTGCCCTCAGCCTTCCCTTGAAGTATCGCGATGATCTGCTGGGTGTCTTGAGTTTGGAAAGCTTTCGGGAGCATAGCTTTTCTCAACAGGACGTGCTGACCTTGCAATCACTGGCGGACCAGCTCGCCAGTGCCCTCCACAATGCTCGTGCCTACCAGTCGGCGCTGGACCAAGCCATCACCGACGGTCTGACAGGTCTCAAGACCCATCGCTACTTCATGGAGGCGCTGGACGTGGAATGGCGCCGGTCAACCCGCACCGGCCGGCCGTTCTCCGTGATCATGATGGACCTCGACGGCTTTAAGCGGGTCAATGACCACGGGGGCCACTTGGAAGGCGATAAAGTGCTGGCGGCTGTGGCCGCCCTGCTCGAGGCCCGATCAAGGCAATCCAATGTGGTGGCCAGGTATGGGGGGGATGAGTTCGCCCTACTCATGCCTGAGACAAACCCGGAACAAGCAGAAATCCTGGCCGAGAGGCTGCGTGCCGCCCTGGAGGCGGACCACTTCCTGCGCGCCCACGGGGTGACTGCCAGTTTTGGGATCGCCACCTTCCCGGACCACGGCCCAACCCAAGGGGAGATTGTCAGCCTTGCAGATTCCGGAATGTATCTTGCCAAGAACTGTAACGGGAACTGCGTGAAGCTGGCGACGCTGAGCCCCAAGCCAGAGGATGGTGAGCAGCAACTTCTGGAAGCGCGTCTGGGAGTGGCGGTGAAACGGATGTTTTCCACGGACCCCGGCGCCATCAGCCAGTACCGGCACAGGCTCGAGCGGATGTTGCGGGAACCCGCAGGCGAGTCGCCCTCGCTTCTGGACACGATCACGGCCCTCGCTTACGCGGTTGAAGCCAAAGACCCCTATATGAAGGACCATATTCAGAAAGTTTCCAGGCTGGCAGCCCAGATCGCAATGCAGTTGGGATTATCCGAGGCAGAAATCGAAGAAATCCGTCTGGCGGGCATCGTTCACGATGTCGGTAAGATTCACGTGCCTGACCACGTGCTCCTCAAGCCCACGCTCCTGACGGCGCAAGAGTACGAGACCGTGAAAAGCCATGCGGCCTGGGGCGCGAAGATATTGGAACCTTTGAAAGTGACAGCCATCGAGCGCATCGTGCGCCACCACCATGAGTCCTTCGACGGGCAGGGTTATCCGGACAACTTAAAAGGGGATCAAATCCCCCTTGGCGCGCGCATCATCGCCGTAGCCGATGCCTTCCACGCCATGGTTACCGCCCGTGCCTATAGGAAGGCCCGCGCCCCGGAAGAGGCCCTGGCTGAATTGCGCCGCTGCCGAGGCACGCAATTCGATCCCTTGGTGGTGGATGCTTTCCTCCGGTCAATCCAGTCCCTTGGCGGGCAGCCAAGGTCCGATTCCGTCGTGGGCGTGGTGATTTGAAGCACGGCGTGCTCCAGGAAACATTCCTAGCCCGCCGGGACCACCTTGCTGAAAACCTCAGGCGTGGGCAGTGCGCCAGTTGGGTCTTCCAGCCGCGCAGGGCCGAAACTCCCTCGACATCAACCCAGCCTGCCACATGAGCGTCCCTTCCCTTGTCGCGTCGCGGGTTTCAGTATCACCCTCAAAATTGTTCCGGTACGCCAGGTCGGTTGTTCCCCAATCACGGCAGGGTGTTGAGCGCGTGAGAATACCTTCGAGTAGCATGAGGTCGCCCCCGGGGATGGGCCCTTCGTCAACGCTGGAAGAGAGAGTGCGCCGGCTGCGAAAAGGTCATTGTATTTGCGAAAGGAAATGCTAAGGTGTGCCTGCGGGTCCTCGTGGTTCCTTGGGCGCGTGATCCGCAAGAATCCGGTTCAGTCTGGAGCGAAAGGCACTAAGGGCTTCCTCGATAATCTTTTGCTGTTTCTCTACCAGGGGGTCGAGGTCAGGGTGGAGAGGGTCTCGGGATGCCCGGAGAGACTGAAAAGGGGAATGCCTGGACTCCTCGCGGGCCACCCCCTTGGATTGGCCAGCGTCGGCTTCCACACCCTCAAACAGTCGAGCGGCCTGGTGCAGACGACTCTGGAGCAGGCCTTTGAGAGCTTCCGCGTCACTGCGCTGCCGCTCCTGCGCGGCCATGGTCAATCCTTCGAGCTGCTTCTGGAAAACCTCCACCACGTGGCTCAAATGCGCTTCCAGGTGCCTCTTGGCTTGCTCCTCCCATTCTTTTGCCACGAGGGCGGCCATCCCAACACCTTTGTAGAGCCGGTCCGGGAGTTCCTCGAGGGCTTGCTCGGCCCTGCTCCTGACCTCGGCCGTCACCCGGGCGGCGGATTCGTCGGCGGTCAAGCGGACTTGCGTGCGCAGGGATTCCAGGAGACCCTGCAAGCTGGTTTGGATTTCCTTTTCCATCTCCTTGGTTTGCTGCGCCTGCATTTCCAGCAGCGTTGTGTGCAGTCGCTCACGGAAGGACGCTAAGTTCACCCCGGCTTCACTTTGCAGCGAAGTCAAAGTCGATTCGCGGGCCGCCGCCAACTGCCTCTGTGTCTCATCAACGCACTGTTGTTGAGCGGATCGGAGTCCCTCTTTCAGCAGCTCCAGAGCATCTTCGGCTTGCTTGTTAAAGTCTCTGACCACTAATTCCAGCGCCCCTTCGACGGCACCTTCGAGCTTTTCCGATATGTCCCCGCTGGCTTTCTCCGAAAAATCGCGGGCAGTGGATTCCACTTCGGATTGCGATTGGGCGGCGAGCGCCTGGGTTTCGGCGCGAAACTTCTCGAGCACTGATGCGGATTCGTCGGCTAACCGTGGGAGGCACTCTTCCGCCGCCTTCTTCAAACTGAGTTCAAGGGTCTGGTAGGCTGCCTGCAGTTTCGAGACGGCTTCGTCGCCGGCGCGATTCAATGAATCCACGGCAGAGTCCACACAAACGGAAATTACCTTGGCTGCCGTCCCGGATTCTTCCTTATAAATCTTCCTGGCCTGGATTCCGGCGCTAAGAATCTCCGCCTGAGTTTCCTGTCGCATTCTTTCGAGGTTGCGTTGAGTGGAATCCTCGCTGCTCCTGCTGACGCGCTCGATTTGCGCCTTGAATTCTTCGAGCTGCTCGCGGGCAACCTGCTCCGCCGCTCGCTCGATTTGGGCGCTCAGTGAGGGTGAAATCTCCTCCATAACTTTCCGGATGCGCACATCCACCACGGCTGTCGCGTCCTTCACCAATTCATCGAGTTCAGCCCTGGCCTGTTCTGCCGCGCCTTTGCACTGAG
>JBEKVC010000029.1:0-22980 GCA_049514395.1 Terriglobia bacterium
CGTGGATCCGCCGCATAGCGAGCAAGTCCTGGGCTGCTTTATCCTGGCGTGCGAGCAAGCTCACGCCTGAGGAGTTCAGCATGACTCGGAGCACCTCCATTTCAACTCTCAACAGAAATGGTTGACACTGCCCTCCTTCCGGGACCCGTTATCTTCCACGCTCCCTCAGGTTATAATTGCAGGTTTTGATTCGTGCCTTGAGGGCCATGCTCGAGCGCTACAAGGAGTGGATTTACGCGTGGGAAACCCGTTTGACAGAGCGGGATAAGAATCGAGTGGTGTCCCCCTTGGATTGGGGACTGGAGTGGACCGCAGGCTGGCGGTTCGTGAACGGGAAAATTCCCGCCTCGGACTGCGATGCAGAAGAATTTCTTGGCAAGCTGAACCAAGAAATCCTTGCGCAAAGTGACGCCTTCTACGCTTACAAGACACCTTCAGATTTTCATCTGGAAGGGGACTGCCTGTTCTTTACATCTCCCGTCAGGACTCCGGTCCCAAATAACAACCGGGTACGAGCTGTTTGGTTTCCGGCAGGGCGGCGCGGGGCGGTGGTGGTACTGCCGCAGTGGAATGCAGACCTGGAGAGCCACAACGCGCTCTGCCGCATCTTCAACCTGCTTGGGATTTCGGCGCTGCGCTTGAGCTTGCCCTATCACGACCTTCGCAAGCCGCCGGAGATTGAGCGCGCGGATTATGCTGTTTCATCGAATCTGGGCCGGACGCTCGATGCCGCCCGGCAGGCTGTGGTCGACACGCGGTCGTGCCTGGACTGGCTGGAAAGCCAGGGGTGCCGCAAGCTGGGCATTGTGGGGACCAGCCTGGGCTCGTGCTACGCATACCTGGCCAGCGCGCATGACGAGCGTTTGAAGGTCAACGTTTTCAACCATTGTTCAACGACTTTCGGTGAGGTGGTCTGGACGGGTCAAGCCACGCGTCACGTGCGCGCCGGGATCGAGGCCGATTTGAGCCTGGACCGCCTTCGCCGCGCCTGGATGGCCATCAACCCCATTGCCTATGCGGAAAAGTTCGCTCGCTGGCCCAAGAAGTCGCTCTTCATTTATGCCCTCTACGACTTGACTTTCCTGCCTGAGTTCTCGCGCAAGATCATCGCTGAATCCGTTCGTCTCCAGCTTGACCCTAAGGTGGCCGTGTTGCCCTGCGGCCACTACACCACGGGAGAGGCGCCGTTCAAGTTCCTGGACGCCTATTACATGGCTTCCTTCCTCGATTCAGCTTTCCGCGAAGTCTGATGAATGAAGGTGGTTTTTCGCTTCCGCAGCAAGCGTATGTTGTGGCCATCCTTTGCGTAGGCGCGGGATGCATACGTGGAAGGCCATACATGTGCCACTCCACTCCCGGCCAGGAGGGTGTGGCACCCAGAAATAACATAGCCCCCAGGGGGGAGATTTCCATTTGTCCAATGAATCTCATTTTTCTCGCAGTGTTCTGCCTCTGCGGCGGATTATCCCAATGTTTTTCAAGGGGTTAGAACTATCCCGGGGGATACACGGGGAGCCTGTGAGTGTGGCATTTTGACACACTCGGCGGCTCGTTCGCTTCTCTTTAGTCTACACAGCTAGCCTATCATCCGCGCCGCAGGCGCTTCGGTAGTCGGTCAGCTTGTTTCTTGTAGCGGCGGTCTCTGACCGCCGGTCTTGAACTCTCAAGGAGTTCCGGCGCTCGGAGAGCGCCGCTACAGCAGACTGTCCCGCTACCGGGGCTTCCTCGCCCTCGGCATTCCAGCGCCAAGCAAGTAATCTCGGAGGTATGAATAACAAGCGGCTGAAGCGGATTACGGTGGAAGAAGGGAGATGCGGCGGGCGGCCGTGCATCCGTGGCCTGCGCATTCGTGTCTCGGACATCCTTGAGCTTTTGGCGGCGCGCGCGTTGTAAATTTCGCGCACCAGTTCCGCTGCTCGCTCCGGCGCGTTCTGGAATAAATAATCCGTGATGTGTTCCAGGTCGGCGGCAGCTTCCTCTGTCCAGCGAAGCTCCATTTTTAGGCGCGCGACTGCTTCTCGGTCAGCGACTTTTCAAGGCGCGCCCCCACTTCCTCATGGGTCAGCACTTCGCCCCGGGCGATTTGCGCCAAGCCTTTTCCTACCTCGTTGACGAACCACTCGTCGTAGTCAACGAAACGCTCTATGGCCTCTCGTGCCAGCACTTCGGCATCACGTCCGCGCTCAGCAGCAAGGCGCGCGAGCTTGGATTGCACATCGGGGCTAAGAGGTATTTCCATACTTGAAGTCTAGGCCGTGCCTGACCGGTTGTCAACCGCGGGTTGCGTCCCGCACGGCAGGAGCGTCTGCGCGGGTAGCGCATCTTACGTTGTCATGTGTGCATGCGCCCCACGAACACGCGCAACATCTCTGTCACCGCATTTTATCCATGGCCTGTGCTGGCTCCTTAATGGTCGACGAGATAAAAGGAGATGTCGGCGCCACGGATAAATGGCAACAGGCCACTTAGGCAGTCTTGCCCTCTTTACAAACCTGTCTCGCAGCCATCGTCCGTATCGGGTCACATCCGTTTTTGACGTTCCAGGCGCTCCAGGCGGCATGACCTCATCCTGATGAACGACACGCCTGTTAAGCCACCAGGGGTCAAGCGCCCATACCGCCGCGTCGTAGAGTCCCGGATTGTCCTTGACGGCGAAATAGAGCGCGATAAGCGCCCCGTTTGTCCAGTCGAGCAATCTGGTGGCCGCGCTAAAGTGCTGCATTAGGAAATACCAATCCCATGCGTTCTGAGGCCTCTCCGCTGTTAGGCTAGGAGCCCGCCTCACGAACTCTTCCCTGATTTCGTCGTCATCCCAGCGGTCACCGCGAAGCGGCCGATATAGTCTGGGAGTCAGTGACCAATAAGCTTTCTGCTGACCCCGATACCAAAGCTCCGTGTCGTCGTCAGGTGAACGCCATTTCTTACGAAGCGCGGCGACGCAATCAAGGAATTCGCGCAGGTTCTCGGCAGTGCTCTCGGAAATGGCCATCTCGCTGTTCCTTTCACCCTAGGGTGGCGCATACCTGCGTGCATTGTCGCATGCATGCGCCCTACGAACACGCGCAACATCTCTGTCACCGCGTCCTATCCATGGCCTGCCCTGGATTCTTGACGGGCGCCGGGTAGCGCGTCGGCGCCATTTGCTGGTTGGACCGTAACGCGCACATTATCGCGCAAGAACTCGGGCACGAAAAGCCGCGGACCTATTGAACAGGTCCGCGCTAGGCTTGCTGATTCTAAGCTTGTAGCCCCCCAAGGCCTAACGTTTTAGTTCAGCGGCCGCCGAAGGCGGTCCGCTGCAACGAAGGGTCAGGCGGCCAGCGCTTCTGAGGCCTGGTCGATACCGAGCACCTTGATTGACTATTTCTTTGTGAGTCTCACCCGCGCAAAAGGCTGCAGCTTCCCTCCCTCTTCGCCATCCATAAGCCACTGCCAAGTGTCGGTGCCTTTGCTGTATGCGAATGTTGTGTGGAAGAGGCTGCCGTCGTTGCCCTTGAACAAGAACGTGATTTCGTCGCCGCTGCGCTTTGCATAGCCGATGGCCTGGGCCGAGAGGCCGCCGCCACCAGTTGAGTCGAGCCACAGGCATGCGTACTGGCTCGACGATTGGTCCCAGCCGATGAAGACAATCGCTTCATACGCCGCCTGGCCTTTGGCGTTCTTCTCGCGCGACACCTCGTGAAGTCGCACGTACTGATGGCCCAGCACCCACTCTGAGACAATATCGTGCGTCGTCTCTCTTCCAGCAATGGAGCCCCGAAGAACCCACGTCCCTGTCAGTGAATCAAGCAAGGGATCCTGAAACGTTGGTTGTCCTGCCGAGGCTGAGAGGGAAACCAGGACAACTGTAGCGAAGATTTTGAGAGCTGTGCTCATCGGGTGATACCTCCTAGTGTTGTGATGCCTCGGACGCCTGACTCTTGTTTAGGCCGACTCGCCTAAACCGCCATGGCTGGCCGCCTAACGATTCCGCGCCTCAGCCGCGAGCAGTACGAACGGGCTTGGGCTTCTTGGCACGGCGCTGGGTGCGGTTCGTCGGCCGCGGCGCCCTGTTAGGCCGAGACTCTACCGGAACATTCGTTTTGGCAAGCTGCAAGAGCAGCCGCAAGGCTTGATTGACCGACGCTGAATCGGCGAACGCTTTGGCCACATCGGGCTCGAGAAACACCACATTCGTGCCAGCGCGGTAAGCCTCATAATGCTTCCCGCGAACGCCGTGCGAAAAGTCGTACTCGGGTCGAATTTCGTCGCTATCGTTCTGGTGAACGCGTTGATTCATACTGTCTCCGTTCTCTGGGAGTCGCTTCACGGGCGTTGATGATCCGGGTCCGCCCTTCGCGTTCCGTGTATGCGACCACGAGCAGTCGCCCTACTGCCGACAAACCGATGCTGAGAAACCGGAATTCGCCCTCCGAGTGGTGTGGATCGGCAATCGCGAGCTCTAGAGGGTCGCCGAACACCGTCATCGCTTCGGGGAACGTGACGCCGTGCTTCGCGACGTTTGATGCTGCTTTCTCGGCATCCCATTCAAATTCCATGAGTCGATTCGAAGCCGCGTCACCACATCCGAAGGCGTAACCAGGTGTTTTGATGCAGCCATCTCAATCCTAAGTGTACGCCAACTGCAACCTGGACACCCTATGAAAGCCGCGCTTAACGGCGGCGCTTCAGCCTTGGCAGCGACCGAACCGAGCGGTGGCGCGAGTCATTTACATTTCGGTCCCTTTGGCCTTCTCCGCGCGGGCCTCACGCACCAAGAAATCGAGCCTTCCAGCCCGAGAGTCGGCTTCGATCTCCTTGTCCCAGCTCTCCCATTCCTTTTCTGACGGGAAAAGCTCGGCGAGCTCCTCATTGGGGAGTCTGTCAATATCTGCCTTAAGTTCATCTATCTTGGACATTGTGTTTCCCTTCCATCCCCGCTCGTCAGGGCTCAATCATCGAGCGAAACCCCTGTTGAGGCCCACCCGCCTAAACCAGCATGGCTGGCGGCCTGAGACCAGGCACCGCTACGATTGGGGTGGGGATACTGTTCTCATTATAACGCCACTTGTAATCTGTCACGCGTGTTGCCTCAATCATACCGCGGATGGCGCATACGTCGTCATTGATGTATGCGCCCCGCGGACACGCGCAACATCTCTGTCACCGCCGCTTCGACCAGTCGCTTCGCGGGTTCCATAAAAGGGGATGTCAAGATTGTCGCCAAAGTAGAGTCGGTTTTTCCAGTCCATTGCTAGGGAGCATACCACAAATCCACATGAACGATGCGGTGGCTGAGGACGCTATACCGGGGTTGCGCTGAGGTCCCCGAAGTGTGACATTCGACGCGGCTCCGCCGCCTGCTGTGCGGAAAGGCTTTGCCTTTCCGCGGCGCTTCTGCCCTCAAGCCCTCGGCTCAGGCTGGAAGGCTCAGCCTTCCAGCCTGAGCCGAGAGGTGAAATGAGGCGGACTTGGCCCGGATTTCTCATCACGAATAGGGAAGGGCGGGGTTTTAACCCCGCCGTTACCTACGCTTCTAATTGTTCCCCCGTCTCGCGCCCCGCGCGGTCCGTCGGCTGACGGACTGCGGGGGGCGCGCGAGACACAAGAATGATCAGGAAGGCCTTGTAACGGCGGGGCTGAAGCCCCGCCCTTCCGGACCCGTGGTGAGAAATGCGGCCTAGCCTTCTTGCTGTCGGCGGTGCTCGGCCACAATAGTGACCTGGATATCGTGGGCTAAGCGGACGACCCGTTCCACCAAGCCGCGGCCAAAAATTATCGGCCATCTCTTCTGCTGGGGGCGGGCAAGGAAGATCTGTGTGATTCTGTGGAGGCGGGCGAAGTCGACCAAAGTTTGGGCCACATCTTCGCCCTGTAACACGCTGGGCTCGATATGCAAGTTCCGGGCGAATTTCATGTGCTTTTCCACGGCCTCGCGCTGGCCTGCCGGAATATTATGCAAGCTGCCGTCGCGGAGGACACACACCGTGAAACAATCCGCCTTCAGGTAATCGGCCACGCGCTTGCCGCGCCGGATGAGCGCCGCTGAAGATGGGTCTTCTGTGACGAGAATGAGGATTCGATCGGACGCCCGTGGCCTCTGAGATGAAAGCGAGTCATGGTCTTCGCCTCCAAGCCCAACGGCCTCCATTTCGTTCTGGACCGACTGCCGAACGTCAACCTCATGCGCGGTCTGGCGTATCGCCAACTCACGCAGGGCGACCAGAGTCGACTCCTTAAAGAAATTCTCCATCGCCAGGCGGGCCTTTTCGGGTGCATAGACGACGCCGCGCATCAGCCGGTTGAGCAGGGCCTGAGGAGGCAAGTCGACCATGACCACCTCGTCGGCTTGCTTGACTACCCAATCCGGGATGGTTTCACGCACGCGGATGCCCGTGAACTGCCAGACCTGGTCGTTAAGGCTCTCCAGATGTTGCACGTTCATCGTGGTCAACACGTCGATGCCAGCGTCCAGCAGGAGTTTCACGTCTTGCCAGCGCTTTTCTCGCTCCGACCCCGGGATATTCGTGTGTGCAAACTCGTCGATGACGCAGACTTGGGGACGGCGACGCAGTATGGCATCGACATCCGTTTCCCCAAACACGGCTCCTCGATATGTGATCTTGCGACGGGGTAAGAATTCCAGGCCCTCGGCTTTAGTAATGGTGTCCATGCGCCCGTGGGGCTCGAAATAGCCAAGCACGACGTCAATACCCTCATTCTTCAACTTGTGGGCTTCGTCCAGCATCTGATAAGTTTTGCCGACGCCCGCGGCGTAACCCAGGAAGATCTTAAGCGTGCCTCGACGGACGGACTCGGACATGTACGGCATCCTCTCAGGCTGATGAAAAAACTCAGAAGCTGTCATTCTGAGCGCAGGGAAGAATCTAAGTTCTTGACTTCAAAGCAGAGCGAGATGCTTCGCTTCGCTCAGCATGACATGATGGGCGCTTTTTCATCAGCCTGCTATACCGGGAAAACTCTGACGTCGATATTCTCCGCTGCCCGGATGAGGTGTTCCACAGGCCTGCCAAAGACGCGATCCCACCAGTTGTTGCTCATTCTGTTCGCCAAAAAGATCTGAGTAATGCCATGGGCCCGCGCAAACTGCATGATGGTGTAGGCTGGATCCTCGCCATCCAGTGCTTCGATTCGCGCGCCGGCAAAGCGCGCATGCGATAAGTTTCTCTCCAGGAGAGTCTTTTCTTCCAACGTGACGTCTGGCCGATTAAGGTACGCGACAAACAATTCCCCATGGAATCGCTCGGCGTTGCGCCTTCCGCTGGCGATCATCTCGGCAGCGTCAGCATAAGGGGAAACACAAACGAGAATGCGCTCATGGGCACCCCAAACCTGCTCGATGCCATGACGCGTCAGGTAAGCCTCAAGCTGATAGTCGACCACATCCGCAGCCAGCAGGAGCGCAATCTCCCGTAGCCCAGAAAGCTGTTGCGGCAGCATGGTCGTAGCGCGAGTCTCACCCGCAACCAGCGGGCTGGGGTCGCGCTGTAGAGCAAAATCCGGCGGTGCGTCCACAATTTCGATTTCGTCCGCATTGCGCAAGAAGCTTTCCGGAACGGTCTCCGTCACGTGCTTGCCCGTGATCCTCTCCACTTCCTCCCGCCGTTCCTCGATATGTTGGAGGTTGACCGTGGCAATCACCGAGATGCCCGCCGAAAGCAGGTGCTCCACATCCTGCCAACGCTTGGAGTACGGGCTGCCAGGGGGGTTGTCATAAGCCAGACCATCAACCACGCAGACTTGGGGGTGGCGACGCAGGATGGCCTCCACGTCCATCGTGGGCACGCCACCGATGGTACGAAGGGGGATGACGGGCATTTTTTGCAGCAGGGCTTCGACTTCGGCTGATACTTTGGGTTGAATCGCACCCACTACAACATCCTCGCCTCGTGTGCGCCGGCGCCGCGCCTCATCAAGCATGCGGAATGATTTTCCGACGCCTCCCGCGTAGCCGAGAAAGATCTTGAGTCGTCCGCGCTTGGAGTACTGCTCCTCTGCCTGAAGTTGGCGCAACAGTTGCTCAGGATCTGGACGGCGGTCGGTAGACATGTTCCTTATAAGGGCGGTGAGTCTTCCTGCTTCCAATATCTATTATGAGCGAGAAAGGCACAAAACGGAAGCCCTCCCGCCCTTCGGTATTGGTGTCATTGCGAGACCTAGCCATTCCCGCCCCGCCATGGCGGGAGGAATCTATTCCGCAAACCTTTGGAGCGGTGGGAGATTCAGTTTAATCGACGGTCACGGAAATCGCCACGCTATGGCTGGTGGTTGGGCCGGTGCCTTGCACGGTGACGGTGCCGGATTCGGGGGTTGTGGTGCTCCCGCCGCTAGCTCCGCTGCTTCCACCGCCGCAACTAAGGCCGGCTACCAGCAACGCTACGAGCATGGCACAGAACGCGACCTGCCGCACGTACGGTCTCCACAGCAAAGATTGTGAATCACGCCGGCGCAGTATGATTAGGACCATCAGCAGCAGGCAAGCCGCCGCCAAGGCTGGCACCGGCCATCCCTTGAACGGGCGGTTCTTCTGCGGCGCAGGGAAGTTCGATGCCGAGGACGAAGCAGTAATCGTGACGGTGGCCGTGTTGTTGCTGTTGAGGGCCCCGACCGAGCAGGTGACTCCCGCCAGCGTATTGGAAGCGCTACAGGAGAAGCTCACGCTGCTGCCGGAAAGGCCGTTAATCGGTGTCAAGGTGAGCGTGGATGTGCCGCTGGCCCCAGGGTTCATCGTCAAACTGCTGGGTGAAGCACTCAGCGAAAAATCCGGAACGACGGTAGTGAAGCTGGAGACGCTTGACCAAGTCCCGTACACTCCACTGGAAGAAGACAGGGCTTTCACCTGCCAATAGTAGGTGCCCGCGGCCAGATTGCCCGCAGCCGGAGCGCTCGGCGGTGTGTAAGAGGCCGCCGTGGTTGTCGTACCAGTTGCGCAGCCTGAGCAGGTCCCTACCGCAGGATTTGTGGGCAAGGCGGCTTGCGTAGTAGCAATGAATATTAGATAGCCGGCATTCCCTGTGACCGTTGTCCAACTGAAGGTGGGCGTGAGCGAGACTCCTGTCGCTCCATTAGCGGGTGCGGTCAGCGTCGGCGCCGCCAGCGTCGGGCCGTTCGGGGTGAAGCTAAAAGCGTTTGACCAGGCGGCGGTGCCGCTGCTGGAGGAGGGCTCAAGGGCTTGCACCTGCCAATAGTAGGTGCCCACAGCCAGAGCGCTCGGCGGAGTGTAGGAATTCGAATTCGTGCTGGTCGTGTCAACAATCGTGCACGCGCTGCAAGTGCTTGTTGCGGGGTTGGTCGGCAGATCGGCCGGACTGGTTGCGATCATGATCCGGTAACCGGCGTTACCGGTCACCGCCGTCCAACTGAAGGCAGGCGAGAGAGCGACCCCCGCCGCTCCGTTGGCAGGTGCGGTCAAGGTCGGGGCCGGCAAGTTCCCGGCAACCGACGAACCCCACGCGGTGACCAAGTTGAAAGCATCAATGGAGCCGAGCCCGCTCGCCTGATCGTAGCCGATGCCGGCGCTATAGCCAATCGCGCCGCCGTTGGGACAATCCGTAGTTCCGGCCTGACAGGGCACCATATTATTGCCGGTCGTGATGTCGTGGAACGCGGCGGGCGTACTCGCCGCCATGGAATAGAGGATGGGGTTAATGTTGCCCTGGCCATTTGGAGTGTTCATCTTCTGGTTGATGAGGGCAACAATCCCCGCAAAGCAGGGCGTCGCCACAGAGGTTCCACCTTCCGCAATCAGGTCCTGATTACTATCACGGAATCCGCTGACGCAGCTCCCCTGGACACACATCAAGCTTCCGTCGTGAAAGAAGGAGGAATTAAGGGAAAGGTCTGGAACGTCTCGGGCATTGTCGTTCGGCACGCCGGTTCCTGTCTGCCAAATCGGCTTGGAGAAGTAGGCGCTCGCTCCGCCCCCCCCTGCCCACAGATTGCGTTGGGTGTTTAACGGTGACGATGTATCGTTCCATACCATCTCTGGGATATAGGAAAGGGCCGAAGGGGAAACATCCACCCCGTTGGTAGCCGCTGCCCAGTATGTCCCCGAGCCCTCATTGAATTCCGTCCCGCCCATTCCTGTAACGTAGGGAAAACTGGCGGGCACATTTACAGCCAGGCCGTGCGTGGCAACGGTCACGATGGACGAAGGGGCATCGCAATCGGCTGCGCCAGAGTCGCCGGCGTCAGCCACAATGGTCTGTCCTTGTGCATTCGCCTCCTGGCCAAATTGCGCCAAGGTATTTAGGTTCACGGGACCCCAATCCGCTTCGCAGGCGCCATAGCTGATGCTGATGACCGGTGCAGTGTTATTGGCAATGGCGTACTGCAACGCTTTAAGGACTCCGTTGCTTCCCCCGTTGACAAAGATGATTGTGGCGTTCTTGGCCACGGCGCCTGCCCATTCGACGTCCAGGCTGGCTTCGACGATATCCCCTGAGACGACGCCCGGGTCGGACGAACCAGGGACCAGGACAACCGTTGGGGGGTTCGCCGGCAGCCCCGAGGCACTGCGGAAAGCGGTGATATCGCTCCCGTTGTTATAGAGGTCCGTCTGGCCCAGCACCGCGATGGACTGTCCCGTGCCATCGATGCCGCTGCTGTAAAGAGCGTTGACGTCGTAGATGGTGGCAAAGTCGCCCGGGGCAACGTAGGTATTCCCACTGATGTGGGAGGTGAAGTCCGGTTTGAGACTCGAGTTCACCCTGCGGACGACGCTGCCCGGTTTGAGAGGGTAATTGTCCAGCGCCTGAATGCCCAAGACCACGTCCGCGAGGGCGCTGGGCACGGAAGGCTCCGTCGCGTTAGCATAGTACGTCTCGCCGTTGAGCGAGAATTTGTGAATCTCCGTTTGAAAAGCTGCTTGCACCTGCGCTGCGGTACCCGAGAAAGAGACCCAAGTGCGGCTGCGAGCCGTCTGGGTTACCTGGAAGCCCTGCGCCTGAAGCCAGGCCTTGACCTGGTTAATATCATTCTGGCTCAGCCCAAATCGGTCGGCGTATTGCTCCGGCGTCAGCCAATGATGATAGTTTGGCGAGGAGGGGTCCTGCTGCTCCTCGAGGAGCGCGGTGAGGTCTGCCTGCTGGCTTTCCGTGAGCTTGAACGTGAGGGAGATATTCTCGAGCTTGAAGGAGCCCTCGACCGGTCCCATGTCGTTTTCAGGCCGGAACATGGGGCGGACATTGCCCTGGAGTGTGACCCGCGACGAGTCGTCAATCGCCCGCGCGATGCGATCCTTCCCCGCCGATTGGGCGAATGAAAACGGGGTTAGAGAGAAAACCAGCCCCAAGACTGCGAGCCATTTCACCAATAGGATTGCTTTGCGTCGCACAAAACCTTCCCTTAAGCGAGAGCCTGTACTCCAGAAACCTGCAACGCTATTATAGTCCCAACAAGGGTAGTGGCCGGCTCTAACAGGCTGCGGAAAAACGCTAGGAGCAAGAAACCGACGGCCAGCCAGAGGAATCCTAGCGGAGCTACAGCGCAAACCCGACTGACAATTGCATGCAGTGGCAGTCAGGTGTATGTTATCGGTCGGGCCGGAGGTGGATAATGAAAATTCCGGGCCAAATAGGCCCGGCGCGTCGCTACGCCTCATAACTGGAGCCATCCATGCCTGCTTCTAATGAGCCTCAACCCGTACGTCTTAGGGAACGCGTCGGCTACGCCACCGGTGACTTGGCATCTTGCCTTTACTACAACACTTTCGTTCTGTTCCTTCTGAACTTCTATACGGACAAGGTCGGGCTCGCGCCTGCGGCCGTGGGCACGATGATATTGGTCACCCGGACCGGAGACACCTTCGCCGATCCCATGATGGGAATGCTGGCGGACCGGACGAAGTCGCGTTTTGGCAAGTTTCGCCCGTGGTTGCTGTGGATGGCCTTCCCCTTCTTTATCACAGGAGTACTGGCCTTTCTGTCGCCCAATCTCGGGCCGACCGGCAAGCTGGCCTATGCCTATGCCACTTACATGCTGGTGATGCTGGTGTACACGGCGATCAATATCCCTTACGGGGCGCTGCTGGGTGTGATCACGCCCGATTCCGACGAACGCACCAAGCTCTCCTCCTTTCGGTTTGTTGGCGCCTTCACCGGAAACCTGATTGTGCAAGGCACGTTTCTATATCTGGTCAAAGCGCTTGGCCACGGCAACGACAAGGCCGGGTTCCCTTTGACCATGGGCCTCTACGGCTTTGCGGCAATGTGCTTCTTCCTCTTCACCTTCGCGGCCACACGCGAGCGCGTCGTCGGCGCCGCAGACGACCAGTCTTCGGTGGGTGGAGACTTGGGCGACCTGCTGCGCAACCGGCCCTGGCTTGCCTTGGGTGCCGCCAGCATTGTGTTTCTCACCTGGGTCTCGATTCGCGGCGCATCCCTCGTCTATTATTTCAAGTACTTCGTGGTCCAAGGCGTGGACATCGCGTTCAACATTGGGCCTGCGCACCACTTCGCCCACCACTTCGATTCCGTCACGCTCCTTTCCACTTACTTCCTTTCGGGCACGGTCTGCTCGCTCGTGGGAGTCACCATTACGGCTCCTCTGACCAAGTTCTTTGGCGGGAAAAAGAGAACTTACATGTGGCTCTCGATCATCAACGTGTTGACCCTGGTTCCTGTCTACTTTGCCGGCGCGAAGGACTTGGCGCTGATCTTCGCGTGCAATATGGTTGGGTCCCTCTTTACGGGCTCCCTGAACCCGTTGGTTTGGGCCATGTACGCCGATACCGCTGACTATGCGGAGTGGAAATTCGGAAGTCGCGCTACCGGGCTGGTTTTCTCGGCGGGAACGTTTGCGCAGAAAATGGGCTGGACCGTGGGGGGCGCCATCGCCGGATGGCTGCTGGCGTTTTATGGCTTCCACGCCAATGTCGCGCAGAATGTCGGGACGCTGTATGGCATTCGTCTGATGGTCAGCCTGATTCCGGCAGCAGCCTCTCTCTTCACGGTGCTCGTCATTGCCGTATACAACCTTGATGCTAAGCTCATGGATCAGATCGGGGCCGAACTCAAGGTCCGCCGTGAAGCCGCGGTACACAGCGCGGGCACGGTTTGAAAGGGGGATCTTTTCTTATGACCGCACGACCATCAGCGAAGCCGACCCTCGTGGGTCAGTCTCTGCCGAACCTCCCTTGGCAAGAACGCGCTGCCGGTTGCAGCGACGTGGTTTGGCGTTATAGGGAGAACCCCCTTATTGGGTGGAACCCCGGCGGGCGCATGGCCCGCGTCTTCAATAGTGCGGCGTGGCCACATGGAGGGGCCTTCGTGGGAGTATTTCGTGCCGATCACCGCAATGGCGTGGCCGACCTTCATTTCGGCCGCAGCAAGGACGGCATTCATTGGGACCTCGACTCCAACGTGATTCCGTGGGAGAACGATGCCGGCAAGAAAGTGCAAAACGGTTACGCCTATGACCCTCGCCTGTTGAAGATTGACGAGACCTTCTACGTCACGTGGTGTGACGATTTTCCCGGAGCCTCCATCGGAATGGGTCGCACCACGGACTTCAAGACCTGGATCAAGATGGAGCGTCCCCTGATGCCCTTCAACCGCAACGGCGTGCTGTTCCCCAGAAAGATCAATGGACTCTATGCCTTGCTGAGCCGCCCCAGCGACTCGGGGCACACTCCCTTCGGCGACATCGTTCTGTCTTATAGCCCCGACCTCATTTTCTGGGGTAAGCACCGGCTGGTGATGCAGCGTCAACCCAAGACTTGGTGGCAGAGCACCAAGGTCGGCGCGGGCCCTGTGCCCATAGAAACATCAGAAGGTTGGCTGCTCTTCTATCACGGCGTCAGCACTACCTGTAACGGCTACGTCTACAGCATGGGCGCTGCGCTTCTGGACCTGGAGGATCCGAGCAAGGTGTTGTCGCGGACCCGAGATTACCTACTCACCCCGGAGACGCCTTACGAGACCGTTGGTTTCGTGCCCAACGTCACGTTCCCGTGCGCAGCGATTGCGGATGCTCCCAGCGGCCGGATGGCCATCTACTACGGAGCCGCCGACACGTACACCGCATTGGCCTTCTGCCAAGTGGATGAGTTGCTCGCCTATATGAAAGCGAACTCGGAGTTCCAAGACGCCGATGAACTTCGCGCCCATGACGCCGCAGCCGGGTGCACACGAAGCTTCCCGCGCCCGGCTCGCCGCAGGCCAAGGGGCGCGTCGAGCGGATTCACAGGACGCATCAGCACTTAGCTATCTGTCTTACCCCAAGGCACCCCGCTTCTGGCATCATGCATAGCCGATTTTGGACTGTACAATTTCCGCCCTGTCAGAAGTTTATGGTCGTAAGATAAAGAAAGGACAGTAGCCAAATGGTGGAGGCGGGGGGAGTCGGAATATTTATGCGTGTTGAAAACACACAACTTATTGATTTTCCGACACTCTCAAAACGCCAAAAGCTGAGAAAACGCGTCCAACTGGAACATAACTGGAACATCGCTTTTTCTTCGCCCCAAGTGAATCTCCAGATGCCTTGGACTCTTATGAGTGTTGTCGGGGCGGTCTAGATTGCGCGCATTTCTGACGGTGTAATGACCATCTTGAAATCGTCGTCGGCTCGCGGGCTCGTCGGTAACCACTAGGCGACAATGCGGGATCTATTTCTCCAAATCGCATTTCTGTATGTCTGCAGACGGTTCAGGCGTTTGTACGGTTTGCCGACGAACCAGCCACTTGGATTCTGTCCAGGTCGCCAACCATCCGGACAGAATTTACTCCCGAAAGGTTTCTTTTGCGGATAGGCGACGAGCGGCATGGAACGGGAATCACAATTTTGGTGGAGTTTCGGAGGATCTGGCAAGAACTTTAGAGAACTAGGCAAAGGCCGGGAGTGTAAGCAGACTATACTTGACCCTTGGGGCTAGCCGGAATGTCACAGCCTCATCTGCGGCGCCCGGAGGAGCGGCAGCGACGCGATTTTGAGGCTGACCAAAACGGTTGGTTCATCAACTGCGAAAGTACCTTGAAGGAGAAACAATGCAGAAGCGCAAACTTGGAAATAGCAACTTGGAAGTTTCGGCTCTCGGGTTAGGCTGCATGGGAATGAGCTTTGGCTACGGTCCGGCTGCAGACAAGAAGGAGATGATCTTACTGCTCCGGTCGGCCGTCGAACGCGGCGTCACATTCTTCGACACCGCCGAGGTCTACGGCCCGTTCACGAACGAAGAACTCGTGGGCGAAGCCCTTTCTCCGTTTCGTGGCCAAGTGGTCATAGCCACCAAGTTCGGGTTTAAACTTGATCCCAAGGGAGGGCCGAAGTGGATTGGCCTGGATAGTCGGCCAGAGCACGTCAAGCAGGTCGCCGAGGGCTCGCTCAAGCGACTCAAAGTCGAGGCCATCGATCTGTTCTATCAACACCGTGTTGACCCGGATGTGCCGATTGAAGATGTGGCGGGAGCAGTGAAGGACCTGATTCAGGAAGGTAAGGTTAAGCACTTCGGCCTTTCTGAAGCAGGAGCAAAGACGATTCGTCGCGCTCACGCAGTCCAGCCGGTCACCGCTGTCCAAAGTGAATACTCGCTTTGGACCAGAGGCCCTGAGAAGGAAGTGCTGCCCACACTCGAGGGACTCGGAATCGGCTTCGTTCCATATAGCCCTCTGGGTAAGGGCTTCCTGACGGGGAAGATCAACGAAAACACTGCGTTCGACAGTTCCGACTTCCGCAAGATCGTTCCTCGCTTTACGCCGGAGGCTCGGAAAGCGAATCTGGCCTTGGTTGATCTGCTTCGCAAGATCGCAGAACGGAAGAGGGCGACACCTGCTCAGATAGCGCTCGCTTGGCTGCTTGCCCAGAAGCCATGGATTGTTCCAATCCCAGGCACCCGGAAGCTGGAGCGCCTGGACGAGAACATCGGAGCAGTTGCAGTCGAACTTACGTCCGACGATCTCCGTGAGATCGATAGCGCCGCCTCAAAGATCACGGTGCAAGGGGCTCGGTACCCCGAAAACCTGGAGCAAATGACCGGTCGCTAAGCGGCAAAATGTGTTCTCTGGTTGCATTCCGTAGCTCACTGAGCGAGGGAAGACGTGCAAGGTAGATGCTGGCAGCGAAAGGCGAGGGAGGAGCAGCATGCGAGTTGGCATTCTGGGTTCCGGGTTGATGGGCGGCAAACTCGGGACGCTTTTCGCGCGAGCCGGACATGAGGTGGTATTCAGCTACGCCCGCAGCGAACAGAAGCTCTAGAGGCTCGCACGGGAGGCCAAGGGCAAGGCGCGGGCCGGCACACCGCGAGAGGCCGCGCAGGAAGCGGACGCGGTATTGCTCGCCGTGCACTGGTCGCGAATCGACGATGTGCTGAGTCAGACAGGCGATTTGTCGGGCAAGGTGATTGTAACCAGTTCTCTCCCGATGAATAATGACAACACCGAACTCGTCCTGGCCCACACCTCGTCGGGCGCGGAGGAACTTGCAAAGATGATTCCGAAGGCTCGGGTCGTCTCCGCATTCAACACCGTGCCCAGCGAAGTGCTTTTCGGCGTGTACGAAGCCAGGCGCAAGGCCACGCGACCGAGTCTGGTGTACTGCGGCGACGACGGGAGCGCGAAAAGTGTGACCGCCGGGCTAATCCGCGACGTGGGTTTCGATCCGGTGGATGCTGGACCCCTGCGGATCGCTCGTTACACGGAGCCATTCGCGCTGCTGGTCGCCCAATTCGCCTACGAGGGCGAAGGTGGGCCGGAGTTGGCGTACCGCTTCGAGCGGTTTGGGCAATAGGATGACCAAGTAAACAGACCTTCCGTACAGATCCGGTAGGCAACTGACCAGCATTGCAACAGCGTATGTCAAGGAGTAATGAGCATGAGTAAAGAGCCTTCAGCAATCGAAAAGATGATCGGTGACTTCGCGCCCAAGCTGGTTGAATTAACTGACCACGTGCTTTTTGGTGATGTTTGGGAACGCCCAGAGCTTTCAAAGCGTGACCGTAGTCTGGTTACGGTGGCGGCGCTGATTGCTTTGAATCGTCCGGAACAGTTGCAGTTTCACCTCAAGAAGGCTCTGGAGAACGGGCTTAAGCGGGAGGAGTTGATCGAGGTAATCACGCACCTGGCGTTTTATTCAGGTTGGCCCAACTCGATGAGCGCCATCATGATTGCAAAGGAGGTGTTCTCGAAGGCTTGAAGATCAACGGCAAAACTCCGCCTCCGCGGCGGGCAGACAAGGTTGCGGGACCAAACGAACCAGACACGGCTAAGTTAGCCCGATGCATTGCTGCGTATGCCCCTCACGACGGTAGTTTTGAGCTGCGCATCCCTGGTTTGCACGCTAGTCGCTTTTCACGAACCAATACGGAATGTGCGCATGCCCTCCGGTTGCCATCCTTGTGCATCGTCGCACAAGGAGCCAAAACCGTCATCGTGGGACAGGAGGTCTACGAGTACGACCAGCCGCGTATGCTCGTCTTCTCCGTTGCCCTGCCAATTACTGCCCAGATCACGCAAGCCAGCCATTCCGAACCTTACCTGGCTCTAAGGCTGGACCTCGACCCGCACAAGATTGCCGAGCTGGTCTTGAAAGTGTATCCGCACGGTCTGCCTCAAGTTCAAGAGAGAAGCGCCGTTTACGTCACTCCGGTCGACATGAGCATTGTCAACGCCGCGACGAGGTTAGTGGAGTGTCTGGCGCAGCCCGGGGACGCTGAACTACTCGCCCCACTTGTAGTCGATGAGATTCTGATCCGTCTGCTACGTGGCCCCATTGGTGTCCGCGTGGCGCAAATGGGCTTTGCAGAGTCTAGCGTGCACCGGCTTGCGAAGGCGATTTCCTGGCTACGCGCCAACTTCTCTCAACCCATGAAAGTCGAAGAGCTGGCCGAGCTGGTGCACATGAGTGTTTCCTCTTTCCACGAGCACTTTAAGGCAGTCACTTCGATGAGCCCGCTGCACTATCAAAAGGCGCTTCGTCTCCAGGAGGCGAGGCGTCTCATGTTGTCTAGCATGATGGACGCGGGAACCGCGAGTCAGCGCGTGGGGTATCTAAGCGCTTCGCAGTTCAGCAGAGAATACAGCCGCTTCTTCGGAAGTGCGCCGACCAAGGACATTGCCAAATTGCGTCAAGATACTCGACTCTGGTCTGACCCAACTCGGACTGTGGATTGATCATGCAAGAGATTAGGTGACAGAATGACAGCAACCGCTGGATGGGAGAACTTCTACGCAATCGTCGGGTCGTCTGCCGGCGCTCTGATCGGATTGCAGTTCGTCGTCATAACGCTCATCGCCGACATGCCGATCGCAGAAGGTGGGGCGCAGGCCAGCAGCGCGCTTGCGACACCGTAGCCTATAGCTAATTGACCAAGGGAATGCCTCTGGCGTTAGGCCTATTTTTGAGCCTGAGAAATCGAGCTATGCCATTGATTATAAAGAACTAACTTGGAGGCGGGGGGAGTCGAACCCCCGTCCGAAGAGCCGAACGGTCAGGAGACTACATGCTTGTCTCGTTCGCTTACCGCTTTCGCCAGCGGCCCTCAGGAACGGGCAACAACGAACCGCCGGCTAGCCTCAATTCCGCCGAAGCGGATCTCGCCCAAAATTCCGAAGCGATGAACTTTGAGCCATCCCGCCAATCGACGCCTCTTTCCCTCATGCGGGCCTGAGGGAGGAGACGGCCACCTAATTAATTAGGCAGCGTAGGCATACTGCGTGTTGGCAGTTGTCTTTGTCCCACGCCGATCTCGGGTGGTGTGGACCCCCGGCATGCCTCCTAAGCGCAAGGACTCCCGTCGAAACCGTGACGCCCCCGCTCTTCTACCTCAGATTACGCCGCGCAGGGGCCCATGTCAAATAAAGCAGAAAGCAGAAGGCAGAAAGCAGAAAGCGGAAAGCAGAAGGCACAAAGCGGAAAGCAGGACGCAAAAGGCAAAAGGCAAAGGGCAAAAGTCAAAAGGCTGAAGGCTGAAAGCTGAGAGCTGAAAGCTGATAGCCTCGACTGAGACCTGGACCGTGGCACATGGACGTGTGGCACAAAGCCGTTGCGCCAATGAGGCGCCTTGTACCATAATGAGAGACGTATCGAGTGATTCGGGCCGAGGTTGCTGTCCTGCCAGAAAACGACAATGATGCATTAGCCGTGCAAGTCCGCCAGGCGCGAGAGCGGTTGGGGGAGAAGTTTCGCGCCCAAGCCGAGCAATTGCAAAAGCTCGAGCAAGACTTGAAGGAATTGCGCGACGAGCACGAGCAGTTAGAGTCAGAGGCCTGGCATCAATTCGAGGCTCTGGAGAAGTCTAAACTTCCCTTTGCGCCAGTGCCCGTCGACCCCGTGCTTACAGCCGTGCGCAACCTCCTCACGGCAACTTTACCCAAACAGGTGTTCAATAAGTTGACGGAGGAAGCTTGCCGGATGGGAGTTCGGGCGGTGGCGTTCGAGGTTCGAGGCAAGGCGGCCTGGGGAGCTTCGGCGCACGGATTCGGACCTCAACTCACCGAGCAAGGCCTGCGCTCCCTGGTAGTGCCCCTGAGCGTAGATACGCCGTTCCGCCAGGCCTTTGAAAACGGCGGGCACTTTGAGGGAAACCCCGATGCGCTGAAGAAGAACGCCAACGTCCTGAACCGGCTCCAGCCAGATTCGGGCGATTCGATCCTGCTTTTGCCGATTCGTTCGGCGGGCGCCGTTTCCGCCATCTTTTACGCTGACTCAGGAGGGAGAGGGGCGTTGCTGCCCGAAGCTGCTCTTCAGCTTCTTGTCGAATTCGCCGGCGCACAACTCGACCGTTTGAGGGCATTGAATGGCAGGGCAACGGCAACGGTCAATCAAGATGTTAGCGGGGGAGCGGAATCTGAATCGGCGCCCGGTCTAGCGTCTCCAGCAGGGGCTGCAGAGCCGCCCGCAGAGGTCGCAGAGCCTAGTGAGGCTTTTGCATCTCGGGGCGAGACAAGCGCCCCGAGCATCGACGAGCCACTGCCTCCTCCGCCCGCGTCGCCGTTGATCGGAGCGGGCGCGCCCGTTGGGCCGCCACCCACCGAGGTGCAGGCTGAATTGCCTGCTGCACGCGCAACGATAGGATTCGTGCCCGCTCCAGGGCCCGTTCCTGTCCTTGTGATGGAGGGTCAAACGGCAGTTGACGTCCCGCCCGCCCCAGCCCCTAGGGCGGGGTTCGACGTCTCGCAACTCGGCGAAGCAGAGCAAAAAATACACAAAGATGCAAGGCGATTCGCGAGACTTCTGGTTTTTGAGATCGAACTCTATAACAAGGCGAAGGTTGCGGAGGGCCGCATGAGTAAGGACCTGTACAAACGGATGAAACTTGATATCGATCGCAGCCGCCAGACCTTCGAGCAGCGGTTCGGCAAGACCGTTGGTAAGCAGTTCGACTATTTCCACGATGAGCTGGTGAGGACACTGGCAGGTAATGACCCATCGCTTCTCGGCTCGGGTTATCCTGGTCCTTCCGTGTGAGACGGATTGTTCGTCATTCGTAGAGGAAAATGCCACCCCCTGTCATTCTGAGCGAGGCGAAGAATCCCCGCATTTGAAAGCTCAATCAGTGCGGAAAAATGCCGGGATGCTTCCCTGCGCTCAGCATGACAGACCCGAAAGTAGTGTGAGACCCCATTTCAAAATCCTGGCCGAAGTTTGTTGGGCGCTGCTCGCCGTCCAGATTCTCGTTGAGGCGCGTCCAGCGGTTGAGTCTGTTCCCGTACCCCTTCGCGAGCTGGCGGCTCGTGCGGGGGAACGATCCGCTTGGCCACAGTTGCGCCGCTACGCGGAGTCCCAAAAAGCGCCTGAACAACGTGCTCTGGCCTACTTCGCATTGGGTTACCGGGAATACGAGGCGGGTGAGTACCTCGCGGCTGCGCAGGACTTGGGTCAGTCGGCAGCGCGCCAGTTCTCCCTGGCTGATTACGCGACCTATTACTCCGCCGCCGCGGCTCTCAAGGCTAACAATCCAGTCCAAGCGGCTGAGGCTGTCCGGGACTTCTCATCCAATTTTCCTGGGAGTCCTTTGCGCTTACAAGGGCTCGAGTTGCTCGCCGAGGCCCTGATTGATTCCCACAAGCCACAAGAGGCTGTTGAGATCCTGACGGGAGAACCCTCGGTGCGCCAGCACGCAACCCTTTCCCTCCTGTTGGCCAAGGCCTATGAGGAGGTTGGCAACCTCTCACAAGCGGCGCGGGCATTCCAGGAGGTGTATTTTGCGTTTGCCGCGTCCTCCCAGGCGAAGGAGGCGGGCGAGGCTCTCGAGAGTCTCCGTTCCCGCCTGGGCGCCGATTTCCCCCAACCCACGGAGGAAATCGAAGCCGCACGCGTAGAATTGCTCTTCAATGCATCCTTGTTTAAGGAAGCCCTTGGGGGCTATGAAGTGTTGCTCTCGTCGCGGCTGGCCAGCGCCCATGCGGACGAGTGGAAGTTGGGCCGGGCGCGCTGCCTGCTCCGTTTGCGGCGTGACCGTGAGGCGGTCGAAGCGCTCTCTGTCACCCTTGCCAGCCCTGCTATGAACGCGGACCGGCTGGCCCTGTCGGTGGAGGCTTGCGCCCGGGAAGACAACTCGAGCGGCGCCCTTGCGGCTCTTTCTCAGATTCAGGCCATTGACCCGCATTCTTCGTCGTTCGAGTCGGCGCTTTATTCCACAGGCAATCTCTTCTTCAGGCTGGGCGAGTGGCAAAACGCAGGCCGCCAATACGAGACTCTGGTGGAGTCCTTCCCGCAAGGGGGCCACACTCAAGATGCGGGTTGGCGTCTGATCTGGTGTTATTACCTGGCGGGGGCCCATGACCGGGCTCGGCAGGCCTTGCGGGACTATTTAACACATTACCCGCGGTCAAGCCACACCCCTGCGGCGCTATACTGGCTGGGGAGGCTCGAGGAGGAGCAAGGAGAGATCAGGGATGCCCAAGCGCTTTATTCCCTCCTCCAGAATCGGTTCGCGCATAGCTTTTACGCCGAGCAGGCGAGCTTGCGGGAGCGGAAACTTTCTACCGAGCGCCCCGCCGAAATGCCGCCGCCAGAGTCAACCGCTTGGGAGGTGGCTCAACAGATTCCTCCGCGTGACCTCTCTCCTATTCCTTCCTGCCCTTCGAACGTGACAGGCGAGTCATTACGGCCAGTGTTGGATCTTCAAGCCCTGAGCTTGGATGGCCTGGCCGCGCAGTATCTTAAGGCGTCGCTCGGCACGCGGCCGGCGCTGCCGGAACTGCGTCTCTTTCTCAGCCGGCTTGAAGCCGGGCAGGGCAATGTGAGCGCTGCGATCTTCGAGGCAATCAAGATCGTGCCTGACTATCCCTCTTACGAATTCTCGGAACTGCCGCGAGAAATGTGGAACCTCCTCTTTCCGCAATCTTACTGGAAGCTCGTGCAACGTCAGGCGCGCGCCAACAGGCTTGACCCGTATCTGGTTATGGGCTTGATACGCCAAGAGTCAGCTTTCAATGCCCGCGCCACATCGTCCGCCGACGCCCACGGCTTGATGCAGGTCTTGCCGAAAACTGCCAGCCGCAGCAAGCGCCCGTCCAGGATTCGTTCCACCGGCGCGCGGCTTTATGACCCCACCTATAACGTCCGGTTTGGTTGTTCCTATTTGCGAAGTCTATTGAAGGATTTCGACGGCCAGCCGGAGATGGCGCTGGCTGCTTACAATGCCGGCGACTTTCGCGTCAGGGACTGGTTGAAAAGCAATTCGTTCCGCGACTCCTCGGAATTTCTCGAGGCTATCCCGATTCGCGCCACGCGTGTCTATGTGGAGTCTGTCTTGCGCGACGCAGCTATTTACCGGCAGTTGCTGACGGGATCGGCAAAGTTTGCGATGTGCAGCAGATAATTAAATCGGAATCTCGAGGCGCGGCGTTAACCCCGAAACCAGATAATTCACCAGTGCATCCAGCAGGTCGGTGGCATAGGGATCGCTCCCATAAGTTGTGGCAAGAGAGAAGGTGCAGATGAGGAGCGTGCCCTTACCGCATTTCGCCTGAATAAGCACGCCGACGTTGGAGTGAATCCAGCCGTAGAACATTCCCGCCAGCACATCGGGGAAGTCCT
>JBEKVC010000030.1:0-22232 GCA_049514395.1 Terriglobia bacterium
GGGGCAGCGTGAATTTGGCGGTGGAGGCCATGCGGCGGGGCGCACGGGACTTTGTCCAGAAACCCTGGGATAACGCCCGCCTGCTCGCCATTCTCCGTACCCAGATCGACCTCAGCCGGGCGCTCCGCCAGGGCCTTCGCCTGGAGGCGGAGAACCGGTTGCTCCGCGCCGAGGGACGTCCCACGCTGATCGCGGAGTCGCCCGCCATGCGCCCGGCGCTGGAACTGATCTCCCGCGTGGGCCCTTCGGATGCCAACGTTCTGATTACAGGTGAGCACGGCACAGGCAAGGAGGTCGTTGCCCAGACGCTCCATGCTCTGTCCGGCCGGGCAGCGAAGCCCATGGTGACCGTGAACGCCGGAGGGCTTTCCGAAGGAGTGTTTGAGAGTGAACTATTCGGCCACGTCAAAGGGGCTTTCACGGATGCCAAGATGGACCGCGTAGGACGTTTCGAGCTCGCCGAGGGCGGGACTTTGTTCCTGGATGAAATTGCCAATGTCCCACTCAACTTGCAGGCCAAGCTCTTGCGCGTGCTCGAAACCGGGCAGATGGAGCGAGTAGGTTCCTCCAAGACGCGGCGCGTGGATGCGCGCGTGCTCTCGGCGACCAATGCGGACGTCATCCAGGAAGTGCAGGCCGGCCGCTTCCGCGAAGACCTTCTGTTCCGCCTGAACACTATTGAAATTCACATTCCTCCCCTGCGCGAACGACGCGAGGACATCCCGCTGCTGGCCAACTACTTCCTGCGGCGTTTTGCCGAGCGTTACCGGAAATCCCTGACCGCCTTTGAACCCGCGGCGATCCAATTCCTTCTGGATTATGCTTGGCCCGGGAACGTGCGGGAGCTCGAGCATGCGGTGGAGCGGGCGGTACTGATGGCGCAAGGCGATGTTGTGCGGCCCAGCGACTTTGGTTTGCGGACGGAGCGTGAAGGCGCCTCGCGCCTGGAAGCGATGAGCCTGGAGGAAGTGGAGTGCCTTCTCATTAAGAAAGCAGTGGCGCGTTACGGGGGGAACGTGAGCCAGGCTGCGTCGGCGCTTGGCTTGAGCCGTAGCGGCCTTTATCGCCGCTTGAGGAAATACGGGTTGTGACCCAAGCCATGTCCCCAGAGCCGGATGCCGGGAGAGCGAGCAGGACGGCGCGGCCTGTGCCAGCGCGGCGCACTGGTCCGGGGCTCGAAAACCGCCTGGTGCTCATTGCCCTGGCCGCAGGTTTCCCCGCCATCCTCGTTGCCCTCGTCCTGTTGTGGACGGGGATTTACTCCTCCCAAACACGCTGGACCTTGGCCATCATTACGGTCGTTGTCTGGCTTGGGTTTTCCTTCGCCTTGCGCGGGAAAGTGGCTTACCCCCTCCAGACCCTTTCCAACTTGCTTTCGGCGCTGAGGGAGGAGGATTACTCGATTCGCGCTCGAGGGACTCGATCCGACTCCGCCCTGGGCGAGGTCTTCACAGAAGTGAACGCGCTCAGCGAGATGTTGAGAGGTCAGCGGCTCTCTTCCCTCGAAGCCACGGCGTTGCTCCGCAAAGTGATGGAAGAGATCGATGTGGCCATTTTCACTTTCGACGGTGAGCAACGACTCCGGCTTTCGAACCGGGCCGGTGAACGGCTGCTGGCACAGCCTGCGGAACGAATCCTGGGGCGGACGGCCATGGAACTGGGATTGGGCGTGTGCCTCGAGGGCGAGCCGGTGCGGACGATGGCGACCTCCTTTCCGGGGGGCGCCGGCCGATGGGGAATCCGTCGCAGCACCTTTCGGGAGCATGGCCGGCCACATCAGATGTTGGTGCTTACTAATCTCAGCCGGGCTCTGCGCGAAGAGGAGCGGCAAGCTTGGCAGCGCCTCATCCGGGTTTTGGGGCATGAGCTCAATAATTCCCTGGCGCCCATCAAGTCCATGGCGGGTACCCTCGGCAGCCTGTTGGCCCGCCAGCCGCGCCCAGCCGATTGGGAGGAGGATGCGCGTCGGGGCTTGAGCGTTATCGAAGGGCGCGCTGAATCGCTAAGCCGGTTTATGGAAGGCTATTCACGCCTGGCGCGCTTACCGTCGCCCCGATTGCAGCCGGCTGATGTGGGCCCCCTGGTGCGACGCGTGGCGGGCCTCGAGAGACGACTACCCGTGACCCTGATTCCGGGGCCGGATTTGACGCTGCAGGCTGACGCAGACCAACTCGAGCAGATGCTTATCAATCTTTTACGCAACGCGGTGGATGCGGCGCTCGAAACCGGAGGTGGCGTGAAGCTGGGCTGGAGGCGGAGCGGGGACCACGTGGAATTGTTGGTCGAAGATGAGGGACCGGGCCTTCCAAACACCACGAACCTTTTTGTGCCGTTCTTCACAACCAAGGCCGTAGGTACGGGAATCGGACTCGTCCTGAGCCGGCAAATCGCCGAGGCGCACGGAGGCACATTGACCCTCCAGAACCGGCGCTCGGGCCAGGGATGCGAGGCGAGGGTGAGATTGCCGATATAGTATTCAGGATTCAGGAGTCAGAAGGCAAATTCAATTCTCGGCCCTCCCAGTATAGTGATTCATTTCCTCAGAAGGAACAACTACAAATTTCCGACAGCCAGACCAGGAAGCGCTGCGAAATTCGTGGAGTGTCACGTAGTCACCACATTCGTACGCGGCTCTGCCGCGACGAACAGCTTGCCGCTCCGCTGGCGTGGGAGTCTCCTGCGGGAATTGGCGAATCGTGGTTTGGATTTGTGACGTGCACGTGGGCGTTACTTGGGGTGGGGGATGATGTCTAGCAGGATGTAGGTGTCGTCCTGGATGCGAAAGTAGAACCGCCAGTCGCGGGTCACGCGGGCCTGCCAGCGGCCCTTTCCTTCATCATACTTTTTGGCGTCGAGGGAAGGGTGCCGAGGGTTTTGGAGTAGGAGCAACGACTGCTTGTCAAAGGCTGCCTGGATTTCCTTGGGCGCTTTGCCATAAGCCCGCGCGAAATGGGAGGTCCACTGGAGCTTCATCTGGGTGTGTGTTTAGTCTTTGCTAGCACCCAACTTTGCGGCTGCGTTCTGGAGATCAGCGATGAACTCGCTGTGGTTTGAAAACGGTTTGGACACGCGACCAGCCTTGAGGTCGGCCTCCGCCTTGGCCAGGCGGGCATCGATGACCCGGCGCTGGGCCGGGGTATATTCGCGGTTGACGATGATTTTTGGGGTGAGAACGATCCTGCCCCTGTGCGCTCTGGCTTCTACCAGGTCGCCGTCAACCAAGCCCAGTTGGGCTCGGAGGCGCGTGGGGATGGTCACTTGGCCTTTGCGCTGAACTTTAACGATGGTGCCCATTGTGATTCATTTCCGGAAGTCGGAAATTCAGACTTCCTGGAATGAAGGATAGCCGCTCGCTGAAGAGCTGTCAAGGGGGTGGCAGCATAGCCGCAGATTTTCAAGGCCGATCTTTGCGCTTCTCTTCCGGCCAATGACTCAATGATTCAATGAATCAATCTTCAATTCCTCTTGTTAACCAATCTGAAAATGGTGGAACTTAGCCGTTGGATTCGGTGTCCAATGGGATGAAGGAGAAAGTGAGCAGCCAACGGAGCGCTCCGTGGCCGTCACCTGAACTCCGGATGCTACCGAATTCCCGAGGAGGTGCAGCCATGTTTGCCGAAGCGTTGCTGGAATCTTCGCCCTCGCGGGCGCCCGTGCTGAAGAAAGGTCATTACTTTTACGCCACAGCCTGCGGCGCGCTGGCCTCGCTTGCCTGCTTCTTCGCACTGGGGCGGCTGTTTCCGCCCACCTCAATCAGGGCGCCTGCCATTCAATCGCTGCTCTTCGGAGGGCTCGTCGCCGCTTTTGCCCTGATGCTTTGCTATGTGTACGCCGACTCGCGGCAGTTGGCGCTGAACACTGCATTTTGGGTCGCGCTGACCTTCGTTCTGAACTTCGCAGGCTTCGTTTGCTTCCTCGTCTATGCAGCAGCCAGGACTGGAGATTGGAAGCGGGCGGCCATTCCGTGCGCATATATCGGTGAAGTCCTCCTGGTCGGAGCAATGGCGCTGGTTCCACTCATCTATACGGAGGCGTTGCCCAAGGCAGTATGGATGGAAGTGTTGCGGGCTCCTTCGCCTCCGCCGCCGCCCCCGTCGTTCGTGGGGACACAAGCCTCGCGAAGAGCCACACGAGGTGTTAGCTCCGACGAGATTCTCAAAGCCCCACCGACGATCCCGCCAACAATTGCGCAAATCCACGACGAACCTCTCCCACCCGCGCAGTTCCCATCCACATCTATCGGGGTTCCGGGAGGAATGTATGACGGGCAGCCCGACGCTGGGCTCGATCCTGTATTGCGAAACATCCTCCGAAACGCCACGCCGCAACCGCCTCCTCCTGAAACGTCCAAGGCTGCCCCACCGGTGCGGATTCGCGTGGGCGGAATCGTGAGCGCCGCCAGGCTTATTTACGAACCCAAACCCGAGTATCCCGAAATCGCCAAGATGACCCGGACCGAAGGAGGCGTGGAGTTTGAAGCAGTCATTGGCAAGGATGGAACGATAGAAGAGCTGAAGGTGCTCAGAGGCCATCCCTTGTTGGTGAAGGCTGCGTTCGATGCTGTGCGGCGTTGGCGCTATCAACCCACCCTGCTGAATGGTGAGCCTATTGAGGTCGTAACGGAGATTACGGTGAATTTCAAACTGGCGGAATAAACTGACGACTGTGCGCAGCGCGGCCATAGGCCGCAACCAAAAGCAGATTCTTCGCTACGCTGTGCTCCGCTCAGAATGACAGCAGGGCACATGCATATGCCCCTTCCCGCAATTCAAAGGCATTCAAGCGGCGGCTGGGATTGGAGCGTGTTGGTAAAGGGGAAGGGCTGCGACTTCGGCGACTGTGCCGGATGGGAACTCCAGTTTTGTGCCAGGTTCCGAGACTTCGCGGCGGAGGTAAGCCATGGCTACCGTCTTGCTAAGTGTTGGAGCAACGCAGGAGCTGGTGACTTCGCCGATCTCTCTGCCCTCTCGAACCAGCTTCTCGCCCGAGGGCGGCGGAACCTCTGACTCCACGATGAGTCCCATTAATTTCCAGTTCACGTGCCCGCGGCTTCGGGCTCGCTCCACGATTTCCTGACCGACGTAGCAGCCTTTGTTGAAGCTCAGGGCATTCCACAATCCCGCTTCGTTGGGAATGGTGTCCTCACCCAGTTCCTGACCGTAGCGGGGGATTCCAGCCTCAATGCGCAGAGTTTCCAACGCCTGTGTCCCGCAAGGGAGCATGCCGTAAGTGGGAGCTTGGCCGCAGGCGGCGCCCCAAACCGCCAGCAGGCCCTTCGCGCCCACCCAGACTTCATAGCCTTCCTCACCGGTGCTACTCGCGCGCACCACGCGCACAGGGATACCGGCGTAGTTGGTGGCAAAATGATCAAATTCCCGCATCGCGGGAAGGTTGATGTGCAGGGTTTTTTCGAGCAAAGGGCGGGAGCGCGGTCCCTGAAAGGCGAGAGCGTAAAGGTCCAGAGGTTCGAATTCTACCTGATCAGCGATGACGTAACGCTTGAGGCCAAGCAGCGCCTTGTCGCGCAGGTCGGCGTCGGTATCGACGTAAAACCGATCCTCGGCGCAGTAAAGGCGCATATCCACCAGGATATGTCCTTGGGGGTTCAGTAAGGTGGCGTAAGTTCCCTGGCCAGAAGCAAGCCGCTGGATGTCGTTGGAGACCATGCGGTGAAGGAACTTGGCATGATCCCGGCCCTTCATGACGAACTTGCCGCGAAAGGAGAAATCAAAGAGCCCGGAGGCCTCGCGCACCGCTTTGTGCTCCGCAACAGGATCGGTGAAACGCCAGGGAACAAGCCCGCCATGATAGTCGCCCAGCGTGGCGCCCTGTGAGAGGTGGTAGTCAGCTAATGGCGGTCGCATGAGTTCAGGAACGACATTCACCCCGGTAGGGGCGGGCTTTGGCCGCCCGCGGGAGGGCATGGCCCTCCCCTACAAGAAGCCGAGTTGAAGCTTGGCAGCCTCGGACATCATCTCTTTGCTCCACGGCGGATCCCACACCACATCGACTTTGACACTCTTGACGCCAGGAAGCACGGTAATCTTGTCTTCGACTTCTCCCGGCAGTGAGCCGGCAGCAGGGCAGCCCGGCGCGGTCAGCGTCATCTTCACGAAAGCATGGCCGGAGGTATCCACGTTGGCCTGGTAAATCAGTCCGAGGTCGTAGATATTCACCGGAATCTCCGGGTCGTAGCAGGTGCGCAAAGCCGCAACCATCTTGTCCTGAAGCGCGATGGCCTCCGAAACCGTCAGGGGGGTTGGCTCGTCCATGGCCTATTTCACTCCGTCGTCGCCGCTTTCTGGTCGCCGTCGAGCGCGCTGCGAAGTGTGTGCCACACCAGGGTGGCGCACTTGACGCGGACCGGAAACTCGCAGACGCCCGAGAAAGCGGCCAGTTTCCCCAAGGCCGGAGTCTCGCCCTCAGCTTGGTTTTTGCCGGTGACGAGGTCGTGAAAGGTCTCGAAGAGAGCTTCAGCCTGGGCTCGCGTCTTCCCCTTTAGAATTTCCGTCAAGATCGACGCGGAGGCAGTGGAAATGGCACAGCCGGTACCCTGGAAGCTGATGTCGGTAATCCGGTCGTCCTGGAGTTTCAGATAAACCGTGAACCTATCGCCGCAGAGGCGATTGTAACCGTCCGCGTGCCGGTCGGCATCCGGCATGGGATGAAAGTTCCGCGGTCTCTTGCTGTGATCGAGAATTAGTTCTTGATAAAGTCCTTCGAGTTCTGCCATAGGAATAAGTCCAAAGTCGAAAGTTAAAGGTCGAAAGTTACAGCTCACCCGAAAAGAGCCTTCACTCTTTGGATGCCCGCGGCCAGCGCGTTGATCTCCTGCTTGGTGTTGTAAAAAGCCAGCGATGCGCGCACCGTGGCTGGCACGCCGAAGCGGTCCATGACCGGCTGAGCGCAATGGTGGCCGGTCCGAACCGCGATGCCCTCGCGGTCCAGAATAGTCCCCACGTCGTGGGCGTGCACGCCTTCCAAAACGAATGAAATGACGCCAGCCTTCTCGCGCGCCGTGCCGATGATCCTGACGCCGGGGATCTGACTGATGGCCTCGGTGGCATAAGAAAGCAGTGCGTGCTCGTAGGAGGTGATGTTCGCGAGGCCTACCTCGTTGACATAGTCAAGGGCGGCGCCAAGGCCGATGGCGTCCGCAATATTGGGCGTCCCCGCTTCAAACTTATAGGGAATCACATTGTAAAGGGTCTTCTCAAAGGTCACGGAGCTGATCATATCACCGCCGCCCTGAAAAGGAGGCATCGAATCGAGGAGTTCGGCCTTGCCGTAAAGCGCCCCAATCCCCGTCGGCCCAAAAACCTTGTGCCCTGAGAGTGCATAGAAGTCGCAGCCGAGTTCCTGAACGTCAACCTGCATGTGAGGCGTGGCTTGGGCGCCATCCACAAGCACCGGAACATTCATGGCATGCGCCCTCTGGATGAGCTGACGCACGGGATTGATGGTGCCCAGGGCGTTGGATACATGGGCGACAGCGACCATGCGCGTGCGGGCGTTCAGGAGCTTTTCAAATTCCTCCAGGATCAGCTCGCCGCGGTCGTTGATGGGGGCCACGCGAAGGCGGGCATTTTTCTCCTCGCACAGGATCTGCCAGGGAACGATATTCGAGTGATGCTCCATGGCAGTGATCAGGACTTCGTCACCTGCCTTCACGTTTTGCCGCCCGTAGGATTGCGCGACGAGGTTGATGCCCTCCGTGGTTCCGCGCACGTAGACGATCTCCCGCGAATCGGGAGCGTTCAGGAATCGCTGGATTTTTGTCCTCGCGCCTTCATAGGCCTCCGTCGCGCGCTCGCTCAACAGATGCACGCCGCGATGCACGTTGGAGCAGTCGTGCATGTAAAAGCCAAGAATCGCATCGATCACTTTGGCCGGCTTCTGGCTGGTGGCTGCGTTGTCGAGATAGACGAGCGGCTTCCCGTGCACCTTCTGTTTCAGAATCGGGAAATCCTCCCGAATCCGCTTCACATCGAAGGCGGGACTGGATGATTCGCGGGCGGGTATTTGGATCGCTTCCTGCGTGGTGGCCATCATCCCTCCCCAGCCCGCTGGCCCCTCGCCAGACGAGCAAATAAACCTTCCCTGAGCCGTTCGCGCAGTGGTTCATACTTGATCCGCTCCAGGACGTCGTTGGCAAAGGCGTAAGTGAGCAGGTCGCGCGCTTCCTGACGGCCGATTCCGCGGGAACGCAAATAGAAGACTGCTTCCGGATCGATTTGCCCGATGGTTGCGCCGTGCGTACACTTGACGTCGTCAGCGTAAATCTCCAGCGCCGGTTTGGTATCGATGATGGCTTTTTCGGAGAGAAGGAGGTTTTTGTTGCTTTGTTTGGAATCGGTCTTTTGCGCATCCTTGCGGACAATGATTTTGCCGTTGAAGACTGCGGAGGACTCTCCATCCAGAACGCCTCGATAGACTTCCCGGCTGCTACAGTGCGGCTTGGCGTGGTCCAGGGTGGTTTGGTTGTCAATGTGTTGGCGGCCGGTGACAACGTACAGGCCGTCGAGTGTTGCCTCGGCGCCCTCGCCATCCAGAACGGACATCACTTCTTCGCGCACAAGAGCCCCGCCGATTGCAACGGAATGTGTGGCGACGTTGCTCGAGCGCTCCTGGTGGAACTGGAGCCGCCCAAAGTGGAACGCCGTTTCGCTTTCTTGCTGAATCCTGTGATACTCGAGGACGGCGCCTTCACCCACCGCGATTTCGGTCACGGCATTGGTGAAGTAAATCCCTTCGGGCGTCAGGCTCCTGGCGCCTGCCGGCCTGAAGAGGGGCGTTGCGTCCGGTCCTACGTAGCCTTCAATGATGGTGGCTTGGCTTTCTCGCCCGGCCATGATCAGGTTGCGGGGATAGGAAACCGTGGGAAGCCCGCTGGCCTCGGAAACGTAGAGCAGGTAAATGGGCTTGTCAAGAACTACCCCCTTGGGGATCTCGAGGAATGCCCCGTCCTCGAAAAAGGCCGTATTCAGTGCCACAAACGCATGCTGCCTGTAATCCGCAGCGTAACGGGTCAGGTGGCCTTGCAGAGTTTTCCCGTCACTCGCCAGGGCTTCCGCCAGGCTGCCGGCCTTGGCGCCCTTGGGGAGAGCTTCCAGCGTCGAAAGCTGTTTCGAAAAACGCCCATTGATGAAGACGAGCCTGGGGCATCCGAGGTCAGCAAGGGGAAGCTGGCTGATTCGCTCGGCCAACGATGCAGCGGACTCTTCGCGCACTTCGCTGGCGCGCTCGAATGGCACGGCGGCAATTGGGGTGACGTTGGTGTTCCGCCACTCTTCCTGGCGCGTGGTCGGGAACCCCTTCTCAGCAAAACTCTCGATCGCCTCCCTGCGAATTTCATGGAGCCAGGAAGGCGCGCGGGCAGCAAGGCGCTCCTCGAGTTGATTGAAGCTTGAAAGGTAAAGACCTTCTGTTTCTTTTGAGGCAATCATCAGCTCAGTGTTCCCCTCTTTGTCAGGTGCCAGTGGCTAGTGGCTAGTGGTTAGTGGCTAGTGGCTAGTGTACCCGGTGCGAAGTTTCCGCTGTCATTTGCCGGGTTTTAGGCGTCACGAGCTATCGGGATACGGGTTCACGACAAGGGACCACTGGCCACTAACCACTAGCCACTGACACCTAACACCTGGCACCTGACACCTGCTCTGCCTCCTCCAGCCATCCGTAGCCCTTCTCTTCGAGTTCCAGGGCTAGTTCCTTGGTTCCCGACTTCACGATGCGGCCGTCGTACAGAACGTGTACGAAATCGGGAACGATGTAATTGAGCAGCCGCTGATAGTGCGTGACCACAATGATGCTCCGCTCCTTGCTGCGCAGCGTGTTGACCCCGTGGGCCACGATCTTCAGGGCGTCAATATCGAGGCCGGAGTCGGTCTCGTCGAGAATGCCGAGCTTGGGCTCCAGCACTGCCATCTGGAAAATCTCATTGCGCTTCTTCTCGCCGCCGGAAAAGCCTTCGTTCACCGCGCGGGTCATCAGTGTGTCGTCCACGTCCAGCACCTTCATCTTCTCACGGAGGAGCACGAGGAAGTCCATCGCGTCATACTCGGGCAGCCCGCGGTGCTTGCGGATGGCATTGAGCGCCGAGCGCAGAAAGTAAGTGTTGTTGACGCCGGGAATCTCCACCGGGTACTGGAAGGCGAGGAAAATGCCTTCGCGGGCGCGTTCTTCGGGCGACATCGCAAGCAGGTCCTTGCCTTCGTAGGTGACCTCGCCGCCCGTCACCTGATAGAGGTCGCGCCCGGCCAGCACTTGTGCCAGCGTGCTCTTGCCGCTGCCGTTGGGGCCCATGATGGCGTGAACTTCGCCGATGTTCACTTCCAGGTCAATTCCGCGCAGGATTTCTTTGCCCTCCGCCGTCGCGTGCAGGTTCTTGATTTGAAGCATTCAGCTCTCCCTCGCTAGAAACTGGAAACTCGAAAATGGAAATTCGAAAATCGAAAATGCAGCGTGTCAAGGTCTCTTTCGGTCATTATACTTTGGAGGACCCTGTCCTATGCAGCGTCGATTCATCCGACTCTTCCCTCCAAACTCACGCCCAGCAGCTTGTGCGCTTCCACCGCGAATCCCTCACAAGGGAATTGGTCACATGTGCCTTTCGAGGCGACCCTGACACCCTTTATCCTTTACCCTTTACCATTTACTATTCACCATTCAGAATTACCCCACGCTACCTTCCAGGCTCACGCCCAGCAGCTTCTGGGCTTCGACGGCGAACTCCATGGGAAGTTCCTTGAAGACCTGCTTGCAGAAGCCGTTGACGATCATGGAAACAGCATCTTCCGTGGATATCCCACGCTGGCGGCAATAGAAAATCTGGTCCTCGCCGATCTTCGAGGTGGAGGCCTCGTGTTCCACCTGGGCGGTGGAGTTCTTCACCTCGAGATACGGGAAGGTGTGAGCGCCGCACTTGTCGCCAATCAGCAGCGAGTCGCACTGGGAGTAGTTGCGCGCTCCCGTGGCGCCACCCAGAATCTTCACCATGCCGCGGTAGCTGTTCTGGCCATGGCCGGCGGAAATGCCCTTCGAGATGATGGTGCTCTTGGTGTTCTTGCCGATGTGGATCATCTTCGTGCCCGTGTCTGCCTGCTGGTAATTGTTGGTGACGGCCACGGAGTAGAACTCGCCGATCGAGTTGTGCCCCTGGAGGATGCAACTTGGGTACTTCCAGGTGATGGCGGAGCCTGTCTCGACCTGTGTCCACGAAATCTTGGAGTTTACGCCCTGGCACTTGCCGCGCTTGGTTACGAAGTTATAGATGCCGCCTTTGCCGTTTTTGTCGCCGGGGTACCAGTTCTGAACTGTGGAATACTTGATTTGGGCATTATCCAAAGCGACAAGCTCGACCACGGCGGCGTGGAGCTGGTTCTCGTCCCGCATGGGCGCGGTGCAGCCTTCAAGATAACTGACGTAGGCGCCTTCCTCGGCAACAATCAGAGTGCGCTCGAACTGGCCTGTTTCGCGGGCGTTGATGCGGAAGTAGGTGGAAAGCTCCATCGGACAGCGCACGCCCTTGGGGACGTAAGCGAAGGAACCGTCGCTGAACACAGCGGAGTTGAGCGTGGCAAAGAAGTTGTCCGTATAAGGCACCACCGAGCCGAGGTATTTGCGGACAAGCTCGGGGTGCTCGCGCACGGCTTCCGAGAAGGAACAGAAGATGATGCCCAACTCGCCGAGCTTCTCCTTGAAGGTCGTCGCGACCGATACACTGTCAAACACCGCATCCACCGCCACGCCGGCAAGCAGTTCGCGTTCTCTCAGCGGGATTCCGAGCTTGTCGTAAGTTTTCAAGAGCTCCGGGTCGATTTCCCCGGGCTTCTTTGTTCCCGTCCCCTTGGGCGCGGAAAAGTAGCGCATGCTCTGATAATCAATCGGATCGTACTTGACGTTTGCCCAGGTAGGCTCTTGCATGGTCAGCCAGTGGCGGAAGGCTTTGAGTCGCCACTCCAACAGCCACTCCGGCTCATGCTTCTTGGCCGAGATCAGGCGGATGACGTCTTCGTTCAGTCCCGGCGGAACCGTTTCCTGTTCGATGTCGGTAACAAAACCATACTTGTACTCTTGGGTTGCCAGGGTTTCGACTTCAGATTGCGGCGTGGCCATCAAAACTCCTCCTCAGGATTACTCACACGTGACAGCACTCGACCACCGGGGCCGGCGCGGCGCTGCTCCGTTGTACAAGGCGGGCCTGCCAGACCGGCGATAAGCGCTTCCAGTGCAATCGTCTTCGCTTTCATTGCGGCCTTCCCTCGACCCGGAGCTGCACCAAGCTTGAGTTGTCGCCTATGAGGCTCGAAACTGTAACATCACTTAGCGCCTTTACGATGGCGTCGTTCACTTTGCGCAACGGCTCCCGCACCGTGCATCTCGTCATCTGGTGGCATTCACTCCGGTCGGTTACGCAGGAGGTGATGACCAGCGGGCCCTCAAGGGCCCGGATGACCTCAAAGGCGTTGATTTCTGAAGGGTCCTTGGCCAGAGCGTATCCACCATTAGTTCCGTGCTGAGATGCTAGCAAGCCGATCTTCGCCAATCTTTGTAGAATCTTGGCGACCAACTCTGTCGGCATTCCATATGTTCGGGCGATCTCCCTGGCGCTGCATGCTGCACGCGGCGGCTGTGAGGCCAAATGCCTTAAGGCAATCAATCCGTAGTCCGCTTTTTTCCCAAGCCTCATCATTTCTATATCCGATTCTTTAAGTCGTATATATCTTAACTCTCTCTCGTTTTCGTGTCAAGTTATTTCTCATGGTTGACGTTCCTCACCCGGGGGTATATGTTGCGCGTTAAGCGATGTTTACAGTGACCAAGCAAAGAACGCGTTCAAGCCATAATCCGGCATGTTTGAGCCAGTCGCGGGGAACTCCGTCAGACTTCGGATGGGGTCCGGCCCAAGGTGCGGGGGTGCCCTCTTCTTTCAAGCAGAATGGCCGGAGGCGACATGATGGGAAGCAGCCTATGGAGGGCTTGACCCTTGAGGGGCACAATTCGTCGCCTCCGGCCGGGTTACTTCTATTATCGGCTGAATGCTTGACAAGCTTAATCAGGCCGATAGGGAGAAAGAAGGCGAGGCTGGCAGTCTGACCGCAGTAACGAGTGACCCGCCGTGGCGGGACAAGTGACGAGCCAGGAAAATTGGGGATAGAAGGTGGGTAGTAAGCAGGGGCAGAAGGGCAGTGACGAGTGACGAGACAGAAACGGGAGACGGGAGTTAGGACACAGATGGCAGTGGCCAGTGGGGAGGGGAAAGGAAGCAACTCGAGATTGCCCTAAGTCCTGGCACACAGCACCCAACCCCAATGTCCCCTTGCACCGCTTTATATCACCACGATGAGCTTGGCGGGAATTCAGCCGCTGGCTCCTGGTTTTAGACGCTGTGGAATTCGCCCCCAACTCGCGGATCTCGAACTACTCGAGTTGACGGTGCACACTGTCCAAGGCCGCATCGAATTGCCTTTGGAACACGCTTACGAACGCCGTCACGCAAAGGTGCACGGGCGCGCAGACCATGAAATCCATGGATTGCGGCAGTCGCCTTCAGGGCCAATGTTCTAAGCCCGCGGTGACACATTCTGTCACGCCGTTTCGACAAAATAGGGCAAGGAGCGCCCTTTTTTGCACCAGGGACGAAAGCACCGCCCCAGGAAGTTTGCAACAATCTGATAAGACAATGGTTATCTGCAAGGGCGAAGCCTCCAAAAATCTCAGATGGCAGGAAAAGTGCTCCTAATCCAATGCTATTAACGTATTCCCTTAGTGCAACGAAGGAGGAAGAATGAAGAAGAGTTCACGAGGATTTTCCCTGATTGAGTTGCTGATCGTAGTTGCGATCATTCTCATCATTGCCGCAATTGCTATCCCGAACCTGCTCCGATCGCGGATCGCGGCCAACCAAGCCTCAGCGGTGGGATCGCTCCGCACGCTCAACACCGCAGAGGTCACCTATGCTACTACCTACAACACAGGCTACTCTTCGACCTTGGGCGACTTGGGCCCACCGTCAGCGAGTGCTGGAACCACCACCCCTGTCGCCACTGCCGCAGGATTAGTTGACGAGGTTCTGTCGGGAGTGTCGCAAGCGACAGGAGGAGGACCCGGCGCCACGACAAGCTCAAAGAGTGGTTATACGTTTACCTACACGCCGGGCGGCACGGATACGAGTGGCAAGATTAATACTTACTCGTTCATCGCCACGCCGATCAGTGTGGGAACGACTGGGACCAACTTCTACTACACCGACCAGTCCGGCGTAATCCGCCAAAACAGCACGGCGCAGGCCGGTTCAACCGACTCGCCACTGGCTGGCTAGGCTGTACACGGAAGCCACGACAATCCAACCGTTCGGGGAGGGCTGGAAGAGCCTGTGCGAAGGCCGGCTTGCCCAGATGTGGAGCGCCGCTCGATCTGTTCCGGCGGTAGGCAGGCGGGCGCTAGAGCGGAAGTTTTCAGAGAGGCAGGAAAGCCCTCCATTTTTTTGCAGCGGGTAGTGCGGAAAGCCAGGCTGTTCTTGAGCCATTTTGGTACCCCTGGCGGGGTCTTGACCTTCTCTGCCAGTTCCGAGCCGTGACCTTTGTGTCTGGCTTTTAACTTGTCATTGGCCAGCCGCGGCCGGCATAAAAGGCCGGGTTCTCGGCGCAAGACAATCGATAACAAGTAGTCGATCCTTCCAGGCGGTGTTCAGGCCCCCACCTCGTGTTCCCGCCGAAAGAGGATCTTGATGTCGTCCCTCCAGCCGTCGTTGATTCCCACCTGAATGATGCGGATGGCCGGATCCAGATATCGGAGCATTCGCCCGGTGGTGGAATGAAAGCGAAAGGCGGGGGAAACCAGATAAACCAAAGGCGCAGAATCGGCGAGTTCGATCTCCGGGAAATAGCCGAATTCCTGAAACTGCCCACGCTCTTGCAGCCACTTGACGCGCAGCCAGTAGTCGAGACCCTGGAGAGGAAGGTTGATATCCTCCTGTACTTTCAACTCCAGCACGGCAAGGCGACCGCTTCGCGTCGCCAAGAGAATATCGATTACTCCCCTATCCATTCCCGAAAATGCCGGGACCTGGGGATAGATACAGGTGGGCAAGAGAGCCGGGTCAAGCTTGGTGACATCCCGCACCACCATACTTTCGAGCCAGCGCTCGGACTGGAGCCGGCAGAGGTCACTTGAGGAATTCGGGCTTGCCGCGCAGCGAATGCTCAGCGCCGTCTCCAGGAACTGACGAAGTTCGGCGTGGTTGCCTTCCTCGAGTCGGCGGGCAATGCCCGGCAGGCCAAAAGTAATGCGCGGCGCCAGCAAACCCTCGATGCGTGCCACCTCCAGGCCCAGGACCCGAATCGAGAGCGCCGCGGCAGCAGGGTCTGCTACCACGTCAACCTTGGCGAGGAGTTCACCCAGCAGCCGCGAAAGCAGCTCGCGATGGCGCTCGACCAGGTCTGCGGCCAGCCGGCGCGGGGCGAGTCGCGTTGCGACGTTGCCGTAATCCTTCCAATCGATAACCCTTGGCCGCTCCTCCTTCACGGACCACTCGAGAATCTCCACCTGCACGGCGCGATGGTTGAGGTAAGCGGCGCGATGCGCGCTGGTTTCCGCCGCCTGGGGCGGAAAGATCAGTTTCAATCCCGGGTAAGTGACGCGGTCCGAGCGGCTGCGCAGCCAATCCAGCCAGATCAGTCCGAAGGCCAAGGCCGCGTCGGAAGCGGCGGGGGATTCACTTTCTCCCAGGCCCAGAAAAGCCCAGGCTGTCCGGCCCTGCCGGGCCACACCCCTCGTGTACCACGCCGAAAACGAGTGTTCCCGGTCAGATCGGTGACTGACGCGCTCCAAGCTCCAGCCTGGGTATTGCCGTGAAAGCAGGGCGAGCAGTTGTTTCTGGAAGCTCGCGCGCGCCGGCGCCTTATCCGTCGGCTGACGGACGCCGTGCGCCTCGCGGAATTCCAGAGTGATGGTTTCGCGACCTGCCGCCTTGCGCGCGAACAGGCCCAGCCGCTCAGCGTCGCGGTAGGCGATATCCTCCACCCGGCGACTCACCGAGCGCGCGGCGTTCCAAGCCGCAAAAATCAGCTTGCCAAATTCCACCGTCAGGCGCCACTCGCTGGCGGATAGGTCAAAGAGCTCGACCTCATCTTCCACCACCACGGGATGACGGAGAGACTTGATGAAGAGTTCGACTTCGTCCCGCAGTTGGTGAAGAGATTCGCGCTCGCCTGGTGTTGGCATGGCGGTTTACTTGCCCTTGCAACTGGTTCTGGAGTGCGGCAGCTTGCTGCCGCTTTTCTGCTGCGAGCTTGCTCGCAGTTGACGGTGCACGTAGCGCTCCACTCGTAGCGCTGACCTTTAGGTCAGCACCATGGCTGCCGACCTAAAGGTCGGCGCTACGAGCACACGGCCAGCAAGTCTGGCCTGAGCGAAAGCGGCAGCCCGCCGCGGCGGGCCGCACTCCAGAACCGCATCATGACGCCGGCGGGTGATCCAGGATCGTTTCAGTCGCCGGATCGTAATAGAGCTTCTTACCCGCCCAGAAGGACTGTGCTGCCGTAATGCACGCCAGCGAGTGCGCGTAGCCGTCGCTAACGGTGGAGTGCGGTTGCTGGCGACTCCGCAGGCATTCGAACCAGTTTTCCATGTGGTGCAGGTCGAGGTCTCCCATCCCCCCGGGCGGCAGCGCCTTGTCCCCGGGAAGCAAGACCTCTCTTTCGGCGCGTAGCTGGTCGATATCAGGGTTATCTTCGTGGTTACCTTTCTCTTCCACCAGTTTATATCGAGGGCTACCTTCGCCGCCCACGTTCATCAGGGTCGCCTTCTTTCCCATATAACGTGTAAAGCTGGGCGCATCGTTACCAAAGCTGGTTGAATAACTGACCATGAACCCTTTGGAATATTCGAGCAGAGCCTGGAAGGTGTCCGGATTCTGACGACCGTCTCGCCAGGCAAAGATACCCCCGTGGGCCACCACGGACCGCAAATACCTTTCAGCCATAAACCAGTGGACAAGGTCAATGGCGTGGCTCATCCATTGGTCGGCGATGCCACTGGAGAACTCCTTGTAGAGCCGGAATTCAAAATAGAGTTGCGGGTCGAAGGGACGAGGCGGCTTGGTCATCAGCCACTTGCGCCAGTCGGTGTCTTCGGCGCGGAGTTGTTTCACTTCGGGCCGCCCCCGCCACCGCGGCCCGTGATAGTTCCACACGATTTCCACCTTGCTCACCTCGCCCAGGGCCCCCGTCTGGATGAGTTCGCATGCCGCCTGCGGGTACGGTTCGCTGCGATGCTGCGTGCCCACCTGCACAACCCGTCGCTTTTGCAGCACCAAATCGCGCGCCGCCTTGACCTCCTCCAGGACGTTCCCCATGGGCTTCTCCACGTAGGCATCTTTCCCGGCCTCGGCAACGAGCTTCAGGATAGGGGAATGCGAATGTTCGGGCGTGGAAATCAGAACCGCATCAACGTCCTTCAAAAGCAGAAGATCCTCGAGATACTGGAACTGTCGCGGCGGCCTGCCGTAGTAAGTCTTATTGGCCAAGACCGCTCTCTCCCGATTCACTTTCCAGAGGTCGCAGACGGCGGTCATCTCAACGTTTTGTTTCGCCCTCAGCCGGGAGACAATCCAATCCAACTCGCCCCCGCGACTTCCAATTCCGATGTGCCCCAGCGAGACTCGATCGTTGGCGCCCACGATGCGCCCATAGGAAGCTGCCGTGGCCCCCAGGGCGGTCCCGGCCAGCATTGAAGCAGTGCGATTGAGAAACGACCTGCGGTTGATGGTATTTTCCGGCTTGTCAGGCATCGGATCCTCCGGCGATCGAGGTTTTCGAGCATCTTACACCAACCCGAGAAGCAGCGTGCAACAATTGATCGGGAATCTCCCGCGTTCCAGATGCACGCCGCGTAGGGGTAGGGCTTGCCCTACCCTCCTCGTTGCGCGATGCGCATACGAGGGGACGGCAAGCCGTCCCCCTACGGTTGCGCCACGGGCCTACTTGCTGGGGATGCGGGGGAAGGAGCGCGGGATGACGCCTGTTCCTTCCTTCACCGTGATGATCTGGTTGATGGGGAGGTTGGTGAGCTTGTCCACGGTTCCGCTCGGCCAGGTGATTTCCAGCCCTTCGATGCTCTTGCGCTGTCCCAGGCCGAAGTGGACGCGCGGATCGTGGGCGGACATGTAACTCATGCCGCCTTTCCTCTGCTGGTATTGAGTAAATCCTTCGGAAACCAACTTCAGCGCCGCGCCCACGCCGTCGCGATTCGACTTGGTTCCTACCAGCATCACTTCCAGCCAGTTGTTCGCGTTGCCGCCGTCGTTACGCAGGAGCTGGGGATAGCCCCCGCTGACGGAAATGGCGATGTCCAGGTCACCGTCGTTATCGAAGTCGGCAACCGCCGAGCCGCGTCCCACGACGGGCTTCATGAAGTCCGGACCCAGGAGTTCCGAAACCTTCTCGAATTTCCCCTGGCCGAGGTTGCGGAACATGAGTTTGGGTTCCATGAAGGTCTCTTCGCTGTGGTAAAGGCTGATATTATCCAACATTGATCCATTAACTTGAAATAGATCAACCCAGCCGTCGTTATCGTAGTCAAAAAGCTTTGCGCTGACCCCGCTCAGCAAGATCGCTTTGTTCCCCATGCCGGAGCTGTAGGTCGCGTCGTCGAACGTCTGGTCGTGATTGTTGCGGTAGAGGCGGTTCAACTCGAAATCCAGGTGGGTCACGTAGATGTCGAACCAGCCGTCCCCATCCACGTCCGCGGCGTCGGTGCCCATGCCGGCCTCGTATTTCCCGTCTTCGCTGGCCGCCACTCCGGACATGAAGGAAATATCCTCAAACGTCCCGTCCTTCTTGTTGATGAAGAGGGAATTCGGCCAGGTGTCGTTGGCCACGAAGACATCCGTCCAACCGTCATTGTTGAAGTCCGCGAGCACCACGCCCATGCCTTTGACCTCGGGGATGCCGATCCCCGATTTCTCGCTCACGTCGGTGAACGTGCCGTCGTGGTTGTTGTGGTAGAGCTTCAACCGCAGCCCTCGATAGTTGTCCGGATGGCAGTAAGCGCGGTAGCCGGGCCGGTGCTCGCCGCAATAGAGGTTGTTCTTGGGCGACCAGTCAATGTAGTTGCAGACCAGCAGGTCGAGATACCCGTCCTTGTCGTAATCGAACCAGCCCGCGCTGGTGGACCACTGGCCCTCGTCACCGACGCCGGCTTTGGCGGTCACGTCCGTGAAGGTGCCGTCCCCGTTGTTGTGGTAAAGGATGGCCCGGCCGTAGCCGGTGACGTAAAGGTCGGGATAGCCGTCGTTGTCGTAGTCGCCCACGGCCACGCCCTGCCCGTAGAGGCCCTCGGCGCCCACACCAGCCTTTTCCGTCACGTCCGTAAAGGTCCCATCGCCATTGTTATGATAAAGGGCGGAGCGCAGCGGGTGCGGAGGCTTGTACCACTCGGTCTCCGCCGTCTGCACAAAATAAAGGTCCATCAATCCGTCCTGGTCGTAATCAATCCAACCCAGGCCGTTGCCCATGGTCTCGAGATAGTTTTTTTCCGCACTGAAAGTATGGTCGTGCTGGAAGGTGATGCCAGCGGCCTGGCGGATGTCCGTAAAGCGGACGGGTACGGAAATCGGGGGGGTCTTGGCCGTCTCGGCGCTCAGGAATTCCAGCGCCACAACGCCGGATGACAAAGCCAACACCAGCAGGACTGCCGGAACAAGCCGCCTGCCTCTACTTTCTGAGCGTGAAGAAACCTGGGCCATCTGCCTTCTGTTGGTGGTCAATCGCGAATCTCAACTATAACCTGAGTTGCCATTGCGGCTCAATCGCCAATCTCTGCAAGGGCGGGCGAAATGCAAGTCATGCTCGACCCGTATGTGGTAGGTAGTAGGTGGTATGTGGGAGGTTTTTCCCCACCTACCACCTGCCACCTACCCCCTACGACATACCACCTACCGTCCCCCCCACCTACCGTCTGCAGCCTACCTCCTTTCTTTTCAACAACATTCCCGCTTTCAACGAGTAACTATCTTTGTTTTCTATAACATTCCCGCTTTGTCGCGGCCGGGTAAAAGCCGGTCCTTTGTTTTCATAGACATTCCCGCGTCGGTCGCTCATTTTTAATACTTACTAGGGTTTCTTCTTTCCCAGCCAATACGACACCTTGTCGTAAACTCCGGTACGGGCCAAGAGTCCCGCCAACTCGAACTCCCCTCTGATGCAGTAGGCAGTCGGCAAAAAGGAGAAGGCAGTCGGCGGAAAGCTGATGCTCTTCATTCTGACTCCTGACTGCTGATTCCTGACTCCTGGCTCCTGGCTCCTGAATCCTGCTCTTCCCCACCTACCGTCTACCACGTATCACATCCCTAGCCTCGTGTCAAGGCAAAAACGCCGGATTCACGAGAGCAGGAGTGCAGAGCCGGGTATTAGCCCGGCGACTTAAACCTGAATCCCAAATACGCACCTTGGATGTCGCCAGCCAAGGCGGGTGGTGAGAGGCTCCTCGGGGGGATCTAGTTTGGCAGGCGCCCTTGAAATGATTGTTGGCAAACGCAAAGAGGCCGAGGCCTCGATGCACATTGATAACCGAAGAGCATCGGCTGTTTTACCTTCCCAACAATCCCACGTACGCCACCGCGCCTATGGCGCCGCCGATGAGCGGCCCCACAACCGGCACCCAGGAGTATCCCCAATCTGAGCTGCCCTTGCCCGGTATAGGCAGGAGCGCATGGGCAAGGCGTGGACCCAGATCTCGGGCGGGGTTTATGGCGTAGCCGGTCGGAGCGCCCAGCGAGAGACCAATCCCCAGGACCAGCAGCCCAATGAGCAAGGGGGTGACTCCGCTTTGCGCCGGACCCGCGTTCGCCGAGATCGCCAGTACCCCAAAGACCAGCACGAACGTTCCGATTATTTCGGTGAGGAGGTTTAGAGGGCATCGACGGATGGCGGGCATGGTCGAGAAGACGGCAAGCTTCGAAGCTTGGCTTTCAGTTTCGGACCAGTGCGCCAAATAGGCCAACCATACAATGACCGCACCCAGGAAGGCGCCAATGAATTGGGCCCCGATGTACCTGGGCACATCGCTCCAGGCAAACTTGCCGACCGCAGCAAGGCCCAGAGTTATCGCGGGATTCAAATGCGCGCCGCTGATGCGCCCCACCGCATAGACCGCAACTGCCACGCCCATCGCCCAGCCCGTAGTGATCACGATCCAGCCTGAGTTCTGCGCCTTTGTCTTATTCAACACAACTCCCGCCACCACCCCGTCTCCCAAAATGATCATCAATGCCGTGCCGATGACTTCAGCAGTAAATGGTTTCATGCGCCTCCTCCAAGAACGGATTCTGATTTGCGAGCTGCGCTAGCCTGGATATTCACAATTTGATCGAAGCGAGACTGCTGCCCCTGGCTTGAGAGCGAGAAAAGCTCACACCGGAGAATAGACACAAACCTCGTGCCCCGCGAGTGTACCAGACTATTTCATCCCTCGAAAAGGCGACACTTGAGGAGTGAGCGTAGAACCTGCTGTCGAAAATTGTCCGGCCCCTTCGGGCCTCATGATCCTCGCGGCTTTCCTCCTGGTCCAAAGCAGAATTGTTGTAGCTCGACCGCCACCCATCTTCCGGCCGCTTCACCAGCCCTTCGCTGCGTTACCTGCTCAGCATCATAGCCCGCGCAGCGGGCGAAAGATGGTATCCCACTGCGCAAGAAGCTGTGAAATAATTATGAAACAACCTTCTCACCACAGAGACACAGAGGCACTGAGGACTGAAAAGAAAGGACCTTTTCTCTGTGCCTCCGTGGTTAATGTAATCGATTTTTTCACACGATGTATCGCCACCCGCCGGATTCGCAGCAGGGAGTGATAAAGGGCGGGCAGGGCCCCGGCTGGTTCGGGTGGGGGTTTGGATTTCGGCGGACCTTACTCGTCGAACTTTTCTAGGTGACCACGACTATGGACATCATGGTGGTCCTCCAGCGTTTCCAGATGGCTGATAACTTCGGTTCTCATCCTCGAATCTTGTTGGATCCTCTCTTCAATTTTGGTGGCCAGCGAATGCGCAGATTCCAAAGATGTGTGTTTGGGAAAGAGCAGATGGAATTCTACCCAAGTCGTATTGCCGGCATTGCGATGCCGCAGCCCATGAAACTCAACCCCGGCTTCGGAAGTCATCTCGATGAGCAGTCGCCGGATTTGAGCTTGGGTCATCGGATCGACTTCATCCATCAACCCACCGATTGATTGGCGAA
>JBEKVC010000031.1:0-21968 GCA_049514395.1 Terriglobia bacterium
CCGCCGTGCATTTCCTTGCGGCCAATTTATTGACCCCGAAACTTGTGGGACACCGTTTGAACCTGAATGCGCTGGCGGTCACCATCGCCATGATGTTCTGGGCCTGGTTGTGGGGTGGGTTTGGGCTAATCCTGGCAGTGCCGATCACGGCCGCGATCAAAGCCGTATGCGACAATGTTGAACGGCTCAAACCTTTTGGAGCGTGGATGGGGGAAGAATGACCTTAGTCGAGGAGTCGAGGGTCGAGAAGTCGAAAACTCCTTGACCCTCGACCCTCGACTTCTTGACTACTTGAACTGCGCGCGCAACTCGCGCACCCGCTCTTGGACGGACTCGCAATCCTGGAAGATACGGATTCCGGCAATGCCGGAGGCCCCCGCTTCGAGGCAAGGCCGGACGCGCTCCACGGTAATTCCCCCCAGAGCAAGGACCGGTATTCTTATTCGCGAGGTTATGTTCCGCAGCTTCTCCAAACCCAGTGGCGGACCGTACCCAAGCTTGGAAGGCGTTTCAAAGACCGGTCCCAGCACAAGGTAATCCGCCCCGCCTGATTCGGCTGCCATTGCCTCACCCAGAGAATGGCAGGAGACCCCGATAAGAAAAGCGCGTGGCACAAACCGGCGCACGACTTGCACGGGCATAGAGTGAGCCGCCAGATGCGCTCCATCTGCTCCCCCAGCCAAGGCCACGTCCACGCGGTCGTTCACGACCACGCGTGCGCCTCCCATCCCCGGCTCCCTTGTTGCGCTCAAAGCCTCTTCCACAAGGGTAATCAACTCCCGGCTCGTGAGGTCTTTCTCTCGAACCTGCACAATGTCTACCCCCGCGCGTACCGTTTCACGGATAACAGCCGCGAGAGACACTGACCTCAACTGTCGCCGGTCTGTTATGTAGCAGAGTAGAAAATTCTTCATTTAGTTGAGTGCAAATCAGAAGTTCGGGAACGGTGGAGGAACTGCTGGATTTCATAAACTGCGAGCCAGATATCAGCCAGGCCGAGGCCCGAAACCGCTCCGCGGAGGAAATAGTTCCGAGAGATGGCTGAAATCAGTGGATAGTGATCAATGAAATAGTTCTTCCCCCAGAATGATGCCCAGGGGAGGATGAAGAGGAAGATCCCCAGTTCCGAACAAAACACGATATATATTATGGTCAGTAATCTGCGCATGTCGGGTTAGGGATTTTAACCTCGGTTGAACGCTGTCATTCCGAGCGAAGCGAGGAATCTCGCTCTGGTCTTTTGTCTGGGCCGAACGCGGAGCGAGACTCCTCGCTTCGCTCGGAATGACACGCAACGTGAGCCTTATGAGCCCTTCTGCTGAAATAGGCGGATCTTCTCCGCGACATCGCGAAAATCGATGTTCTGGCCGTACACCTCGGTGAACTTCTCCAACGCGCGGCGCGCATCACCCGCCTGCTCATAGGCGACTCCAAGGTCATACTGGAGAGCCAGCAAGGCCTCTTCGTCAAGGCCGGGGGTTTCCAGCGCCCGGCAATACCACTTGACGGCAAGGGGAGCCATGCCTTTGTCCATGAAGCAAACCGCCAGCAAGCTGCACGCCTGCAAGTAGTTTGGCGGGTGAGCTCCCTTTCCCGCCCCTTTCACCACCTTTTGAAATTCGCCAATGGCCTCGTCGAGGAGGTTCATCTCCCGAAAGGCCACTCCCAGGTTGTAATGGGTTTCCGGATCGTCCTCCTCCTCAGGTCCCATGGCAAGAGGTTCACCTATTTCCTCGAGCCACCCGCTGAGCGGCGAAGCCGGCGCCGGAGTCGGCGCTGTAGATATCGTCGTGGGCCCTGCTGTGGGTGCGGAAGGGGGCCCAGGTGGAGGATCTGCCCACTCTCCCATCGCAGACCCAAACGCGTCCGCTAAGTCGCCGAGCAGATTGGTCGTTGCCTCCGTAGAGGTCCCTGCGGGCTGCTTCGCAGGGACTTCGGCCGCCATAGGACCCGTATGTGCCTCTACGAGAGCCCGGAGTTCGGCGATTCTTGGCTCGCCTGGCAGCGTTCTCTCCAACTCCTCGACTGCCTTTATCGCTTCCTCAAGAAAGCCATTCTCGAGATAGAAGTTGACCTCAATGCGGCTGTCCTCATAGTTGAATGAGGAACCCTGTGCTTGAAAGGATTCCCAATCCTTCGAAAGGTCAATCTCTTGGATTTTAGAGGTCGAGCCAGGCGGGGGTGCGGGTGATGCCTGCCTCGAAAGGTTGATCGGCAACTGGAGAGGAGCCGGGAGCGGAGTTTCGCCGGCGGGCGGGATTGAGGCTTCCGCGGCCAGAGCCTCTCGCCCGCCAGCCATTTGCGCATATCGCTTGGCGCCCTCAGTATCACCCTGCTGCGTATAAATCCTCACTAGTGCCTGGGCCGCCTGCGCAGCCCGTTCAGACATGACCTTCCAGCACATCCCGACCAGGCGTCTGTGGATTTCGGGCTCGTCAGGATAAATCTCCAGAACCCTGTCGAGCTCCGCAACCGCTTTTGCCACCAAATGGTAACGCGCCAGAAGCTCGCTGTTGTCAAGCGCCCGCTTCACCATCGCTTCTCGCTCGGCATCAGCCAAAGCAGAGGCCGCCGGAGCGGCTAATCCCTCTTTTTGAGTAAGGTCGATTGCGGAGGACGGCGGACCTGCAACGAACGCTTTGCCGATTTCCTTACCCTGCTTCTTGAGAACCTGCTTCAGCAAGACCTTGTAACGTTGGTTCGCAGGTTCGCGACTTACGAGCCTTTGGAAAGCCTGCTCGGCCTTCTCGAATTGCCCGCACTGCACATAGGCGTGGCCCAGTGCTTCCAGGATTTCCGTAAGCGCGTACTCCTCCCCCCGCTCATCGCAAATCCGATAAATCAGCTCGAGGGTAGGGAGGTGCTGGGGAGACTTGCTCCAGATCAGGCGCAACGACTGCATCAAAGAGCTTGTGTTCCCTTGCTTAATAAGCTCATCTGCCAACCCGGATAAGGCCCTAAGAGCCGTGTCGAATTCATCCACCTGCACGCACGCCGACACGAAGGAAGCAACCGGCGAGAAGTCCGTCGGGTTGGCGCGAAAGAGGTCCGGCACCAGCTTTCCCGCTTTCTCCAGTTGTTGAGTCGAAAGATAAGAATCAATCAGGAGTGACCGCCCGGTAGGATCGTCCTTCAATCCCGGAATGGCGCTCAGGATCGTTTCGACTTCCTCCGGGTGCTTGCTCGCCAATGCTTCGTGGGCTCTGAGCAAATGTATCTGGGGGTTGTCCGGATCTAATTCCCGTACCTTCTTCAAAATGACCTGGGCGGCAGCCAGGTCGCTCCGGCGAAACGCAAGTTGCACGGTTTCCAGGTAAACTTGCGTGGCTTCGTCCTTGCGTCCTATCTCCTCGTAAAACTCCGCCAAGCGGACCCTCGCCGGTGCGTTCTCGACATCCAACTGCACTACTTTGCGCAGGGTTTCAAGCGCCTTGTCGTTCTGTTTTTTCTTCTTGTAGAATTCGGCGACTTGGTAGGACAGTTCGCGGGCCTCGCGGGCCAGCCTCTGTGTCTGGTAGAGCTCAGCGAGTTTCAGTAAGGGTTCTACCGAGTCCGGCTCAAGCTTGACGATCTTCCTATAAATGGCGGTCGCTTTGAGTATGAATCCATCCTGAACGTAAGCCTCGGCAAGCCTGTAGAACTGCTTTAGACCCTCTGAAACATTCCTATCGCGGATGTAAAGGTCGCCAATCGTGTTGAGCAGGATTATATCGGAAGGGTCCTTCTCGAAGATGTCGAAGTATCGCTTAATCGCCTGACTGATCTTGCCCTGGATGACAAGTTTTTCCGCCTCTTGCAGCGCTTTGGCTTTGTTAAAAGCCATTTACACGCTCCGCGTCCCTGCACTCATAATAGACTATGGGGCTACCGTAACACACGCCCCAATTCAAGTCAACGAAGTCGCCCTTCGCCAACGGCATTGCCACGCGCTGAGTAAACCCTTGCCAGCCTTCGAGTTGCATGAAACACAAGGGTTGTTGCCCATATGACTTCAAGGCTGGCTCCCACCCTTTGCCGGTTTGCCATCTACAGACCGGCCCTTCAATCGATCAGTAGCCGTCTGCCCTGACTATGCGGATTCTCCACTAACCTTTTCTCATTTTTCCACGGGCAAATCAGCAAGGACACTCCACTCCTGCCAGGAGCCGTCGTACATGCGGATCCGCTCGTATCCGAGCAGGCGCAACGCAAAATAGAGGTCAGCGGCGCGCATACCAATTTGGCAGTAAGTGACGACCTCCTGCCCGGGCGAAATCTGAGCGTCTGAGAAGAGCTTTGCGAGCGAAGGCGCATCCAAAAAGGTCTTGATCTCGCCGGAATCAATGACCCGCGTCCATTCCAGGTTGATGGCGCCCGGAATATGGCCCCCGCGTGGGCCCTGGATTCTCTCTCCCTTGAATTCCGCCACGGATCGGGCGTCCAGTAGCCTTACCTTGGGATCTTTCAGGTGCGCGTTCACCCACTCGGAGGTGGCGATGATGGCTGAGTTCGCCAGCGGTTTAAAGTCACCCGGTGCGATGCCGGGAGAATCTGTGGTAAGCGGAAGTCCTTCGCTTAGCCACTTCTTAAAGCCACCGTTCAGAACTTGCACATGTGAATGCCCGAAAAACTCGAAAACGTAAAATACGCGTGCCGCGAATCGGTTCCCTTGGTCATCATAGATCACAACCTGAGAGTTTGAGCTGATTCCCACCCCCCGAAAGAGTTGCTCAGCTCTTTCTGGAGGTAATGGGAACCCGTGACGGTTTGCGTCCGGATCATGGGTTGCGAGAGCGGGAAGGCTCACCGCTCCAGGCAGATGTCCTAAGCGATATTCTTCCAGAGGGCGTGCGTCCACAAGACGCAATTGCGAGTTTGAGAGCAGTTTCCCAAGCTCCTGTGTTTCAATCAGAAGTTCCGGGCGGCGGTACGAGGAAACTTGACCCTGGGCCCCGCCACTGCTTAACGATAGTATGGCCAAAAGCCACTCAGTTCCCCACATTGAATCCTCCTCATAGAATAGGCATGCTACTGAAATAACGCGAAGCAGACTCTTAAGCCGCCGGAGGCTTCGGGGCGGGGGCAGGAAGCGCTTGGGCTTTCACTTCCGATTGGAAGTCGACCTTCCTATGCGTCCCGTCGCAGAAGGGTTTATTCTCCGAATGGCCACAACGGCAAAGCCCAATCGAAGTTCGCCCACCCAAATCGAATGCGTTACCCCCCGCGTCGTATATGGTGAATTCCCCTTCAATACGCAGTGAGCCGTTCTTGTTTACAGTGATCTTCACCGAGTGTTCCTCCACAAATTAAGGTTCGAATATCGCTTACAACTCATTCGTGTAACCCGAGACTTTCCGCTTGTCCGAAAGGCGGGCCACTGCGGTGCGGTCAGGCAATGGCCCTGCGGGAAGGCCGGCGCGAGGGCAGAAACCGACAGGAGCAGAGGCTCGGCGAACCCTCAAAGCAAACGGTTTGAGCAGGACGAGAATCAGAATGCCAAAAAACACCAGCGAAATTCCGCCGTGCAGAGCCATGCATTCACGCCGCCGCAATTCCGCTCTTCCCGCGAGGAATGCCGTAGTCCGGAAATAGACTCTCAAATCCAGAATGACCAGGAGAGCCACCAGCAGCAACTTTGCCTGCAGCCAATGCTCACGTAAGTAATGAGGGTTTTCACCGATCATAATGATCCCCGAAATCACCATCACCGCGGCGCCGGGATGAGCCAAGCCCTTGAGCAGCTTCATCTCCAATCGCCCTAGCGTCGCTCGGGCTTCCGTGGAAGGCTCTTCCGAATGAATGGCCAGGACGTGCGTGACTACCAGTAAGCTGCCCAGCCAGAAAACCAGCCCTGTCAGGTGAAATACCAAAATCCAGGCTATCATGTCATCCCCCCATGCAGAGTAGTTTCGACTATTTCTCCTCAACCCGCAACCTTGACTTTTGTTTGAGAAGCGACCAAACTACAGCCTGTAAAGGGGATAGCCATGCGCGAAGCAGTAATCATCGCCGCAGTCCGCACCCCCATGGGGAAGTTTCAGGGCTCTCTTTCGCCTTTTTCCGCCGTGGATTTGGGCGCCTGTGTGGTTCGGGAGGCGGTGCGCCGGGCTGGAATCGAGCCCGCACAGGTGGACGAGATCATCATGGGCAATGTCCTCTCCGCCGGCTTGGGTCAAAATCCGGCACGACAGGCGGGCCTGAAAGGCGGGCTTCACCCGCGCGTAGCCGCCATGACCATCAACAAGGTCTGCGGGTCGGGTTTGAAGGCCGTGGCCTTGGCGGCACAATCTATCCAGACGGAAAACGCGGAAATCGTCGTGGCCGGCGGCATGGAGTCCATGACCAATTGCCCTTACCTTCTGCCGCAGATGCGCGCTGGAAGCCGCCTGGGGCATGCCAAGGTCCTGGACTCGATGATTACCGACGGCCTTTGGGATGCCTACGAGAACTTCCACATGGGGATGACTGCGGAGTTGGTGGCGGAGAAGTACAACATCTCCCGCCAACGCCAGGACCAATACGCAGTCGAGAGCCACCGGCGCGCTGTGGACGCCACCAAGAGCGGCCGTTTCAAGGATGAGATCGTCCCTGTCAGCATCCCGCAGAAGAAAGGTGAACCCATCCAATTTGCCCTTGACGAATCCCCCCGGGCTGATACCTCGCTCGAAGCGTTGGCAAAGCTCCGGCCGGTCTTCAAGCCGGACGGCACAGTGACGGCAGGCAACGCTCCGGGAACCAACGACGGGGCGGCGGCGCTGGTCGTAACTTCGCTCGATAAGGCGCGCCAAATGGGCAAGCAGCCTTTGGCGCGCATCGTGGGTCAGGCGGTGAGCGGCGTGGAGCCCAAGTGGGTGATGATGGCCCCGGTGGACGCGGTTCGGATGCTTCTCAAGAAGGTTGACTGGAAGCTTGAAGACGTCGACCTGTTCGAACTGAATGAGGCGTTCGCGGTTCAGGCCATCGCGGTCATTGAGCAGTTAGGCCTCGACCCCGCCAAGACCAACGTGAATGGCGGCGCCGTGGCCCTGGGTCATCCCATCGGAGCCTCAGGCGCGCGAGTTCTTGTCACCTTGCTTTACGAGATGGCGCGACGCAACGCGAAGCGCGGGGTCGCGGCCCTCTGCCTGGGGGGCGGGAACGCGGTCGCATTGGCAGTTGAGTCCTTGCCTGACTGACTTAGCGGGAGATCGAACGATTAGGGTTCGAAGTTCGAAGCTGGAAACCGGAAATTCGAAACTGGAAATTCGCCCAATTGGTGGCACGGGCGTCGCGCCCGTGTCCACGGCCACGTTCTTAGAGGTGGACTTCCCGACGCGCCGGGACAGGTCAGCCGCACACATCAGATTCCACAATTTTCACGGGCGAGACACCCGTGCTAGTTGGGATACGGAGCATAAATTGGAAACCAAGACGGTGGGCGTGATGGGCGCCGGAACCATGGGCCATGGGATCGCCCAGGTCCTGATCCGGAGCGGTTACACGGTATTCCTCCACGACCTTTCCCAGCAGTTCCTCGATTCAGGCGCGGAGAGAATCGCCAAGGGCCTAAACCGGGACGTCGAGAAGAATCGTCTGACAGGCGAAGAGCGCGAGAAGGCGCTCAGCCGCCTGAAGACCACGACGCGAGTCTCTGACCTCGGAGGGGCGGATTTCATCGTGGAGGCGGTGACAGAGAATCTCGAGGTGAAGGCAGGAGCATTCCGGGCGATCGAACCCCACTGCGGGCAGGGAGTTATTTTCGCCTCTAACACATCTTCCATTTCCATCACGCGCCTCGCGGCCGCGACGCAGCGCCCGGACCGCTTCATCGGCTTGCACTTTTTCAATCCTGTGCCGGTGATGAAGTTGGTGGAAGTCGTGCCGGGACTCCAGACGTCGCCCGAAACTGCCGATAAAGCAATGAGGCTTGCTGAGTCGGCGGGCAAGACGCCGGTGCGGGTGAACGACTATCCGGGGTTTATTTCCAATCGCCTCCTGATGCCGATGATCAACGAAGCGGTTTACTGCCTGATGGAAAGCGTTGCGGATGCGAAGGGAATCGATGATGTGATGAAGCTGGGCATGAACCACCCCATGGGACCGCTCGAGCTCGCCGACCTGATCGGCTTGGACGTCTGCCTGGACATCATGAAAGTCCTCTACGAGAGTTTCCGCGACTCCAAATACCGGCCCTGCCCATTGCTTGAGAAGATGGTGAACGCGGGACGGCTGGGACGCAAGACCGGACAGGGGTTTTACGAGTATGCTAAGTGACAGGACAAAGGGCCGGAGAGGGTCACGCAGGACCGGGATGTATGAATTCTTTGGATACCCCCGTTCGTGAAGCAAGGGCACAGCACGTGACTGTAACGGAGGATAGTCTGGTCGTTGACCTCATCGATGGGCGGAGCATCTCGGCGCCTTTGGTCTGGTACCCCCGATTGCTCAACGGCACGCCGGGGGAGCGGAATGAATGGCGCTTGGTTGCCGACGGAGAGGGTATTCACTGGCCCGACCTCGACGAGGATCTCAGTGTTGATAGCCTGATTGTGGGACGGCCCTCGGGCGAAAGCCAGGAGTCGCTCAAACGCTGGCTGGAGGGCCGCAAGGTGAGGGCCGGACGGGCTTCGGGTGACAAGGCCGTCCGCAAGGCGGCACACCCGCAACGTGATGCGTCGCGGCATCACTGAGTGTGCAGCCCTGGCGAGAAGTCAAGGCATCGCCTGGGGATAATACAATGGAGACCCTGGAAAGGATATCGACATGCCAGAAGAACGAACTGAAAAGCTCAAGGCTATTGATCTGGCGCTGACGCAGATTGAGAAGCAATTCGGCAAGGGTTCGATTATGCGCCTGGGGACCAAGGACGCGCTGGTTCCCGTGGAAGTGATCCCAACCGGCTCGATGGCCTTTGATGCGGCGCTGGGGGTGGGTGGGATGCCGCGGGGAAGGGTAGTCGAGATCTTCGGCCCGGAGTCGAGCGGCAAGACGACCATCGCGCTGCACGTGGTGGCGCAGGCACAACAACGCGGCGGGATGGCGGCGTTCGTGGACGCCGAGCATGCCCTGGACGCACCCTATGCCAAGCGGTTGGGCGTGGACGTGGACAACCTGCTGGTCTCGCAGCCGGACTACGGCGAGCAGGCGCTGGAAATTGCCGAAGCGCTGGTTCGATCTAATGCGATTGACGTCATAGTGATTGATTCGGTCGCCGCCCTCGTCCCCAAGGCCGAACTCGATGGCGATATGGGCGACTCCCTACCCGGCCTTCAGGCGCGGTTGATGTCGCAAGCCCTCAGGAAGCTTGCGGGCATCGTAGCCAAATCCAAAACCTGCCTGATTTTTATTAACCAGATCCGGGAAAGGATCGGTGTCATGTTCGGGAACCCGGAGACGACCACCGGCGGCCGGGCGCTGAAGTTCTATGCAACGGTTCGCGTGGACATCCGCCGTATTGCCTCCATCAAGGATGGCGACCGCGTGGTCGGAAACCGGACCAAGGTAAAAATAGTAAAAAATAAAATTTCCGCTCCCTTCCGGGAGGCAGAATTTGATATTCTATATGGCGAGGGGATCTCCAGGGAGGGCGACCTGATCGATGTGGCCGCAGAGCGCAATATCCTGGAGAAGAGTGGGGCTTGGTTCTCTTACGCGGGTGAGCGCATCGGGCAGGGCCGTGAAAACGCCAGGCAATTCTTGCGAGACAACCCTGACCTGTGTAAGAAACTCGAGATCGAAGTGCGCAAGGCGCTCAACCTGCCGGTCCCACACGATGTGACGGCAGGGGCGGAAAGCGCCGCAGCCGCAAAGGGTAAGAAGTAGCAATTTCGAAGTCTTCCCTCGTTGGCAGTCGCCAGCTCCGACGGGGGACGGAATTCACCTCGACACGAACCAAGGAGGTTTTTCATTACAACCTTGTCTAAGAGACTAGCCATTCTGGCCGTGGCCGTTTTTTGCCTACTCGGGACAGAGACCTACTTAGGGAGCGCGCAGAACTCTGGGACGCAACCATCGACGGCGCCCTCGAATGCGCCTTCCTCCCCTAATAACTCTTCAACTTCGAAGCCGCATGCCGCGAGAAAACGAAGCCCCCTGCAAACAGTATCTGCCAGCCGGAGACGTAGCCGGCGCCGGCTGCGCGGCAACGATGCTTACCGAATCAGCTCGTTCGGTGACCCTGCGGCGGAGGACAACCCGGCCGGTGACGATCCCGCCGTCCGTCAAGCTGCCCTAGCGGCATTGGGAAACTGGAACGGAAGCATGGTGGTGGTGGATCCGAACAATGGGCGGGTTCTCTCCATCGTGAATCAAAAGCTGGCGCTCTCCAGTGGCTTTACACCCTGCTCGACCTTCAAGCCCGTGGTAGCGTTGGCCGCCCTGCGGGAAGGCATCATCACCCCAAACACGAAGCTCTATGTCGGGAGCCGCCTGCGGATGGACCTCACTGAAGCGCTGGCCCGGTCCAACAACGTATTTTTCCTGAAACTAGGTGAGATGTTGGGATTCCAGCGGCTGGCCCAGTACGCTCATGAGTTCGCCCTTGGCGAAAAGACCGGCGATGACATCCCCGGTGAATCCGCCGGGCGATTTCCCGCCGCTGCCCCAAAGGAGGGCGGCGTGGGTTATCTGGCTTATTACGGGCGGGACATGGAAGTCACCCCGCTTCAATGGGCCGCCGTTATCTCAGCCATCGCCAACGGGGGCACCCTTTACGAATTGCAGTATCCCCGCACCGCGGATGAACTTTCCCAATTCCAGCCCAAAGTCCGGCGCCACCTGGACGATCTGGCCCAGTACTTGCCCGAAATCAAGGCAGGCCTGGAGGGAGCGGTCCTCTACGGAACTGCCCGGCTGGCTTACGACCCCGAAATGCAGATCTACGGAAAAACCGGAACGTGCAGCGAAGACGGAGCGCGCCTGGGCTGGTTCGTTTCATACGCCCAGGACCAGCAACCAAGGTATGTGGCCGTCGTCCTTCTGCGCGGTGGACGCATGATGTTCGGTCCCCACGCCGCAGAAATCGCCGGGCACTTCTACCGTGAAGTGCTCCATAAACTCGCCACACAAGCCAGCCGGTGAGTTTCACTGCTCAGGCAATCTCACCCCTGAACGTAGAACCAAGCTATCAGCTTTCAGCTATCCCGCCGCGGCGGGTCAGCTTTGAGTCTGCAAAGGCTTAGCCCGCATTTCTCACCGCGGGTGTGGAAGGGCGGGGCTTCAGCCCCGCCGTTACAAGGCCTTCCTGATTGTTCCTGTGTCCCGCGCCCCACGCAGTCCCGCGCTTGCGGGACTGCGTGGGGCGCGGGACCAACAGAGGGCGGGAGCTGCGATTTCGGCGGGGCTGAAACCCCGCCCTTCCGGCAGCCCCCTAAAAGCGTCCAAACGTGGTGAGAAATCCGGTTTAGAATCCCACCGTCTTCACTGCCGGCTGGCTAATGCTTTCTGCCTTCTGCCCGGGCCGCGCGGCGTCTCACACCTTCTCCAGAGCAATCTCCAAATCGCGAATGATGTCGTGCCAGTCCTCAAGGCCAAGGGAAATCCGGATGCCCTCGGGATGCATGCCGAAAGCGCGTTTCTGGTCGTCGGGCAGCGCTGAATGCGTCATCGAGAAGGGATGCTCGATCAGAGTCTTGATCTGCCCGAGGCTGACGGCCAGGGTGATGGAATAAGCGTGCTCCGCAAGGTAATCCACCAGCTTCTCAGCCTGGCTTTGCTTGGAATCACTTCCCTTGAGAACGAAATAGACCATGCTGCCGGGAGCGAACTTTCCATCCGGGCTGAGCATTTGCCGATGAGCCAACTCCTTCTGCGGAAAGCACTCCGCGCCGGGATACAGGACGCTCGCCACTTTGGGATGCTTGCTGAGGAACTCCGCCACACGCTGCGCCGTCTTCTGCATATTGGACATGCGAGTGGCCAGCGTGGGCAGGCCGTAAACCAGGATGCCCCAGGCGCTACGCGGCGAAAGCACTCCCCCGAAATCCTTGCGGAAGAGCATGAGGTGGTTGTACCACTCCGCCGGGGCGATCACGGCTCCGCCCATGTCCGTTCCAAACCCCCCCAGTCCCTTGGTCAGGCTTTCCACAACGATGTCGGCTCCGAGTTTCAAAGGCCGCTGGCAGTGCGGCGTGGCGAAGGTGTTGTCCACGATCACCAGGACTCGCTCACGCTCCTCGCGGCTTACATTCACCTGGTCAGCGAGGCGGCGTAGCGCTGTGATGTCAATCAATTCCATGGTGGGATTGGTCGGGGTCTCAAAGTAGAGGACGCGGGTGGCAGGTGTTACTTGATCGAAAAGGGATTCAGTCTTCAGGAAGTTGGCAAAGCGGGCCTGCATGCCGAACCTGGGCAGCCAATTGGTCATCAGACTGTACGTGCAGCCGTATAAAACTTGATGGGCCAGAACTTCCTGCCCCTGGCGAAGCACCGAACCCAGAACCCCGCTGATCGCCGCCATGCCGCTGGCATACGTCACGCAGATGTCGCCGCCCTCGGCGTAGGCCAGGTTTTCTTCCAGCATGGCCCGGGTGGGTTCGTCCAGCCGGTCGTAGATGTAGATCGGAATGTGGCCGCTCAACGCTTCGTCGGCGGAAGCAAATTGCACGAACCCCTTGGCGCCCCGCTCCAGAGAAGTCAGGCGGAAAGCCGTGGACTGGGAAACCGGCGGGACAACGTGGTGGTTGAAATCCCACTTCTTGCTGTCGAAGGCCCCGTGGATCATGTGAGTACGCAGACTGTAGTCCTCTTTCTTGCGATGATGTTTCCGAACTTCCATAGCACACCCCCTAACAGGTCTTTTCACACCGTGAAAATGGTAGCACGCTACTGGGCAGGAAGAAATGCCTAAGGAGGCACGCATGTACCACAGCGCGGCCCGAGCCGCAACCAAAAGCAGATTCTTCGTCCGCCGCGGCGGACTCAGAATGACATGTCATCCTGAGCGGAGCGAAGGATCTGCTTTCCTTCGTGCCACGCGAAGAAGTTCGGAACTAGTACCACAGGTCCCAAGGCTGGTTGTGGGGTGGCTCACGCGTTACGACTTGCCACAATCAGAAGCTGACCCCATTGCGTTGCGGCCGAGCCTCAAATACCAGGCAACATCTTCGCTTACAAGCCTTCAAGGATTCTCGCCAGTTCCGGAAGCGCTGAGATTCTGGGGCACGCGGCGTCAGGGTAAGCTCCCACACCGTCCATAAGCACACCCGTCAACCCCGCAAGCTGCGCGCCGCCTACGTCCGTGGCATAGGTGTCGCCCACAAACACGGCTTCCGAACCCTCCACCCCCGCGCGCTGAAGCGCCAGCTTGAAGATTCCCGGGTGTGGTTTTTGAATGCCTACGATAGCCGAATCCAAGATAGCCTGGAAATAGCGTGCCAGGCCCAAACGGACGAGTTGGCCTTCCAGAGTTCCGGTGGAATTTGAAATCACTCCCAAGAAGTAGCCCTGGGCCACAAGCCCTTCAAGAAAGGCAGGCGTATCGGGCATCACGCGGGACCAGAGCTGAAGGTTCTGGAAGCTTTTGATCAAGCGCTTGGTAAGCTCCCCCGGCTCGCTCTCCGGGGCGCCGAGCCTTTTCGTGAACTCGTGCAAATACTCCGACCAATAGTAATAGTCAATTTGCTTTGGGAACTCACCGCGTCGGATCTGCGGCCACAGCCAATCATCCAGTTTTTGTTTGGCCAGACGCTCCGCAGCGTAAAAGTCATCCGGCGTGGCCGAATGGCCATGTTCCTTCAAGTCCGCGATAAGATCCTCGAGGCGCGGGAACACCAGTGTGTTGCCTGCGTCCAGAAAGACGGCGCGTATTCGTCTGGGACTCATTTCAGCTCCTTAAAAGCCAAGCATTATATCAGCACGGCTCGCTGTTTAGTTCCCTGCGGCGCTCTGATAGTCTCCTGATATGCGACGTAGGGCCGCCCCACATTCTAATTGGGACACTACCCCGCGCTCTATTTGCCTTGACCGGCTCTGCGCTTCTCTTTAAATTTAGAAGGATGCCGAAAAAACATGTGGTTGTAAGCGCAGGGGTCAGTCGTCCCGCCGCGGCGGGTCAGTCGAAAGAGCGGGGCTGGGGGCTGGGGGAATTTTGGATTTTAGATTTTGGATTCCCCCCACTTGCCGCCCGCCGCCTTAGGTCCCCTGACACCCGGCACCTGACCCCTGAAACCTGCTTTTCTGCTCGTCACTCGGTCCCGCCTTGCGGGATCACTCGCCGCTGCTCTTTCGCCGCCGCGCTTTTGGGCCTGCTGTTGTTGCTGAATCCCGTTTCTTTGCGGCTTGTGCAAGCGGCTCAAAAGCCGGCGCCCCAATCCGCTGCGCCGCCGCAGACTGCCGAGAAGCCCTCTCTGGAAGCGCAGGCGCTTCAGGAGGCGGTCCGTTCCTCCGAGGGCAATCCCCAGGTGCTTATCAAGAACCTGGAGGCTTTTCTCGAGCGCTTCCCCGCGAGTGCGCGACGCGAGGAGGTTCTTCAGTTCATTTACAAATCCGCCCTTCGGGCCAACGATCCTCAAACCGCTATCCAGTATGGCGAAAAACTGCTGGCACTGAAGCCGGACGATCCCGCGCTTCTTCCTTCGCTGGTGGACCTCTTCGACCGGCAGGACGACGCTTCCAGCCGCGTCAAAGCCCTTCAATACGCGATGAAGTTCGTCGAGCGCGCGGAAAAGGAGGTCAATGAATCAGCCCCGTCTGCGGCGGGCAAGAACAAGTCCCCCGAATCGCCCAGCATCATGCTGGCCGCGGCCTACGTGATGCGCGGGAAGCTTTACGCCAAGTCCGGCGAGACGGACAAGGCCATGGCGGATTACGAAAAGAGCTATGCCGCCTATCCCTCGCAGCGCCTTGCGGAGCGCCTGGGCGACTTGGCGGCCAAGAAGAACGACCTTGAACGAGCCCTGAATGAGTATGCGACGGCCTTCGCCTTCCCCGGTCCCGGCCCGGACCCGTCGCACCGGGAGGAGGTCCGCCGCAAACTGGGCAGTTGTTACGTGGCGCTGCACCAATCCGAGAAAGGCCTGGGCGATATGGTCCTGGCCCGCTACGACGAGCTTGTACGCGCGCTTGCTCCGCGATTCCAGGACTCGGCTCAGCCCAACGCCAATCTTCATGACCCCTTTGCTTATGTGCTCAAGCGCACCGACGGCTCGCCGCTGCGGCTTGCCGATTACCGCGGCAAGGTTCTGGTCCTGGAGTTCTGGGCCACCTGGTGCGGCCCTTGCCGGCTGGAGGGAAAGCTGCTCGAGCGCGTGGTGGAGAACTTCCGCAACCAGCCCGCCGCCGTGTTCCTGGCCGTGAACGTGGACGAGGACCGGGCCGGCGTGCCGGCATTCCTCAAGGAAGAACAGTGGACTACCCAGGTGGTCTACCCCCAGGGACTCGACCGGCTCCTCGGCGTGCAAAACCTCCCCACGCTGCTGCTCTTTGATGGCAACGGGCGCGTGGTCTTTCGCCAGGAAGGTTTGGTTTTGAGCAGCTTCGTCGAAACACTGGACAAGAAAGTACGCGAAGCCCTCAGTGCACTGCCCCAGGCCGCATCCCGGTAGGCAGTAAGCAGTAAGCAGTAGGCAGTGGTAGCGCAGGTCCCGCTCTCCGGACCTGCGGCTCTTCAAAGGCGCCAAGCAGCAGCCACTAGGCAACCGGCAGAAGGCAGAAGGCGGGAATCAGATGGTCTTCATTCTCGCTCCTGACACCTGACCCCTGACACCTGATACCTGACACCTGACACCTGAATCCCGAATCCTGCCCCCTGTTCTTCCCCCACCTACCAACTACTTTTCTTTTCAACAACATTCCCGCTTTCGACGCATAACTACCTTTGTTTTCTAGAACATTCCCGCTTCACCCCCACTTTTTCCACAGCGGTCCTTTGTTTTCATAGACATTCCCGCGTCGGTCGTTCACTTTTTAGAGTTACTAGTCCTTTCTTTCCCTGTCGGCAGTGACATCTTGTCCAGGGCTGCCATGCCTGCGAGAGCCCTCTCCATCCCGCCCCCTCAAACTCAGTAAGCGGTCGGCAGTAAGCAGTAGGCAGTCGGCGGTGGCGAGGAGGAAGAAAACAATTCACCATTCACCATTCAGAATTGCCCTTATCACCTGTCCCTGCTCTTCCATCTGCCGAATCCTGACCCCTGAATCCTGCTACAATGCTAGCCTATCCTCCCCCATTTGTCAAGAGACATGCACACCCCGCGCCACCGGCGACGGCGAGTTTGTTCGGAGACTCACAACCCACGGCGAGTCAGGTCAATCCGACAGGAGGTGGGATGCCAGGGTCAACGAAAGTGCTGGCATCGAGATCAAATGACAAGCGCCGCTCCGGTGCCAGGAGTCTTGGCAATTCTGGCCGCAGTTCCTGGCAGTGTCTTATATTCTTGTCACGGTTGTTGAGGATGACTTACGGCTTAACGCTCCAGCCTTAAGAGGAGCCGACGCAGGTGGAGATCAGGTCTCGGGGAGATGCATTTCTCTCGATACGCGCGTTCGACCATTAGGTTGTGCGTAGCTGGACGGGCACCGGCAAGGTTACTTCCGGGTGCGCCGTCGCGCGCCCAGAAATTCGGATTGCCCCTCCGGAATCGTTGATACACACTGGGCGACTACCGGGGAGCTATTTCCTCGAACGCCGTTTGCACTAAAGTTTCTGGACCGTAAGGGCCACAGGTCCGGCTTGTAAGTTTCTTACAGCGTCATTTTAATTTCTGTTGGGCGATCCATTTGTCGGTGCGGGCTTCGAGCAGGTCGAGGGGCAGGGTTCCGCCGTTGAGCATCTCATCGTGGAAGGTGCGGAGGTCGAACTTAGTTCCCAGTTCTTTCCGGGCGCGTTCGCGGAGTTCGCGGAACTTGAGCTGGCCAAGCTTGTAGCTGAGGGCCTGTGCGGGCCACGCGATGTAGCGGTCGGTTTCGGATTGGATGGTGGGCTCGTCGACCGCACCCGACTTACGGAAGAAATCCACCACCTGATCGCGGGTCCAACCTTTGGAGTGGATTCCGGTGTCGACAACCAGCCGCACGGCGCGGAAGAGTTCGGAGGAAAGTCGGCCGTAGTCCGAAACGGGGTCCTGATAGAAGCCAACCTCTTTGCCAAGCTGCTCCGCGTAAAGAGCCCAGCCTTCGATATAGGCGTTGAACCCGAGGCCATGGAGGCGGAACTTGGGCAGGCCGGCGAGCTGCTGCTGCACAGATAGCTGCATGTGGTGGCCTGGGACGCCTTCATGGTAGGCGATCGCCTCGTCGTCGATCAGTGAGCGCTCCGCGAAGTTGGAGGTGGCGACAACGACGCGGCCGGGACGCTTGCCGTCCGGAGTACCGGTGACATAGTGGGTTGCAGCCGCAGACTGAAAGGGGGGAATAGCCTCGACAGTTACAGGTGACTTAGGAAGCAGGGTGAAGAGTTCGGGTAGTTTGGGCTCCATCTGGGCGATGTAGCGGCGAAAGTCGTCGAGAATCTGCTGCGCGGATGCTGGTATGTATTTGGGATTGGTTTTCAGGGAGGCGCGAAAAGAGGCGAGGTCAGCAAAACCCTCTCTTTTCGCGATGACGGCCATCTCGGCCTGGATGCGTTCGATTTCGCGGAGACCGAGTTGGTGGATCTCATCCGGCGTCATGTGGGTGGTTGTGCGGGCGTAAATGTAGTTCTGATAGCGCTTCTCGCCGTCGGGCAGAGAGGTAACGGCAAGCACGGTGCGGCCGTGCGGGGCATATTCCGCGCGAAGGAAGGTAGCGAAGCTCTTGTAGGCGGGTACGACATCGGTTCGAATGGCGTCCGTGATCTGCTGCGTAAGACGCTTCTGCTCTTCCGGGGAGATGCTGGCGGGATACTTCTTCGTCGGAATGAGGAAGGGATCGGCGTCGATGATGCCCTGGCACTGAACGGGGAGTTTCTCGAGGAGGAAACGCACGGGCATGAGGTTGTCCTTCATGCCGGCGCGGAGGACCTCCGTGGTCTCGCTGAGCGCACGGGGGATCTGGTGAAGCCGGGCGATATAGTCTTCATAGTGCTTCACGGAGTCGAGAGGAACGGCGAGAGGCAGATCGGCGAGACCGGTGTGGACGCCGTTCTCCTGGTTGATCGGCATCTCGTATTCCTTCAGGTCGAAGTCGGCGAGGCGCTGCTGGAGGACACGAACCAGGAGGTCGTGGGAGAGCTGATCCTGGTCGGAGAAGCCGGTGGTGGCTATGGCCTGAAGGCGGTTGAGGAACGTCCGGTCGGTTTCGTGGCGCTGGGCGATGGCGGCGAGTGAGCGATCGGCGAGCTTATCGTTGTAGCGATAGTCGCCGAACGCCGTTGCGCGCTCGGGGAAGTTGCGGAGGTCGGACTCGTACTGCTCGTCGAAGAGGGCGTTCTGCGCAGCGAGGCGATCAGCAACCGGTTTGAGCTCCTGGGCGCATAGGGAACCGGCTAGAGCGATGAGGAAAAAGAGGCTTTGGTAAAGTCGCATGGGTGTGATCGTAGCAGAGGTGAGGAGTTCGTTGCACGAAGAAATTGGCGTTCAGATCCAGCAACTCCGTTTTACGTTCACGAATCATCCTCCTAAGCCTCAGGTTCTGATGGCATGTGAGTTACTTTCATCGAGCGCGGCTTGTGCGTGCGCCAGCACGCTCCGCTTCGCTAGGGAATGGAGGTCAAGGCCATTCTGGAAAGTACCCCAGACGACGTCAAGGTCTACCGCGTGGTCTGGGTGCGCGAGGCAGAATCCTCCGAGCGCGGTTTTGATATCGGTCTCGAACTGAAACTTTAAGCAACCGAGGCGGGAGTTAGAGCCGCGCAATTCCGCCTATGGTGTCTTGTTCAATCCCTGTTAGACTGAATCCCACTACATGCGTCTGGCGTTCCCAGGAGTGATTATTTCTTAGGGTCGTCGAAGCTGAGCGTGATGACGGAGGGGTTCGTATTCACCGGCTTGGCGCTGATATCCCCGGTTTGTCCCTTGTTTTTCGTAGTGTCGTTGAAGCTGAGTGTGATGACGGAGGGATACGGATTCACCAGCTTGGCGCTGATATCCAGGGTTTGCCCCTTGGCGACGGTGGCCTGTTCGAACCACTGGTCGCGGTCAGGCCGGGTGACCTCGATCGCATGCTTGCCCGGCGGAACTGTGATTTCTGCCGGTGTCCGCGCGACCAGGCGGCCATCCACAAAGACCGCGGCATCACTGGGGTCGGAAGCGAAGCGCAGCGTTCCCCCGCCTTCGCCCGCCGCTTTTGCGAATGCGGCGCGGTTCTCCTTCATCACTTGCGCAGGGCTCTCATGAATCTGCGTCTTGAGCTTATCGGAAAGCTCGTCGGCGGCCTTCGACATCCTGCGGCTCATTGTATTGCCGAATCCCACAGCGCCCGCCGCCGACTTGGAAACGCCCAGCGTGTACTCGCCGGCAGCCTGCGCCTTCACCAGCGGGACGCACAGCCCCGTCGCCAGCGCCGTGGCGGCTAGAGTGCGGAAAACGCGACCTGGAGAATTCTGCCTCATCAAGCGCCTCCCGGAAGGCTCTCCCCATTATTACCGTACACCTCGTCGTGGAAGTCAAGCGCTGCTTCGCAATGGAATTCCCTTGGTACAGCGTATCCTGTCCCTGCTAAAAACCTCATCCAGATTCAAATCATGGCCCCGGCACACTCTCCGGCCCAGTCGGTTTCGAGCTTGTGCGGCGGGGCGTAGGGGCATCCGCCGCGGCGGACGCTGTGCCCCCACAAAATGCACATAGAAACCACGCTGACTTCCGAATTCGGGTTGAACCGATTTGCAACATACCCTTTGATGAGAGAAGCGCCCACCGAATTCGCCAAGATGGTCTCAACTTTATAGTTGTCTGCGCCGATAAGCAGAACGAATGCTTTTGGCGAGTCAATATAAGTCAGCCCATGGAGAACTTCACCAGGAGTCTTGAAACGATTTTGACTCAGAGGGAATGAAACCCAGGGTGTCATTCTGCCGAACAGCCGAGTGAAAACGACTGTTCTTTTTCGGCCACTTCGAAGGTGTGGTGAACCAAGCGTCCTGCGGCACACCGACCGGTGATATCATCCCAGCCGGGCAAACTCCGAATGGAGGAAATGGTCTCTTGCGAGCTCGACTCATGATGAAGTTTGTGTGCATTGCACTTATCGCCTGGGCGACGGTTTCCGGCGCGTATTCGCAAAGCGCTGACGGTCAGGCTCCGGTGATTTGGATTGCCATGGAGGGCCACACGCAGCTCAAAAAAACTGCGCCGGGAACCACGTTAGAGGGCAAGCTCGCGCGCAGCGTCTATTGGCGGGATACGGAGGTTTTTGCGAAGGGCAGCGCGGTCCGGCTGGTTGTGGATCAGATCGAGTCGCGAAAGAAAGCTTACGCGGTGGACGACCGGCCCTTTGTGATTCACCTTTTTGCGCCCCGGCACGATGTGGTGGCGCGATTCCGGTCGGTGAACGTGTTGATGCCGGGAGGGGGTCAGGTTCCGCTGCGGGCGACGTTCATCGCCCTGACGCAACGCGCTGAGCTGAGGGCGGAAACAGAGAAGCCTGTGGCCAAGGGGGGGAAGGCGGCGGCAGATGCAAGCGGGCCCGCACCGAAATCGAAGCAACGGAAAGCTGTTCCGCCCTGGGTACTAACATTGCAAGTGGAGCCTGAGGGCACAACTTTTCCGGCGCTCGCTGAGGCGCGCGCAGGGAAGGACGCAGACGCTCCGGCGGCCTGTCCGGAGCCTTGCACCATCGCCGACGGGACGCGGATGCCCCTGGTTCTGCTCGAGGGCCTCAGCGCGGCCAAGAACCATCAGGGCCAAACTTTCCAGGCCGTGTTGCTGGAGCCCGTGCGCGTGGGCGCCACCATCGCCATCCCCCAGGGCAGCATTCTGCAAGGAGTGTTAGCAAAGCGCGTCCCACCCCGCCGCTTGTACCGCCCTGGCTCGCTGAACCTTCTGTTCACTCGTTTGTCCTTGCCGAATGGCGCTGCGACCCCGATTGCCGCTTCCCCCGTGGCCGCGGAGGTGGACAGGGGAACCCACATGACAATGGATTCCGAGGGAAGAATCCACGCCCAAAATCCCGGCAAGGCAAGGTTTCTGCTGGATTTGGGTGTGACCGGGGGGATCTCGAAGGTCAGCGACGATACCACGCAATTGATCATTGAGGCGATCAGCTCAACCGCCACCGATGCTTCCACGGCCGGCGTGGCCAGGTTAGCGGCGATGGGCGCGACAACAATCTTTCTCCTCACCCGCCACGGTCGCGACGTGATTTTGCCGCCCTACACGGAGATGGACGTCAGCTTGAGCCGCGCCGTGTCACTGGGAAGTGATTCACCGGCCACGGCATCTGCCAAGTAAATCGCGCCCCCGGCGCGGGCAATATTTAAACGCCGGATTTCTGATTACGTACCTTCCCGGCGGCAGCTCGCCTATGAGGAAGTTTCCATCCTCACCTTCTTTCCAACAGGACTATCTGCTCCGTTGTGGTGTCAGGCTTCACCTCTTGATGAGAGAAGCGCCCACCGAATTCGCCAAGATCGACTTAACTTTGTAGTTGTTTCCGCCGATAACAAGAACGAATGCATGGGGTGACTCAATATAAGTCAGCCCATGGAGAACTTCACCCTGAGTCTAGAAACGACTTTGACTCAGAGGCAATGGAACCCAGGGTGTCATCCTGCCGAACAGCCGGGTGAAAAAGACTGTTCCTACGTGACCCGTGGCGAAACACCGCGCCATGTCATGGCGCCGGAGACAATTGAAAAGGAGCTTTCTATGCGATCTATCAAATGGCTTGGTCTCATTCTGACCCTAGCATTACTTCTTCTCTGCGGGTGTGGTGGCGGCCCCAGTGCTGTTATCACCCCTCAGCCGCCTTCGGCACTCAGCTACACTACCGCCACGGCGGTCTACGTCAAGGGGACGGCGATCACGCCGAACAGCCCCACCAGCACCGGCGGAGCGGTGACCTCTTACAGCGTGAGCCCGGCCCTTCCGGCGGGCCTGAGCCTGAGCACCAGCACGGGCATCATCAGTGGAACCCCCACGGCCGTGACCGCCACGGCCAGC
>JBEKVC010000032.1:0-21881 GCA_049514395.1 Terriglobia bacterium
CGAGAACGACGTCGTAAACCCCGGAGGCCACCATCCCCGCCATTGCGGTGACCAGTAATGGTGTGTACTGGTAGTCGGGGTGCACCATCACCACCACATCCGCGCCCGCGGCCAGCGCTTCGCGGTAACAGGTCTGCTGGTTCCGGCCGTAACCGTAGTTCCGGTCATGGGCGAACACCTTCAGCCCTAGGCTCTCGGCCATGGGAACGGTTCGATCCGTGCTGCCATCATCCACCAGAATCTTAAAATCTACGGCCTCAGGCATTTCCCGGACGGTCTGCTCCAGCGTTTTCTCCGCATTGTAGGCGGGCATCACAACCCCGACCCGCTTCCCATTGATCATAGCAGCCGCCTTCCGTTATGAGCCGCGGACACTGGCAGGAGAGGCAAAGTTAACCATGCTCGATGCTCGCCGGTCAAGGAGTTGTTACTGTGCCGGCGCACGCGTGCCTCCGGCCAGGATTCCTGAGGCGGGGCCTTGGGCCAGGTAGAGCATCGAGACGGCGAAAACCAAGAGAATGGGGGACATCAGGTAGAGGCCATGCCAGGCCACCAAAGCGAAATAAATGGGCGGAATCCACAAGAGCACGAGCGCGGTGGCGAGCACCAGGCGTAAAGCGGGCCTCCCTTGCCCCGGAAAATGCCTTGCAGCCAGAAGCATGGCGAGCATCAGAGGGCTGAAGTCATGCGTAAACATATGCAACCCGGTCGTCAGAGAAACCGTTAGGGCCGCAGAGAACATCAGGTCGAAAGCGCTGTCGGGATTTCGTCGCTCCGCCCGGACCCAACTCCACGCCGTGAGCAGAATCATGAATACCGAGATGACCGCGACGACGAGCGTAAGAGCGCCGAGACTCAGCGTGTTTCCCAGGACCGCGTACATGAACCCGTGAAGGGTTGGCATATCGACGGCCGAACCGTAAGATACGTTGGCCGGCTTGCGGCTGATTTTCAAAATCAAATCGACGTAGCCAAGCATTCCTTGCCATCCCACAGCTATCAGCGACAGAACGCCCAACAGCGTGGCGCTGAGGAGAAATCCAGCCAGAAACTTCCACTTCCGCCGAAGAAGGAAAATGAGCGCGAGGGGCAGCACGAATTGAAATTTGAACAATCCGAAGCCCAGCCACCAGCCCGCCTTCAAATCGTGCCCGCGCTTGAGGCTGAGGAACGTCGCCGTGTATACCAGCAGGAGGACGAGGGAGGTCTGTCCCTGGAACAGGGCCACACCCAGGGGCGCGAAGAGCAGCCACAGCGCGAAGTAGCCGAGGGCGTCTCTGGGGACGGGCGCGTGCGGCCGCAGAACGTAGGAAAGAACCAGCCAGATTACCGTATTCACGATCCCCCAGATCAGGTACGCCCAGCGAAACGGCAATGCAGCTAGAGGGGCGAAGAGAAGCGCCTCGAACGGCGGATGCTCGTAAATGAGCGGGTTCGGATGCTTGAAGAGGGAGTCCCTCACCCTTTCCTGTTCACGGACGTCGTAAAGCTTCGGACCTTCTCCCTTGTGAATCATGTACGCGCCGAAATAGGTGAGCACGAAATCGGTCTTTTCCGTGAGGGGGCCCGTGGCAGCCCAGAGAACAGCCCCTAAGAGAAGAACTGCGACACCAAAAAACAGCGCCCCGTTTTCGTTGAATCCGATCTCGATCTTCGGGCCTGCAACGGATTCGGTTGTGGCAGGGGTTACCGGCAAAGACATCCATTCCTCACTGCAGCTCTATCTCACCTTTGTCCTGGTCCTACCCTTTCGAACAACGCTGTGATCTGACCGGTATAGAGTACCTTCCAATCCGGGCTCGTTTTGAGCACGTAGGTAAGGGGTTGCTGAGACGGATAGAGCACATATCGGATCTGGTACTTATCGAGAACGCGCATGGGAGCGGCCAGACTCTGGACTTGCGCATAGTCATCAAGCACCCCGGCGCGCTCGAATATGTCCACGCGACCATCCACGAAGACTTTGAGTTTGGGATCCTTCCATCCGAGATAGCCGCCCCAGTCAAAGAAGTTCAGCATGTGCCCTGAAAGGTCATGGGATTCGAGATAGGGCAGAACTTCGGCAGGATAATGCTCCGCGACCTGCCTCTCGAGTTGGGCGCGGCCGGGGAACTGATACACCAGAAGCGCCAGGATGCCAATGATAATCGCGGCGTTGAGCCATCGCTTATCGATTTCCTGGCGATAAGGCGGCACGAAATAGAGCATCTCGGTGACGATGGGCGCCACCATGATGCCGGCAAGGAAAAGGAAGCGCTCGTAGGTGAGACCGCAGTAGAATCCAAAAAGCACCAAAAGCAGGTCTGCGAGCCTCCATTGATACCGGGTCGCAAGCGCCGAGCAGAACAAGCCTGCCAGCAGGACCAGCACGACTTTTCCTCTGGGCCCGTGAAAATCCACCGTGCGCCATTCTTGAAGCATAGCGACGACGAGCGGCTGACGGAAGGCCATGTCAAGAGGATATGTGACGAGGCGGTAACCGTAAGGATTCACGAACAACGCGGCGCATGAGGCAGCGAATGCCACGAGCAGTTGACGCAATTGGCGCGGCGACCAGCGGCTGGCTTTGAGGTTGCCCCACTGGCCATCGACAAGACCGGAGGCGACCAAAACGCCAAAGACAATAATGCCAAGCGACCATGAGCCGTGAGTATTGATCCAAAGACAAAACAACAGCGGCAGCGTCCACAGGGGGGCTCGGCCTTTCGATCGGAACCGCTCGAGAATGGCGAGAAGAATAACCAGGTATCCGTACCCAAACAGAATTGTAAGAGGCGCAAAGTTAGCCGTCGCCAAGAACACGGCCAACCAGCAAGCCAGTACGGAAGCTTTTATATGGCGGCTCCTCTGGTAACAGAAGAGGAGGACGCCGAGGAAAATTGCTTCCAGCAGAAGCAGCATTAGAATCTCAATACCCTCGAGGCCGAACGCCCGCCAAGCCAGATAATAGGGAATTTCCCCAAGCCATTCGTGATTCATCCAGGGTTGACCGGCGACGGTGAAGGAGTACGTATCGATGTTGGGCAATTGATGATGGGTGAACAGGTATTGGGCGTTCCGAAGATGCCACCAGATGTCTACATCCGGCAGATTCCACTCCGCCAAGCGGACTACGACCCAGACATTCCACGCCGCCAGCATGACAGGAAAAGAGAATGCCACGCGCAGGATTACTCGGAGCTTGTCCATTAAGGTTCTGGATCGATTGCGCACCGCTTCCTTGGCGCCCGATCCGGAGTGCTCGGTCTCTTGAGCATTCTGGGTCCATTCTTTCTGCTTGCTTGGTAATATTCTGAGTGGCATAGCGCTTACTTGGGCTTGGGACTTTTCGGCAGCGGGAAGCCAGGTTGTCCATTCAGAGGGTCTGCGCTTCGTCCGAGTGTTGCTGTCAAACTTTCGTCACTGTTCCCGGAACCACGGGGGCTGTCTTCCGCAGGGTGATTAGCCCCCACAGGCCGAAAACCTGCTGTGCCTGATTCAACTGTTTTCTTGAGCGGAACCTTATACCAGATATCCCCCTAGTCATAGGCTGTCCGCCACCATATGGCCGGCGAGACAAGCAGAGTTTCTTACCCGCGCTGGATCAAATCCTTAAAATAGTTGTCAAACCAATTCAGGGTCTTTGCGATGGGCATGGTGAGCCAATCGGTGCTCCACGTTTGCGAAGTCACCCAGGAAGAGGGCTGGAGCCAGACCCGTTGGAGCCGATGCCAGTAGCGGACCCTGGAAGAGGAAATCGGTTCAGATCCAGGAGCCAACTGTGTGTTGGCCCGGAATTGCTCTGGTGGCGAGTCCGGCAATTGTAAGCCATACGTGTACTTCCACTGAATGACTGTCAATACGCAGCTCCAGTACTCCCGCGCAAGCCGTTCCTCCGCCTCCCGCTGCGTGGGGCCCGCGGATGCTGGAATATCCACAAACTGCGGCGGCATATCCGCACGGAGCCGAACATGGGGCCGAGTGGAGAGATAAACGAACAACGCTGCTGGCACAATCAAGATCAGTAACCGATCAAGCTTGCGGTTATGCAGCATGTGAACGCCATCCGAGGCTGCGTGTTCGCCCCTCAGCTTGCGCCCGGGCTGGTTGCGATTCTAATTGGACCATCTCGATCACTCAGGTTTGTCGGACTGCCCTCGCACGGAGCTCATCCTGACCTGGGGACGAGAGCTCCTTGTCCGAGCACCATCGAACCCAGGACCCGATCATCTGTCTACCACGCCTTCAGAGTCTCAGGAGGGACAAGCTTTCTGACCTCTGTCGGAGGAGGATCACCAACCCTCTCGAACATCAAGCTGGTAGGCCCGCTGAAAGCCACTTTCCAATTGCGGTCGTGCCGCAAGAGCACGCTGACCGATTCCTTCGGTCCAAACAAAACGTACTGTATCCTGTACTTATCTAAGATGGCAGTCGTGTTCTCTAAACCAAGGAGGTCGATATACTCCTTGAAAACTCCCGCGTAAACGAAAATGTCGGCCCGGCTGTCGATAAAATCCTTGAAGTTACGGTCGTTCCAACATAGATACGCGCCCCATGAGTAGGAATTCAGAACTCGCCCCGAAAGTTCGTGTGATTTCAGGTAGGGAAGAATATCCGCTGGGTAGTCCTTCTCAATTGACTGCTGCAATTGTGCCGAGGAGGGAAACCCACGAATAATGAATGCCAGCATCGCCGCCATGAGCAGAGCGTTCAGAACGGGCTTGTCGATTTCGGGCCGGTACGGGGGTACGAAACGAAGGAGCTTCGCCAGCAGCGGCGCGATCAGGAGCGCTGCCAGCATCAGAAAGCGAATGTACGTCATCCCTGTGTATAGCCCAAACAGAACCAAGCCGAGTTCGTATAGCTTCCAACGGTACTGGCTGAGCAAGGCTGCCAGAATTAGGCCCACTATGAGTATAAGGACGACCTTCCCGCGCGCACTATGGAAATCCACGGAGACCCACTCCTCGACATGAGCGATGTTCAGCTTTTGGCGGAAGGCCAGGTCGAAAGGATAAAAGACGAGGCGATATCCGTAGGGGTTGACAAAGAGGGCGACAATACATGCCCCCATCGTCAATAGAAGCTTGCGAAGTTGGACCGTGGACCAGCGAACTGCCTCAATCCTGCCCCATCGCCCTTCGATCAGACCTCCGGCAATGATGATCCCGAAGACAATCAGCCCCAACGACCAGGAGCCGTGCGTATTGATCCAGAGGCAAAAAAGGGGAGGCAGAAGCCATAAGGGTGCCTTCCCCTGCAATCGGAAGCGCTGCAGCACGATCAGGAGCAATACCAGGTAGACGTATCCAAACATGATCGTGCGAGGTCCGAATGTAACAATCCCGAGAAAAACTGCAAAGTAGCATGCAAGGGCCGACGCTTTGATGTTGCCACTTTCTTTCCAGCAAATGTAAAGCAACCCAAGGAAAATCAGGACCGGGAGTAGCAGAGAGAGGGCTTTGATGCCGACCAGGGCGAAGGCGCGCCACGCAAGGTAGTAAGGAACCTCAGCAAGATATTCCGTATTCATCCATGGCGAACCGCCAACCGTAAAGGAGTACATCTCGACATGGGGTACCTTGTGGGTCTTGACGAGGTATTCAGCATCGAGCAGGTGGAACCAAATATCGGGATCTGAGAGTCCATGGCGACCCATCGCGAAAACTGTCGTGACCAGCAGAGCCCCCAGGAGAGCAGGGAAGGAGAATATTCGACGCACCGCGATGGTCCACTTGCCAGAGATGGGAGCGGCTGGGGAAGGGCTAGAGGGAGGGAGCGGCAGTTGGGATGTCGCGGTATCAACTTCGGTTTTGTACACGCCATCCATTCCCTAGAGAGTATACTCCGCATTCATCGGGAGCAATTGACCTACCAACCAACCTTACGAGAAGAAATGGGCCCCAATTGGGAGACCCCCCACGGGGTGTAGCGACAGAGACGTCCGACGAAATGAACCCGTCACGGCCCTCTGCGGTCGGGGTGGCTAATCCGGTCATAACGAATTGAAGAGGTATTTGCACCCGGCGGGTGAACGAAGGCAGTATCACCTACAGGATTTCAACTGCAACCATCTGTTTACACGCGTCGTCCCGGTTAAGGACCCTCGAACTTCGAGGTGTGTACAAATTAGTCACCATGGACATTATGCTCTTGACAATCGTCGCTTTGTCGTTATACTAGCCTCTGTCTCCCATTCGCCAGGTGGGTGCCTACGCGTCCAGGACTCTACTGACAAGAATCGAGACCACATCCGGTGGAGAGAGAGTCTTGGGCAGTGTCAGGAAATGCCCGGTGGCGGTTTTGTACAAAGCAAACACTTCATTTTCTCCGTTTCTCTCATCGCGTTTGACGAGGAGGGGTAGTACTTTCGTGCTCTTGGCCCAAGACGGGCGCGGTCGGATACTGGAAGCGCTTGAAGACCGCCTGCTTTATCGGTCGAACCTGACATGTTGACCAGCGATGACGACACTGAGTTTGTTGCTGGGCGCCTTTTGGTTTGTAGGGGCTAGGTGCAGAAAAGGACGGTGACAATGGAACGGGAGAACACACCGAGCAAGCGAGTTCTTTTTGTCGATTCGGACGAGGCCTTCGGAGCAACACTGAGAAACGTATTGGGCCCAGGGTACACGCTTTTGGACGCTGGGAGCGTTGAAGATGCAACCCAATTCCTGCGTTCTGGCGGGATTGACGTTGTTTTGCTTAACTGGGATCAGCCCAGTCGTACAGACCATTCGGGCTGTCTGGAGTTATTGAAAGAGTCCCAGGAGTTGGAAGTCTCACCCCCGGTGTTGGGGTTCAGTTGGGATGCGCGGCGTGAGAGCGCGATGGAGGCCATGAGACAAGGTGTATGGGACTTCTTCCTCCAGCCTCTTGATGTCTGGACACTGAAGTTCGCCTTGGATCGCGCTCACAGCCGAATGGTGTTGTCCCGCGACTTGAGTGCGGCGCGCAAACTGATTTCGGTACAGCGTGTTGACGGGTTGATCGGGAACAGCAAGCAAATGGAGCGGGTCTACGAAATGATCCGTAAAGTGGCCGGTGTCTTCACGACAATCCTGATCAGCGGCGAGAGTGGAACCGGGAAGGAAGTTGTTGCCAGAGCTATTCACCATCTAAGTCCCAGGGCTCGGAAACCCTTCGTGGCTTTTTCGGCGTGTGCGCTGCCGGAGAGTCTTATTGAAGACGAACTCTTTGGCCACGAAAAGGGTGCATTCACGGGGGCTTCACATAGCCGCCGGGGACGATTCGAAGAAGCCCAAGGGGGGACGATTTTTCTGGATGAAATCGGAGATTTGGCGCTTTCCTTGCAGGCCAAGTTACTGCGTGTTCTGCAGGAGCGGAGCTTTGAGCGTCTGGGTTCGAATGCCCCTGTTCCCCTAGACGTTCGTGTGATTTGTGCCACGAATCGAAGTCTGGAGCAGATGGTGCAGGCGGGTACGCTCAGGCAGGATCTTTACTTCAGGATTTCGGTCCTAAAAGTCGAGCTTCCGCCGCTGCGCGATCGAACCGATGATATCCCGGTTCTTGCCGAGTATTTTCTGCGCACCTTTGCTTCAGCGCACGGCAAGTATATCCGGGGGATGAGTCCGGGGTTCCTGAACGCACTGGCGAGCCATCCCTGGCCTGGCAATGTGCGCGAGTTGCAGAACGTTGTCGAGCGGAGCGTAGTTCTTGCGGATGGCCAGCGCCTGGGGATTGAGGACTTGCCGGCCGAACTCAGCCGGCTGGCTGTTGCCTCGGAAACCTCCCGGGGGGCCTTTCAGGAAGTGGTTCGGAGCTGCAAGCGCGAGATGGTTCGGTCGGCCTTGCGTTCATGCAACGGAAACAAACTCAAGGCGGCGCAAGAACTGCAAATCAGCCGATGTTATTTGCACCGTCTCTTAAACCAACTAAACGTCGGAGACGATTTCAGCATTGAGGAGAAGCTGGCCGCCGGAGAGGAGCTGCTTCCAAGTGCCCAGGCGGCCTGAGGCGAAGTATGGCGAGTCCGGACGGTCCCAGAGCGGTGGCGTGGGGACGAGCAAACGGAAAGATCTGCCCTTGACGCGTTGCCGTCTCTTGTGATGGAATCTCCAAAAAAGCGGAGGACTACATGCAGCTTATAAAGCTTACAGCAGCGTCACCAGGAGTGCGTGTCGGAACTCGGTCCCTGGGTAAACGTGTCCGCGCCCGCCTTCGCACCAGCCACGAGGGAGGCCAGGCGGCGGTTGAGTTCGCCCTGGTCCTGCCGATTCTGCTGATCGTCCTGACGGGAATATTCTGGTTCGGAATCACCCTCAACCACTATCTGCAGCTGACGAATGCGGTGGGCATCGGGGGGGAGCTTCTCTCGGTTAGCCGGGGGGCCGCAGACCCATGCGCTGCGGCTACCCAAGCGATTGCCAATGCCGCGCCATTGCTCAATTCGGCGAACTTAGCGTACACCATTGTGCTTACACCGCAGGGCGGGACGGGCGCATCGTACTCGTCGTCGTGCTCTTCGGCGACTCTGGCGACGGGCGAAAACGCCCAAGTGACGGCCACTTATCCTTGCACCCTCCCGCTTTCGATTTTTTCACTCCCGCCATTATTCACAATCAAAACGCCGAGTTGTACCCTCACGGCGCAGGTCACGGAGCTTGTCCAATGAACAAGAACATCGAGTCATTTGTAGTCCGAGCGCACCAGGACCAAAGCGGGCAGATTTTCGTCTGGGTGGCGTTAATGACGGTCGTGCTTCTCGGATTTGTCGCTTTGGTGATCGACATGGGCCGCCTCTACTACAGCTATCGCCTGCTCCAAAATTCAACCGATGCGGCGGCCTTAGCGGGAGCGCAGGCCATGCCCAATAGCACAGCAGCAATAGCCGCCGCGACCCAGTACAGCGGCGTATCCGGAAGCTACAACGCCTATTCCAATTTACCCAACGTCACCATGGTCTCCGGGTACCCTAAGCTGCGGTGTCTGACCAGCACCACCGTAGGATTGCCGTGTCTGGATTCTTCGGGCAATATCGTTACTAGCGGCGGCGCCAACGCCATCCAGGTGATGCAGACAGTAAGCGTGCCGATGACTTTCGCCGCACTGCTTGGCGTCAAACCAATTACGCTCAGGGCGACCGCACTCGCCGCCATGAGGGGCGCAGCGCGCGCCCCATACAACGTGGCGATCATCGTTGACTCAACAGCTTCGATGCAAAGCGGAGACACCGACGGCTTGGGCTGCAGCGGCACGAAAGAATCCTGCGCGCTGCAAGGCGTGCGAACTCTGATGGGCGAACTTTCGCCCTGCGGCGCGAGCCTATCAAGCTGCGGCACGGCCACCACAACCCCGGGCACCACCAACAGCAACGTATCAAATCCGATCGATGAGATTAGCCTGTTGACGTTTCCATCGGTTAGCTCGGCTTCGCCTGATTACTGCGGTGGTGGCGGTGTTTCGGTACAGGCGTACCCGTTACCCGCGGTGGGGAGCACGCCCACCTCGCCACCCCCGTACCAGATCGTGGGTTTCTCGAGCGATTACCGCGCGTCCGACGGCACTTCTACGTTGAGCACCAGCTCGAACTTGGTGAAAGCGGCCGGAGGAGGGAGTTGCGCTGGTATTCAAGACCCCGGCGGTGAGGGGACGTACTATCCCGCCGCAATCTATACGGCGGCAAGCCTGCTCCTAAGCAACCAGAGCATACGCAACCCCAACGACCTAGCCACCCCCCCCACACAGAACGCACTCATCATTCTCGGCGACGGCGACGCAAATGCTACTTATAGCAAGACGAATCCTCAGTTGGCATCGAGTGCGAGCCAGACTGCGACCACGTACCCCTCCTACAAGGATCAGTGCCAGCAGGCAATTACCGCGGCGAAGTGGGCTATCTCACAGGGAATTACCGTCTTCTCGGTCGCCTACGACTCCCAAAACTCGGGCACGTGCTCTACTGATACCTCAGCTTCCCCACCTGTCAACGAAGCAGGCATCACCGCATGCCAGACGATGCAGCAGTTGGCCTCCAGTGCTTCAAAGTTCTACACCAGCAACAACGGTTGCAGCTTGAGCGGCGGTAACACTACTATGAGCCTGAACGCGATCTTCACGGCCATCAGCAGTTATATGACGGTCGCGCGCTTGCTCCCCAACAACATGAACTAGCTGGGAGCCATCTCTGAAGTAGCCATCCGCTTGCCGCCAGGGGTTTGACTGATCCGGCAGGTCTGCAACGTGGTATGCTCTTTTCCAGGACCGGTCCGCCAAAAATGTTAACCTAGGGTGGGGTGGGGGCGGTCAGTTCTTGTTAGCCGGGAGCATGTATTTTCACTCATGGAATAACGCCGGCACGGGAGTCATTTGGGGCGCGGCGGGTACTCACTATACCAATAGTACGTCGTTTTGTGAAAATGCAGGCTCAGGCACTTATGTTCTTGGAAACATTATTGCAGATAACATTGAACTGCACGGCGCTGCCGGTATTACGATGGATCTTAACCCCAACGCCGCCTATTGGATTCTGAAGGCAAGTTTGCTCCTGTAAAGCTCTAGGCTCGAGAACTGCGGGTAGCCACCGAGGGAATGCCAGTCAGCACTTCACCCTTGCCAGGAGATTACAAAGCGTTGGGTTCTTAGGGGGAGGTTTCCGAGCACGAGTATGTCGCTCATATCTCTCGATCTCAACAAGCCCTCGCGGAATAAGGCTCCGGCAAAGTCGCCTTCCCCGGATCGCTACCCGCGGCTGACTTACAGTATCAGCCGACGCTGGTTTCCGCGCCGAGGCCTTCTCTTTTCCCTCCTGGTGCACGAAATCGCCATCGTTGCCCTGATGTTTCTTTTCCCTTCTTCCAGTCCCCGTCCGCGCGTTTGGCGTGAAAAGCAGTGGGAGGCCACCATGATCCCCAAGGATGTGCTCTACCTGCCGCAACTCGGAGGTGGAAGTGAAGGCGGGAGTGCGGAAAAGGCGGGTGGCGAGGCATCCCCGGGGCCCCGGAGCCCTGCCCCTGCGGCTGGCGCTCGTGGCGTGACCTACGCGGGGAAGCAGCAGATTGTTTCGAACCCGCCGAATCCTACCAACCACATTCAAACGATACTTCAACCCGACCTGCCCAACCCGCCCACCTTGAAGGCGTTTGTTCCCCTACCGAACATGGCGATCATCGCTCACGCGCTCCCCTTGCCACCTCCTCCAAGGTCTGTCACGCCACCTCCGCCGCCTCCTCCAAGCCCAGTTGTGCCGCCCCGGCCGGCGCCGATAGTGCGGGTTCCTGAAATGACGTTAGAAGGCCCGCAACCGGTCGAAGCTCCGCACTTGACTCTGCCCGCAACGCCCCCAGCTTTCACGAGTCCTATTCCCCCTCAAGCCCCGGCGCCGCCTGCGCCTGCTCCATCTGCGCCTCCCAAGCCGGCGCCTGAAACCAAGCCCGCGCCTCCGCGCCCCCCCCAGGTACTGCCGGTAGGAGAAAGCAGAAACGCTCACAATATGCTGGTGCTCAGCCCCGTATCCGCACCGCCCAGTGCTTCACCACAGATTCCACAGGGAGAAGCGCGAGGTCAGTTCACCATTTCACCCCAGGCGAATCCGGACCGGTCGTTGTCGGGGGTTGGATCCGCCGCAGGCACAAACACGGCGGGGGCGCCGAGCGTGGGCTCCTCGCCGGCGTCGGCGGGTAACGGTCCAGGTAACGGGACGGGGGGGCCGGGGGCCAGTGGCCAGGGGAGCGGCAACGGAGGCGTAGGCGAGGGGAGGGGCGGCAGCGACGTCGGGGGCCGAGGCCATGGAGGCGGAGGAGGCGGCGGCGGTGGGGGCGTGGGAAGTGGGCCCGGCGCAGGGCACGGGACTAAAGCCGGTCACGGAACCGGAACCGGGGCGGGCGCGGGTCCTGGCGCAGGACCGTTTGCCGGCATGACCATTCAAGGGGGCGAAGGACCTGCGGGAGCTATTACGATTCCAGCCCCGAGCAAACCGCCCGCCGATGGTCAGGAGGATGGATCCTACGGCCTCACGATTATCTCAACTGGAAATAGCGGCGGGGGCGTGGGAGACTTTGGTGTTTTTCACGACGAAGCTGTATTCACGGTTTACCTGAATCCGGCCAAAGCCCCAGATGATCCTGCCTCTCCTTGGCCATTGCAGTATGCAGTGCTGGACACAGCCGGGGTCGCCCTGCAAGACCTTTTGCCGCCTTTCCCTGTCAAGAAACAGACACCTGTGTGGCCCCCTGACCTGTTGACGCGATACAGGGGACAGGAGATCGTAGTTTATGCCATCATCGACGCGGAAGGCAAAATGCAGCATCTGAAAGCATTACAGAGCCCGAATGCCCGTTTGAGTGAAGCACTCCTTGCAGTCCTCGAACAGTGGCTTTTTCGGCCCGCGACTATGAATGGAAAGCCTGTAGCTGTCAAAGCTGTGCTGGGGGTTCCTATTTCTTCCGCGCCATGAGAAGCGAGCTCGTGACATTGATCGGTTCATGCTGCAGCCGACCTGAAGCAAGACTCAATTTCAAGTCCCACCTCGTAGAGAAACTGCCCCTCAACTAGTTTGCGCACCCACATCACGCTGTAGTTCCTCGCGGACTTGGGGTTATCACCGACGATAACCTCGACAACCTGGCCGAGTCGGAACGGAACGTTCACGCGCACTCGCAAGCCGCGCTCCGAGTAATCGACCGTGTTGCCATTCACGACCGTTCCCCCTTCCCAGCCGGTTCGCAAAGTAACAGGAAGGGTCACGTGGATTCTTTCTTCTCGGCGGGAAGCTTCCGGCCAATCACGACTCATAGAAACCTCATCTAAGAATCGTCGCCAACTTCAAGATATTCTACCTAAACTGCCCTCGAATCTCAATGAGGGTTGGCAGTACAGGATTTAACGGCGCACCATCAATCTCCATTGTGACGACAGGCACGGCAACCGCATAGGCAATCGCAATCTTTCGCCTCTGGCTCATTTTGTTACTGCCTCCGACAATGGATTACATGCTGGAGAAGAATCGCCTAGTGCTGGACTGTACACTATACCCTCCTGGCCGCAACCCGGCGAGACGCCGGTTCCCTGTGGAATGACGATTGACGTTACACCAAGGAGCCCCTACAATGTGTAGTCGCTTACGTTTGCCGGAGCTTGGGCTGACGAAGCTCGAGGATCGCAAAGCGTGGCTCAGAAGAAATCCTGAAATCGCTGGTGAAAGTCTCCGGATCATTCCCAGGGGGTTCGAACGATTTGACAAGTCAGGCAAAAGGTTTGACCTGCTTGCACTCGACAAACAATCAACGACCGTCGTCACTGAACAAAAAGGAGACCCAGGATGTACTCTTGCGGATCTCCAGACCACTCGTCGCGCGGCCTTCTCTTCCAATTCGACTTTGGACAGGAAATCGCCATGCCAATTGAAATTTCACTTTCAAAGATTGGATCGGTTACTCTCGTGAACCTCAGGGGAACGATTGTCGCGGGAGATGACCAGGGAATGCTCCATGACAAGATGCAGGAATTACTGGAGGCAGGCGGAACGAATTTCATCCTGGATCTCGGGCAGGTTACTTACCTCAATCACGCGGGCATCAGGGCGCTGATTGAAGCTTTGAATTTGGCCATGGAGAAGGGTGGATGCGTGAAACTTCTCCACCTCACGAAGCAAATCCACGACATGCTTCAGATCGCTGAACTTAGTGCCGTGTTTGGAATTTACGACGATCTTCAGAAAGCTCTGGAGTCGTTTGAAGCCTAGGACAAGGCTTGGCAGGGCCCAGTGTCGCCTGGAAGCAAGAAGGTTTGCGGTGCTTCAGATCTATTCACGTTCCCCGAGGGAACAGTCCTTGCATTCTCGCCGGATATGTCTGCTCCTTTGACCCGGAATCGCATTGTCCCGGACACAGTTTTGAGTATCTTAACGAAAGGTGCAGAGGCGCACTATGTGGTTTGAAGAGGAAGAAGTCCGAAAGTCAGACGAACGCAAGGAAGTCCGCTGGAACATCCCCATTCCTGTTTCCGTTAAAGGCGTTCGGAGGGACGGCACGGAGTTCAACGAGGAAACCATCACAGCCGACGCCAGCCCCTCAGGAATGTGCGTTCTCCTGACCGTGGCTTTACACAAGGGTGATCAGGTTACAGTCACGGCCCCGGAGGAGAAATTCGAGTCTTCGGCGACCATCCGTTACGTGAGCGCTTTGGGCCCCAGCATGAACCGCATTCGCATAAACTTCCCGAAAAGCGCAAGATTCACCCGGGAATCTGCCGCGAAAAAGTATGTTTATGACTATCATAGGGAAGAGTGGGTCGGGTATATTCTCGACGACATCTACTACGACACGAAGCACCAGCCCTTTGGAAAGATTGAAAATAACAAGATTGTGTCGCTGGACTCCGGAGCGGTCCTCTTCGATCTAAGGGCGGGCCGTGCTTATGATACGCACGGGAATTGTATCGGACATCTCATCTAAGTCCGGGCCAGAAGGCGTGCGCTACATGCATGTACACACAATAAGGCACTAATATTGTCTTATCAAGGGACAAAAGCAGATATTTTCAAATTATACATGTCTACACATTTGAGGGCAAAATCGCGCTCAAACACAGGAGATATCAGAACTTAGCTCAGGAGATCAGCGGCGAGCTTCCGTCCCAAAGCGAAGGACGATGCCCGCGGAAAGGCGGATGCTGTCCTGCCGGGCGGAGCTGAAACGGGACATAAGGTAATCCGCCTGGATCAGGCGCAAAGACACGCGCCGCGAGACCTTCAGATCCGCACCGCCACCCACGATCAGGCCAATCCGGAATTCCGGCTTCGAGATATCCAGGAATTCGGGCCCGCCTCGCACTGCTCCGACCATGCCATGGACGAAGGGGACAAAAGTCGGATACTTGCGATAGGCGAACACCGGGCCGTACATAATACTCTGCGTATTGGTCTTGAACCCGGCCTCGGTGCCGTAGTGGCTGCTGAAATCCAAAACGCCGCCGAACCACGAGTTGAGGTTCTCCGTCACCGAAACGTTAAAGCCGTTGAGATTGAAGTTGCTACTGATGTTGCTGAGGTCCACATTTGGGGTCAGATTCGAGTAACCGCCAAACACTTCCACTTTGGGTGTCTGTTGCGCCAGGGCCGACACAGGCAGAATCAACAGCGCCAAAAAGATCAGAGCCTTTCGCATGAAGTCTCTCCCTCACTGGCGTAATTAACGAGGGCGCCAGTCTCTCGTAAAGACACTGAAAACCGTGGTGTGAAATCTCGGGGCGAACCCCGCCTTGCCGCGGTCCGAGGATGGATTTTCAGCATCTCACTACCAGCCGTTGATTTCCGGCTCGCCTTTGGGACCGCACTGCCAATTTCATTGGACCGTCAGGGTCACGGTTGCCGAATGCGTGACCGCTCCAGACGACCCATTTACGCTGACTTTGTAAGTACCTGCAGGCGTGCCCGTCGGATCCACGTAACCCGTGCCTCCACCCCCACAAGCCGCCAGGCCCATCAGCAACAGCATCGTGAGGGCCAGAGCTACCGTGGCCCACCGCAAGCGGTTCTTCCGCGCCACCAAGCTCCAGAGCCCGAACAGGGCTAGCGCCGACATCAACCAGACCTCCGGGCGCAGGGGCAACCCAGGCCCTCTGGGCCGGCGTTGGCCACCGGGCGGGACAGAGGTTCGTCGCGTGGTGCTGATCGTCAACGTAGAAGTCACCGAACTAACCCCGCTCGGCGTGAGTGTGGACGGCGAGGCCGTGCAAGTCGCCGCCGCGGGTAGACCGCTGCAGGCGAGCGTCACCTGGGCGTTGTACCCAAACAGCGGGTTCACCGTCACGGTGAGGTTGGCGGAATTCCCGGCCACCACGGTGGCCGTTGGCGGAGCCACCGTCAAGCCGAAATCAGAACCAGCACCACCTAAAGAAACCACCTGTGGGCTGGTGGGTGCATTGTCGGTGATGGTTAACGTAGCCGTCCGTGTGCCGGCCTGCATGGGGGCAAACAAAACGCTAATCGTGCAGGCAGCTCCGGCCGCAAGGCTCTGCGGACAGGTGTCCACCTCGGAAAAATCGGCGGCGTCGGCGCCCGCGAGCTTGATGCTCGTGATAGCCAAGGCGGCGTTACCGCTGTTCGTCAGGTTAAGCGTCTGCGCAGCGCTCGTGGTGCCCGCGGCCTGGGTGCCAAATGTCAGGCTGGAGGCCGAGAGCGATACTGCGGGTTGGCTCACCCCGGTGCCCGTGAGCAGTACCACCTGAGGGCTGCCCGGGGCGTTATCGATGATGGCCAAAGCGCCCACGCTGAGGCCAGGCGCCGTGGGAGTAAACGTGACGTTGATAACGCAGTTGGTGGTGGGCTGGAGCGGGGCGGTGGTGCAATCATTCGTCTGCGAGAAAGCGCCGCTGGCATTGATAGTCGAAATCGTCAACGCGGTCGTCCCGTTGTTGGTAACAGTGAGCGCTTGGGTGCTGCTCGCCATGCCAATCTGCTGATTTCCAAAGGCGAGGTTGGAGGCCGAGAGACCGACGGACGAGGTGCTGCCAGTTAGACTGATGTATTGCGGGCTACCAGGGGCGCTGTCAGTAATCTCGACAGATGCCTTGCGAATTCCCACCGCCGTGGGAGTGAAGGTCACGGTGATCGTACACTGGGCTCCCGGGGCCAAAGAAGCAGGGCAATTGTTGGTTTCGGCAAAGTCTCCGGCGGCGGTTCCCTTGACGCTAATGCTGGAGATGGTTTGCGAGCTATCACCGGTGGTGAGCGTGACGGTTTGCGGTGGGCTCGTGGTGCCAAGGCTCTGGGTCGGGAACACGAGGCCGGCAGGATTGAGAGCAATTCCCTCCAAAAAACTGACTTTGGAGATGAAGGCATCACAGTTCCCACCATAGGCGGGCTGGAGCGGATTGGCTAGCGGAAAGTCCAACGAGCACGTTTGGCCGGAAACGTAGGCAGAAGCGGGATTACCCGAATCCACGGCGATGCCGTTTCCGGTGTCAGTCGCGCTGCCACCCAGATAAGTCGAGTAAACCAGGGCGGAGCCGGCGGGATTCAGTTCGGTAACGAAAGCATCGGCATTGCCGCCGCCGTAGGTAGTTTGGAAGACGGCGCCGGAAATCGGGAAGTCAGTGGAAACCGTGGAGCCCGTCACGTAGGCATCGCCACTCGAGTCCAGGGCAATGCCGTTGGCGGAGTCCGCCAGGCTGCCGCCGAGGTAACTAAAGTAGGTTAGCGAGGGCGTGCCGCTCAGGGCAAATTTTGCGATGAAAGCATCCCCCTCGCACACACCGAGCGAATCCAACGCGCAGTTCTTCTGATAAGCGCCGGACGGGGGAGTGAACCCGAGGCTGCTCGCCTTGGAGGTCGTAAGCCCGGCGACGTAAGCGTTGCCGCTCGCGTCCACGGCCACACCGTTGCCTTGGTCGAGCCCGCTGCCACCGAAATAGGTTGAGTAAAGGAGGGAGGCGGTTCCCTTCGCATCGGTGTTGATCTTGGCCAAGAAAGCATCGCCGGCCCCGGCATAGGTGGATTGCAATGCGCTGCCAGTCACCGGAAAATCCGACGAGTATGTCACACCGGTAACATAGGCATTGGCGGTAGTATCGACCGCAATGCCATATCCGACGTCTTCGTCGCTGCCGCCGATGTAAGTACAATAGAGGAGCTCCGATCCCGAAGCATCAACCTTGACAGCAAAGGCGTCCGTGCCGATGCCCCCATACTCGGTCCCGCCGCTGCCGCCAAAAAAAGTCTGGAAACCATTATATGTGCAGAACGGCGGGGGAGGAGGTTCGGTTGGCGGAAGTATGACCGTTGGCATCAAGTTCGGGCCGACGTCGCCTGTAACATAGGCGTTCTCAGCGTCGTCCACAGCGATGGCACGGCATTCGACGTTATCGTACTCACCAAGGTAGCCGGAATAAATCGGTGCGGATCCCTCGACATTCAATTTGCTGACGAAACAGTTGTTGACGATGTAGCCTTGCGGATTCAAACTGGCGCCGCACTTCCCATCAGCGCCGCATAGGGTGTTAAAAACGTTCGGAGTCACCGGGAAGGTTGGACAATCCAATGTGCCATCAACATACGCCTCGCCTAAGGGATCCACTGCAATACCGTAACCTATTACCCCTACTGTAATTGGTCCGTACACCGTTACCGGTGTTGTTGGCTTTACTATGCAGCCCAAGTACGTCGAGTAAAGAAGCGTAGACCCGTCGGGGCTGATCTTCGATACGAACGCAACCCTCCCCCCCTCCGACATGGGGTAAAGTGCATTGACGGTGGGAAAGTCAAGGGAGTAAGTCTCCCCGGTGATGAACGCTGAGTCATCCGGCGCCACGGCAATAGCGTTCGCGCCGTCAATGCTGCTTCCCCCGAGGTAGGTCGAATACGCCAGGATGGGGTCAATGAGCAGCGGCTGGCGCGCGTCATACCGAGCCAGACGAAACGCGACTTGGTTCTTGCCTTTCAAAACGTAGCGAACCGGAACGGGACGCTCGACGCCGCCTTCTTTTTGGTAGGCCACCGGCTGGCGGAATCGCAGTTCTCCGCCTGTGACCTTCACCAGCAGGTCACCCTGAGAATCGGTACGCAAGCCCTGGATGCCCTCGAGTACGAATCGGATCTTGTGCGGATTGGCATGGGGCGCAACCTCAAAGTCATACTCAAGTTGGCCTTGGTTCCCGTGGTAAACGAGGTCGATGCCGGGATAGACTTCTGCCGCCATTACCCGACCGTAATTAGGAATGCCGGCGTGCCACTGGGAGGGGTCATTTCCCAGGAAGTAATTGCTCTTGCCCGGCAATTCATCGCCTCCCGCCAGGTGCGGTGCTGGGTTAGCGCCAGAAAGGCGCATCCTGGCCACCACAGGCGCGGCCTTCCCGGTGTCCTTTCCATGGCCGGCGCCTTGCCGCAGCACCAGAACCGCTTCCGTCGAGGTCAAGAAAAGGGTATAGGCGTTGCCACGCGACACGAACTTTACTTGGCGCGCATCCGCACCATGAACCTGCCCAACGTTCTCTTCGAACCTGAGCGGCCAACTGGCAGAGACTGCCCTGACCTGAGCCTGGGCAGATGCACCGGAGCGAAAAACACCCGGACTGGTTGCATCCTTCGCCTGATCCGCGGCTTTTCCGGCCATTACCAGAAGTAAAGTAATACCCACAAGAAGCGGGAGAATTCGTGACTTATACGTCTTTCCAGGTTTGTCCATGCGATCCACCGTTGCAGACTTTTTTGTCGGCATCACTTCCCCTGCCGTTTCCGCCCGACGCCGTGCTTGAACGTAGGCCAGAATCGAGAACCTATCCGAACCGTTATCTAGGCACCGCTAGGCTGTGCAAACCTGCCATTACCCAAATCGAAGACTCAGGGATAACGACAAATGGGGAATATAGCGCACTCATCCTCAGAGTTTAGGAGCACACAGGATGCCAAATCCTACTCGCCGCCCGCCGGGAAGCGGTCTGACAGGCCATCTGGCTCGGAGAAATGTAAAATACTGTACCTAAAAGGCTTCCGGAAGTAACCCGGGTCCCGGGGATATCTCAAAACCCGCAGTGAATGCCAGATTTGTCCCATTTCGGCTACACTGCCTAAACTCGATGTGTATACCGGAATTTCCATTATCGACCTCCGGCCCGACCGAAAAGATACACCTGACCGCCACTGAACGCAGTTTTCAGTCGAGTTTGCAGTGCAAGGTGCTTCCAGGAGCCTACCGTCATACCCAGAAACACCCCCTTGATCCCATTCCCGTAGCCACCTGGCTCGGAAATCGACCGAGGTTCAAACTCGCTGAGGTCGAGGGTTGGCTCCGATCCGAAGGCCAGCCAGGAGGGAAGTGGAAATCGGAGAATCTTGGTTACAAAGATGAAATCACGAAGCGGCAGACACAACGCCGGTTCCAGAAGATCATTTCCAAGATGGAGTCGGAGATTATCAGACTGCCGCGGTCGGTGATGACGGTGAAAACCTACATCGAGGACCACTACATTCCGGAGTTCGTGAACAAACGCAAGCCGGGAACGCGCAGGGACTATCTACGGATTCTGAAGGCCCACATGCTACGCGCGCTCGGCGCCACAGGAACGAGCAACAATGACCTACCGACCCTCGATGCGCAGAAGCAAATAAAAGTGTTTCGGCGGGTCCCGCCATCCGATCGGATATAGCGACTTTGCATGCCGCCATCTCACATGCAGATGCACTGTCGTGTCGATCTATTTAGGTGAATACGACTTGTCCCAGACGTGCCGAAGACGAGCAGCCCACTGCGTGTTCCATTCATGACGTTCTACCCAGGACTGGCGCTGCACCCAACTTCTGCGAAGGTTTTCCCAATAAAGAGCCCTTGTTTCGGAAAAAGCCTTCGCCCCGCCCGTCGCGACATATTTTTTGTCGACTTGAAATTCGGTTGGGGGCTCGGCTGGCAGTTCGCTGCCAAACGGATACCTCTCCTGCAAGCTTACTACCGCCACCCGCCAATACGCCTGTGCCATCTCTTCCTCCCGGGCGCGTCGCTTGGCACTCCAGTTTGGACTTTGCTCGATGAATTCAGCGGGAGCCTCAGGCTGCAGTTGCATCACAAGGTCTCTCGAAAGATATACGCCCGAAAAAGAGACCATTATTACCAGGCAAACCCCTGCCACCAGCGCTAGCTGCGCCACTATCCCTCTCCGCTTTGGGCGGATTCCATGCTGAAGGGAAGGGGAGGGCGGTTTTGTCCAACCCCTCTCTAAGAGGGCCTCGAGTCCTCTTCGAGAGGTCTCGTACTGGTTCTTCAACCGTCTTTGCTCCGCTTCGAAACCCGACGCAGCGTTATCTGCAACTTGGCTGAGGGACACCAGTTTCGCCTTCGCCAGGCTGGCCAGTTGCTGCTTGCTCTCCTCCACGACCCGCCCCGAATTCTTCAGTTCTTCCCGCAGCCTCTTCACTGCTGCCTCGGCTTGCTCCTGAAACTGCTGGGACCACCGCCCCCCCAGATCCTGGGCGATCTTCTCCAAATCCTCCGCCTGCCTCGCGCCCTTCCCCTGGAAAGCCTGCAGAGTCCCCTCGAGCCGCCCCCGGAAGTCCTCCACCAGCGCCCCCACGCGCCCCTCCAGCGCTTCCACCGCCAAGGACACTCCCGTCAGGCGCTCCTCTGCAGCGCCGGCCCGAGCCGTGAAACCCGTCTCCCTCTTCTGCTCAGCAACCTGCAGTTGCGCTATCGCCTGTTCGGCGGCCAGCTTAATGGATTCCACCTCCACGTCCGCTGCCTCATGCATCACCTGCGCATGCTCCCGAAATGCTTGCGCCAGTTGCTGGCCATATTCCTCTCGGGTAGCTTGGCTGAGGGACGTCAGTTTCGCCTTCGCCAGGCTGGCCAGTTGCTGCTTGCTCTCCTCCACGACCCGCCCCGAATTCTTCAGTTCTTCCCGCAGCCTCTCCACCGCTGCCTCGGCTTGCTCCTGAAACTGCTGCGACCACCGCCCCCCCAGATCCTGGGCGATCTTCTCCAAATCCTCCGCCTGCCTCGCGCCCTTCCCTTGGAAAGCCTGCAGAGTCCCCTCGAGCCGCCCCTGGAAGTCCTCCACCAGCGCCCCCACGCGCCCCTCCAGCGCTTCCACCGCCAAGGACACTCCCGTCAGGCGCTCCTCTGCAGCGCCGGCCCGAGCCGTGAAACCCGTCTCCCTCTTCTGCTCAGCAACCTGCAGTTGCGCTATCGCCTGTTCGGCGGCCAGCTTAATGGATTCCACCTCCACGTCCGCTGCCTCATGCATCACCTGCGCATGCTCCCGAAATGCTTGCGCCAGTTGCTGGCCATATTCCTCTCGGGTAGCTTGGCTGAGGGACGTCAGTTTCGCCTCGGCCAGGCTGGCCAGTTGCTGCTTGCTCTCCTCCACGACCCGCCCCGAATTCTTCAGTTCTTCCCGCAGCCTCTCCACCGCTGCCTCGGCTTGCTCCTGAAACTGCTGCGACCACCGCCCCCCCAGAT
>JBEKVC010000033.1:0-20614 GCA_049514395.1 Terriglobia bacterium
GCTTCAAGGCATTGAGCTTGGAGTTCTGCTTGGCGGCGGCGCTGCGCGGTCCGGTGGAATGCTGGGCATTCTGGCGCGCGGCGGCGAGCAACTGGGGCGTAAGTTGGGGTGATTTGCGTAAGGACATAGTTCCTCCTGGGACGGGATGTTAGGATAGCGAGGAAAGGACTTCCCCGCGGGTTAGACTCTTCACATGGGTAGGCTACCACAGAGGCGGGGCGTTGTCAAGAGACATCGTGTCCATCCGTCAGCTGACGGACCTAGCCCAGGACTTCTTTAATTGACTCATTGAATCACTCATCCATTGACTCATTGAAGGGCCCTTGCCTGGTTTTTTCAATGAATCAATGATTCGATGAATCAATGGGTCAATCGCTTGGGGATGGGCTCTCTTGGTGCCTTGGTGTCTTGGTGGTTCGGTTTGATTAGCAATAGTAAGGGCAGGCGTGCTGTCCGCGCTTTCCGAATCCTGGTCGAGGCTGTGAAATGAAAGTGCTTGACTTCTGGACTTCATATAGTAGACTTATATTGAAATTGCTCCCCGCTCGACATGCCGTAAGGCCTCGGGCGGGGTTATTTATTTTAGGCCGTGCCGATGCCCCCTGAGCCAGCAGTCAAACGCGCCACAGCTTTCATGGACGGGCAGAATCTATTCCACGCAGCACGCGAGTCCTTCGGATATCCCTAGCCCAGTTATGATGTGTCCGCCCTCGCGATGGCAGTATGCCAAGCGCAGGGGTGGGCACTGTCCCAAACGCGTTTTTACACTGGCATCCCCGACCCAGATGATGATCCATTCTGGCATGGCTTCTGGTCTGCGAAGCTCGCTGTTATGGGGCGTCAGGACGTCCACCTCTTTGCACGGTCCTTACGCTACCGGAACAGAGTTGTCAATTTAGGAGACGGGACGAAGCACCCATTTTTGGCTGGAGAAGAAAAAGGAATTGATGTACGCATCGCCCTGGATATCATCCGCCTGGCTCACCGTGAGGAGTTCGATGTTGCCTTGATCTTCAGCCAGGATCAGGATCTTTCAGAAGTGGCGGACGAAATTCGCGCCATCGCTCGCGAGCAAAACAGGTGGATCAAGGTCGCCTCTGCTTTCCCGTTCAGTCCGACGACGAGAAATCGAAGAGGAATTGAAAAGACAGATTGGATCAAGGTGGACCGCGTTACGTATGACGCCTGCCTTGACCGTCGCGACTATCGGCCAAAGCCAACAACGGGTTCCGGGGGTAGTCCTTGAGGCGGCCGCAATCGCTGATTGAGGAGTGGCTACCGGCGGCGGCGCTTGGGGGCGAGGGGGAGGACCGCGCCTTGATCGCATACATGCCAAAAGGCGGCATGTATGCGCCACCAGCGGTTGCAAGCGCCTTGCCTCATTCGTATCTCAGCGCCACCATCGGGTCCACGCGAGCGGCGCGGCGGGCGGGAATGTAGCTTGCAAGTAGCGCCACACCCGTAAGAATTAACGGAGCGACGATAAACGTCGCCGGGTCGGCGGCCTTGACTCCGTAAAGCAGACCCGAAAGAAGGCGTGTGAGCGCCAGTCCTGCCACAACGCCGATGCCCACCCCCATCAGCGTCAATTTGAGTCCTTGCCCAACAACGAGCTTCAAAACATCGCTTCGGTGGGCACCCAGCGCGAGGCGAATGCCGATTTCGTGTGTGCGCTGCGCCACCGAGTACGAGATCAGCCCATAGAGTCCAACCGACGCCAGCAGCAGTGCGAGAGTCGCAAAGATTCCCAACAGAATCATGTCGAAGTGCTGCCGGGCGACGGAATCGCCCACGATGGCCTCCAAGGGTTGAATCTGGAAAACGGGCTGCGCGCTGTCGGCATCCAGAACCTCCTTGGCAATGGCAGTGCTGAGGCTCATGGGCAACACTCGCGTGCGCACCACCAGGCCCGCGGGGAGAAGCTGATTATTGAAATGGTTGATGGAGTCCGGGAGTTGTGACCAGGGAATGAAGACTGTGGCGCTGGCCGGACTGTCCAAACCGTGCTCTTTCGTGTCGCCCACCACACCGACGATTTCGCGTGCTTCGTCCGAAAACTCCGGGCCCATTTCGACGCCGATAGTAAGGTGCTGGCCGACGGGACTCTGGCCTGCGAAAAAGTCATGTGCCAGCGTCTGATTGATAATGACCACGCCGGCAGAATTCGCACCGTCACGCTCCCGGAAGGTCCTGCCCTGCAGCAGTACGATCTTCATAGCGTCGAAATACCCCGGAGTAACGACTCGATACTGCGCATCACCGATTGAGTTATCCTTGCGGCCCGCGACCTGGAAAGGCAGGTCGGGTCCGACTTCCATCGGCAAGCTACTGATAAACGCCGCCTTCTCCACGCCAGGGGTTGCCTCGACCCGATTAACCACTTCATGGAAGAAGTTCGTCACTGCGACCGTGGTGTTGTACTTTGGATCTGTCAGAGACAGGTCCATGGTCACGACGTTTTGGGGGTCGAAGCCCGGATCGACTCCACGCAGGTTGACGAAGGTCTTTATGAGCAATGTCGCGCCTGCCAGTAACAACAGCGACAGGCTGATCTCTCCTATCACCAGAAGGCTGCGCAATCGGCCGTGCCAACCGGCGCTCGTGGTGCGGCCCCCGCCCTCACGCAGTGAATCGTTAAGATTGATTCCCGATATGTGGAATGCCGGCGCCAACCCGAAGACGATTCCCGTGAGAAAAGCCACCAGCAACGTGAAGATGAGGACTCGCGAGTCCAGGGCAGCCCCCGCAATACGCTGAAGGCTTCCCGGCATATACGTCATCTGTGGGATGCTGCCGGGCAGGAGCGTCAGGAGCCCGCGCAATCCCACTTCAAAAAATGCCAGCCCTAAGCCGCTTGCAGCTAATGCGAGCATCACGCTTTCCGTCAGCAATTGGCGTACCAGGCGGGAACGGCCCGCCCCCATCGCCGTGCGGATGGCAATCTCCTTGTCGCGGCTGATGGCTCGGGTGAGCAGCAGGTTTGCAACATTAGCGCAGGCAATCAATAGCACTAGCCCCACGGCGCCCATCAACACGAGCAAGGCAGGCCGGACATCGCCGGTCAAGCTCTTCTGGTAATTTTCCACAGCGACGCTCTCGGTTTTATCCATCAGGTTCGGGTACTGCTGACGGAATTCTTCTCCAACCCGCGCCATATCGATCCGGGCCCGTTGGAGCGTTACATGGGGTCTCAGCCTCCCAACGACGAGAAACAGGTTAGCCCGCTGTTGGGGATCGAGAACCGGACGCAGCGGAAGCCATAGTTGGGCAACAGGATTGCACTCGAAGCCCGACGGCATGACCCCAACTACAGTGTAGGATTTGCCGCTGAGCGAAATCGCCTCGCCGATGATCGATGCCTTCCCGCCGAACTGCTGCTTCCACAGGCCATCGCTGATCATGACGACGTTCGGACCGCCCGGCCCCTGCTCTTCTGCGCTGAAGTCGCGCCCCAACACAGGACTGACACCCAGGACCCGAAAAAAATCCGCCGACACGCGTATTCCGGCCACGTGCTCGGGCTGGCCACTGTCGGTCAGATTGAACCCACCGGCCAGGAGGTCGTACGCGGCCAAGCCGGAGAACACGCGGTTGTGCTCTCTCCAGAAGACGAAGCTCGTGGCGGAGACCGCGCCTGCGTTGCCGAATGGATAGTGACGCATGACCTGGTCCAGCCTGTCTGCCTGCGGATAAGGCAGCGGGCGCAGGAGAACGGCGTTAACCACACTGAAAATGGCCGTGTTCGCCCCGATCCCGAGGGCGAGAGTAAGTACCGCGACAGCAGCGAAGCCCCGATTTCGGCGCAATTGCCGCGAGCCGTGGCAAATGTCCTGCCAGATGCTTGCCAGAAAATTGTTCCCCCTACTTCCATCCGACACAATGGACTCCTGTGTTGTCTGTTGCTCTACCGGCCGCCGCCCCTTTGACAGCAGGTTCTCGTCGCTGAGCTCTTCGCGCGCCACGCGACGGGCTTCATCTTCTGTCGCCCCGCCGCCGACCAGCTCTTGGTAACGATCCTCGAGATGTTGTGCCAATTCCTCAACAATCTCTGCCTCACGCGCCGGCGCCAGCTTCAAGGATGCAAGCCGCCTGCTAACCTCTTCCTTCCACTCAGGCATGCTCAACCTCCGTGATGCGCTTGATAGCCTCGACAAACACTTGCCAGCCGCGTCGCTGCGCAGCCAAGACTTTTCGCCCCTGCGGCGTCAGGCGGTAATAGCGACGCCGCCGCTGCCCGCTCTTCTCCACCCATCGGCCTTGCACCCAACCGCGCTTTTCCAAGCGATAGAGCAGCGGATAGAGCGAGGCCGCGTGGAAGCGGAGCGTCCCTCGGGAACGCTGCTCGATCAGTTTGCTGACGTCGTAGCCGTGGCGCGGCCGAACCTCCAGCAGGGAAAGTATCAGGAGCTCGGCACTGCCCTTCTTCCACTCGAGATCAGATGGTTTCGCATCCATATATGGCATATCCATATATTAAATGTCAACCGCTGGCGGTGTCAAGCGAATTTTCCTCTAGCGCTCGCAAACCCCCGGCGAGGCGACAAGAGCAGAGGCGCAGGCCGGCAGCAAAGGCGAGACCATCTGCGCAAAACTCCTGAGTGGGAAGTCGGGGGTCGCGGAGGTTATACCGCGACTTGAGTGAAGGAGGCATGACTCGTCGGTCTGAGGCAACGCCTCTTTAGAGGTTCTGCTTGAAGAATCCCAGCAAGCGCTGGGTGAGGTAGAGCCTCGCTGCCTCGCTAGCGAATCCGTGCTTTTCTCCCGGCTGGAGGTAGAGATCGAAGGGTGTGCGCGCCTTGACCAGAGCTTCCACGAAGTTCAGGGTGTTCTGCATGTGGACATTGTCGTCGTCGGTGCCGTGGATGAGCAGCAATTTGGCTTTCAGCTTATCCGCGGCCTCGAGCGGAGAGGAAGTTTTGTACCCGTCCGGGTTTTCCTGGGGCGTGCGCATGTAGCGCTCGGTGTATATGCTGTCGTAGAACTTGAAGTCGGTGACGGGGCCACCTGCCGCGCCGCACTTGAACACGTCAGGTGCGTGAGTCAGCGCATAGAGCGTCATATAGCCGCCGTAGGACCACCCCCTGATGCCGATCCGCATGGGGTCGACATAAGGCAGAGACTTCAGGTAGGCGACGCCGGCAAGCTGGTCTTCAAGCTCGTAGTGCCCCAAGTCCTTAAAGACCCTTGATTCCCAAGCGTGTCCTCGCCCCCACGAGCCGCGATTATCGAGCGACCACAGGATGAAGCCTTGTTCCGCGAAGAGATGGTCACTGAGGGAAGTCAGGCCCCAGCGGTTCTGGATCAGTTGCACGTGGGGGCCGCCGTACACTTCGACGATGACCGGATATTTCCTCGCCGGGTCAAAGTCTGGTGGCTTCACCAGGCGCGCGTAAAGCGTGGCGCCGTCTGCGGCTTTCACTTCTACTAATTCCGTCCTGCCCAGCGCGTAATCATCGAGATGGGGTGTCTGCTTGCTCAGCGTGGCGAGGACCGACCCATTCGCCTTGAGCAGCCGGGTTTCCGGCGGGTCCTGGAGTGAGGAAAAGTGGTCGAGCAGAAACTGGCCATCCGGCGAGAGGTCCAGCTCGTGGACCCCGGGCTGCTGCGAGAGGCGCTCCAAACCGCTGCCATCCAGCCTCACGCGGTAGAGCTGGCGCTCGCGTGGGTCCGGGTTAGTGGCCGCGAAGTAGGCCCAGCCGCCCTTTTCATCCAAGCCGATGATGGGAAGGTCTTGGAAAAAGGGACGATCGATCATCCAGTTGCCGTGGGTAAGCTGCTTCTGAAGCTTCCCGTCGAGGCCATAGAGATAGAGGTGCAACCAGCCGTCTCGCTCCGAGAGCCAGAGGAACCGCTGGTTGTCGGCGAGGAAGCGCGGCGGCTCGAGCGAATTGATCCAGTACGCATCCTTTTCTGTGAGCAGAAGGCAATCGCTGCCTGCGGCAGCATCCCAGAGATGGACGTTTAACTCGTCCTGGGCGCGGTCGAGGGTGAGGAAGGCGACTGCCTTCGAGTCAGGCGTCCAGGAAAACCAGGGGCCGAAGTATTCGACGGATTTCGCCACGGCCGACGTCCAGCTCTGGTGCTCGCTGCCTTCCACGGAAACGACATGGAGAGAAGGAATGGGATTCGGATCACCCGACTGAGGGAACCGCTCCTCGCTAAGTTCCACGTGGTTGGACAAGTAATGCGTCAGCGGGTATCGAGGCACGGGGGCGTCGTCGAGGCGAAGGTAGGCAATCTTCTTCCCATCCGGCGACCACTCGTACGCCCGACCGGTGGCACGATTGGCAAGTTCCTCTTCGTAAACCCAATCGAGTTTGCCGTTCATCACGTTTTCGTTGCCGTCGTCCGTGAGCTTTTCACGAAGTCCCGTCCTGAGGTCGAGGGCGAAGAGGTTGTTCTGCTCCACAAATGCCACACGCTCGCCCGTAGGAGAAAATGTCGCGTCCTCCACCGGCACAGCGTCCTTAACAAGGGATTTCATCTGGCCCGTCGCCAGGTTGTAAAGCCAGATACCCTTTTCACCCTGGAGTAGCAGCGCGTCGCCGCCCGGCGACCACTGGTAAGAAGAGAGGTCGAGCTTCTCGCCTTCAGGGGTGTCGTTGGGAGGTCCGACTAGAACTCGCTCCTTGCCGCCCGCAATGTCATAGAGATAAAGGGTGAGGGTAGCACCCTTGCCGGAGCCCTGGCGCTTGAGATAGCTGATCTCCTTGCCCCCCGGACGCCATTCCAAGCGGGAGAGGCCCATCGTGATTAGCCCTTGCGGGTGGGTGACCAACTCGATGGTCAGAGGCTTCTTCGCCTCTTGCGCGTCAACTGCGGCCCCGGCCAAAAAGAGTAATGCGATCAAACTGAGTAGACGCCTCACGATTCCCTCCCCGCTGAAGACCATGCTTGGGCCCTCGGCTTCGTAGTAGGCGCTGCAATTTCCGATCAATCACTGAATTGGAAAAGCCACATTATAGCGCTGAAGAGCGCGTCTCGTCGCGTGCTGGCCCTACCCTGAAATTTAATCCGGATAACTAACGCCTACAAAGTGCTCCGGCGCCGAGAATGCCCTAAAATATTTGCATCGATATTTCGTCTACACTACTGGATGCAGGACGCGCTGAGCATCAAAATCATGACCGACGAGCAAAACTACCGCATCGCGGAGACCATCGAGCGGGAGCAAACCCGCCTGCGCAACTTCATTCGCCAGCGCGTTATGGACGAAAGCGAGGCAGAAGACATTCTGCAAGAGGTCTTTTATGAACTCGTACAAGCTTACCGGTTAATGAAACCCGTGGAGCAAGTGGGCGCATGGCTGTTCCGGGTGGCGAGAAATCGCATCATCGACCGATTTCGCAAGCGGCGGCCGGAGGCGGCAAGAAGCAATGCGGGAGAAGAAGAGGGAGAGTTGTTCCCGTGGGAAGACCTGCTCCCCTCGCCCGACGCCGGTCCAGAAGCAGCCTACGCTCGCGAGGTTCTGATCGATGAGATCGAGGCTGCTTTGGACGAGCTTCCGGAAGAACAGCGCGAGGTGTTTGTCGCTCACGAACTCGAGGGCCGGAGTTTCAACGACTTGGCAGCGGCGACAGGCCTGAGCGTGAACACCTTGCTCTCCCGAAAGCACTACGCCGTGCTCCACCTGCGGCAGCGCTTGCGGGCCATTTACGAAGAATTCAAGAAAGCGTGAGGGTAAAAACGATGAAAAGACATTGGATTTTGCGAGGACTTAAAGTTTTGTTGTTCGGTACACTGGCGGCAACGATATTCAGCTTCGTGGTCATGTGGCTATGGAACTGGCTGGTGCCGGCCATCTTCGGTCTGCATGCCATCAGTTTCTGGCAGGCTTTGGGCCTCTTGGTGCTGAGCAAGATCCTCTTCAGCGGTTTCCGTGGCCGGCCCGGCTATCCAGGAGCCTCGCGAATGGGCCTGATTCAGCGCTGGGAACAAATGACCCCGGAGGAACGGGACAAGTTCCGAGCTGGCATGCGCGCGGGCTGTGGTCACTCTGCGCCTCCCGCGGCCGCACCGAAGGCGTAGCAGATGCCTCCGTCGCGCGGACCCAGGCCTCTGCGTTCGCGCGACGGGAATGAGAGCTTCCGCTTGTTTTCCCGCCGCAGTAGGAAAATTACACTCCGCCTTTATTGAACGTCCAAGAGACTCGAGCTTGGTAAAAATGAGTTGACAATGCGTTTCATTACGGCTATCTTTCCGTCGTTGAATAATGACTGACTGTTCAGTCATTTTGTGGAGAGAGCCATGAGGGGAATGAATTATGGACGAGTGAAGGCTGCCAAGTCCTCTCCGCGCCGGCGGGATCTGAAGCTGCATCGCCAGGAGGAAATCCTGGCGGCCGCCTTCGAAGTCTTCGCTGCCCATGGGTACGAGGCCGCCCGCATCGACGATGTCGCCCGGCAGGCCGGAATCGCCAAGGGGACGATCTATCTCTATTTCCGGGACAAGGCGCAACTCTTCCGAGCGGTGGTGCGGAGTCTGGTGCAAAAGAGGTTTGACGCCATAGCAGGAAGCTTCCAGGGGACGGGGGAGCAGTTGCTGCGCGAGCTGCTGTCGCGCATGTATGGCCAAGTGGTGCGAAATGAAAAGGTTCGCTCCATCTTGCGCCTGCTGATCGCCGAAAGCGGCAGGTTTCCTCAACTTTCCGAGATCTACCATCGCGAGATTATTGCCCCGGGGATGAAGGCGGTGCGCCAGGCGCTCTTGCAGGGGATCACCTCGGGCGAATTCCGGAAAAGCGCGGCCGTGGAATTCCCCCAGCTTCTGGCGGCGCCGGGAGTTCTAGCTATCGTCTGGAGATTGCTTCACGGGGAGCGGCACCGGCTCGACCTTGACGCCTACGGGAAGGCGCACCTGGAGTTCGTATTGAACAGCCTGCGGAAGAAACCGGTTTGAAAGCCTCGAGGTGAGCGAGGCGGCGCGGCAAAGGAGAAGGTCCATGCGGTCGAGAGCAAGGTGGGTCACATTGTTGGTGGCGTTGTCGTTGGCGGGCGGAGCGCCCGTAGATGCGCAACAGACCGCTCTGCGGCGGCTGACGCTGAGGGAAGCGATTAGCTTGGCGCTGAAGCAGAACCTCAGCGTGCGCGTGGCGAGTGCGCAAGTGGAGGAATTGGAAGGCACGCGCGAGCGGCGGCGGGCTTCCTTGCTACCACACGTCAACGGGGACGCGTTAGCCAACCGCGAGAATATCGATTTGGGCGCCATGGGAATTTCCTTTCCCGAGGTTCCTACCGTGGTCGGTCCGTTCGCGCATTATGATTTCCGCCTCTCGGCGAGCCAATCCTTGATTGACCGCCACTCCTACCACAACTGGAAGGCAAGCGAAAAGCAAGAGGAGGCCGCCAAGCTCGACTATCAGGACGCGCGCGATTTGGTGATCCGCCAGGCCGCAGGGCTTTATCTTGACGCCCAGGCTTCCGCCGCCGAAGCGGCGGCGGCGGAAAGTCGCGTGACGACTTCGCAAACCCTGGAGAAATTGGCGCGCGATCAACACGCCCAGGGACTGGCAACCGCTGTGGACGTGGTTCGCGCCCAAGTGCAACTGGCGCGGGACCAGCAGAACCTGCTGGTGGCGCGCAACACTTATCAGACTTCCCTGCTCGTCCTTGCCCACTTCCTCGGATTGAGCCCCGGCGCCCCGCTGGACTTGGCCGAGCCCTTGAAATTCCATCACGTGGAATCAACCGACGCAGACCAGGCGCTGCACAGCGCCCTCGAGGCGCGATCCGACTACGCCGCGCTTTTCAAGCAACGAGATTCAATTGTCGAGCAGCTCAAGGCCTCGCGGGCGCGCTATCTCCCCACCCTGTCGGTTAACGGCGATTATGGAGCGATTGGGCGCGGGTTCGGCTCCATGGCGGGAACCGGCGAGATTCAGGGAACGCTCACGGTCACCTTGTTTGACCGGGACCGCGCCGGAGAGAAGACGGAACTCCAAAGCCAGTTGAAACGCCTGAACGCGCAGATTGACGACCTCAATCGCGAGATCGAGCAGGAGCTGCGCAAGGCGGTGCTGGACCTGGAATCCACCGAGAATCAAGTGACCGTCACCGAGGCAGCCCTCCATCTGGCAGAACGCGAGCTGAGCCTGGCGCAAGACCGTTTCCGCAACGGCGTGACGGACAACATCGAGGTGGTGACCGCGCAGGCCAGCTTGGCCAGCGCGCAGGATGACCGCATCATGGCCTTGGCGCGGCACGCCGACTCTGTCATGGCCCTCGTGCGCTCGCTGGGGGGAACCGAAAAGATTTACCAAACATACCTCGCCGAGCCCTGAGCCGGCCGCGGGGTGAAGTTTATTAGGAAGAGGTAAAAAAGCTATGAAACGCGTGATTCCGCTCCTGCTGTTATTGGCGATTGGCGGCGCCGTGGTTTACTTCTATCCCCAGTGGTTCCGCAAGCCCGCCGTGGAAAACGTGCTCAAGCTCTCCGGCAACGTTGAGGCGCACGAGAGCCTGGTCAGCTTCAAGGTGCCCGGCCGCATCATCGCTCTGCCGGTGGAGGAAGGCATGGCGCTGAAATCCGGCGACTTGCTGGCGCGGCTCGATAACGATGACTACCGGCAACAGGTGGCGGAGGACGAATCTGCTATTCGCGTGCGCAACCGGCAACTCGCCCTCGGTCTGGCGGGCAGCCGGACGCAAGACATCGAGGCCGCCAAACTCGCGATGCTCGATGCTCAGGCAGACCTCGAGCAGAAGAAGAAGGATTTCGCGCGTTACCAGGCGCTTTACGAAAAGGACGAAATCCCGGGACAGACGCGCGACTTGGCCGCCACCAATGTCACCCGCGCCGAGGCTACTTATGAGCGTGCGCAGCAAATCTACAACGAACTCGTGGAAGGAACGCGCAAGGAAGAACTTGCCGTCGAGCACTCCAATGTTCACCAAGCAGACCAGAACCTGCGAATGTCCCGCATCCGGCTGACGTACACGGTGCTGCACGCGCCCTTCAACGGAGTGGTGCTGGTGCGGCAAGCGGAGTTGGGAGAGGTCGTCTCACCCGGTACGCCGGTCGTGACCCTCGCCGACCTGGACCATCTGTGGGTCCGGGTATATGTGCCCGAGACGGATCTCGGCAAAGTGCACTGGGGGCAGGTGGTTGATGTGCGGACCGATACTTATCCTGACAAGATTTATCACGGCCGGATTTCATTCGTCTCTTCGGAGGCGGAATTCACTCCCAAGAGCGTGCAGACGGAGAAAGAGCGTGTCACGCTGGTCTACCGGGTCAAAGTGGACGTGGAGAATCCCAACCGGGAGCTGAAGCCCGGAATGCCGGCAGACGCCATTATCAAACTGAAGTAGTGAGTGCGCCATGAGCACCCCTCCTGCCATCATCGTTTCCTCGCTGACCAAGCAATTCGGTGAAGTGCGCGCTGTCGACGGGCTCAGCTTTGAAGTGTACGCAGGAGAAATCTTCGGACTGGTCGGGCCGGACGGCGCCGGTAAAACCACCGCGCTGCGGATGTTGGCGGGGGTGATGAGCGCGGATTCGGGCTCGGCGAAAGTTGCCGGCTGCGACGTGGTGCGCGACCCGGAAGGCGCCAAGTCGCTCCTGAGCTACATGTCGCAGCGATTTGGCCTCTACGAAGATCTCACGGCAGACGAAAACCTCCGGTTTTACGCGGATTTATTTGGAGTCGGTCGCAAGCAGCGCGAGCGGCGCTCCCAAGAATTGCTGGCGGCCGCAGGCCTCAGTGATTTCCGGGGTCGGCTTGCCGGAAATCTTTCCGGCGGGATGAAGCAAAAGCTTGGCTTGGTCTGTGCGCTGATTCATACGCCGAAGGTGATCCTCCTCGACGAGCCGACCAACGGAGTCGATCCCGTGTCACGGCGGGATTTCTGGCGCATTCTCTATTCACTGGTGGCCGAGGGCGTGGCCATTCTCACTTCCACGTCGTACCTCGACGAAGCGGAGCGCTGCCATCGCGTGGGGCTCCTCTATCGCGGACGGATGCTTTTCTGTGATCGGCCGGCGGAGCTGAAGAAGAGATTTCCCGGCGAGATTCTGGCGGTGCACGCGGCGCAGCCGGGGCAGGTGCGCGCGGCGTTGGCGGGCGCCCCCGGCGTGCGCAGTGCCTTGCTGGTGGGCGACCGCGTTCACCTGTTTGTGGACGAAGCCGCTCGCCGGCTGGCGGATTTGCGCGCGCGGCTGGAATCCGCGAGCGTCGTTTACGATTCCATCCAGCCCGTAGCGGCGACCATTGAGGACTTGTTTGTATCGGCGGTCGAGAGCGCGCCAGAAGCTGCCGGGGGAACGAAACCTCTATGAATGGAAGCAAGCCCTCCGTGGTGGTCGAAGACCTGACCAAGCGCTTCGGAACCTTTGTCGCAGTGGACCGAATCAGCTTCCAGGCGCACCGTGGCGAGATCTTCGGCTTCCTGGGCCCCAACGGCGCGGGCAAATCCACAACCATCCGTATTCTCTGCGGCCTGCTCCTGCCCACTTCCGGGCGCGCGCGGGTGGCGGGGGTTGACGTCGCCCAGGAGCCTGAAGCGGTGCGCCAGCAGATTGGCTACATGTCGCAGAAATTTTCCCTCTACAACGATTTGAAAGTTATTGAGAATCTGCGCTTTTTTGCCGGGTTGTACAGTGTTCCCACCAAGGTTCTTCCGGAGCGTTTGGCCTGGGCGCTGCGCATGGCGGGACTCGAAGGCCGCGAGCAAACCCCCACGCGCGCCCTGGCCGTCGGCTGGAAACAGCGGTTGGCGCTGGGGTGCGCGGTGCTGCACCGTCCCCCCATCGTCTTTCTTGACGAGCCGACTTCGGGCGTCGATCCCGTCTCGCGCCGGCAATTTTGGGAATTGATCCAACAGATGGTGGGCGAGGGCATCACGGTGTTCGTCACCACACACTACATGGACGAGGCCGAATACTGCAATCGCCTGGTGCTGATCGATCGCGGGCGCATTGTGGCCATGGGCACGCCCACAGAACTGAAGACTCGATCCATGAAAGGCCAGCTCCTGCTGGTGGAATGCGAACCGCTGGGGCCGGGCCTCGAAGCGCTGGCCCAAGCGCCGGGCGTGCTTGACGCGGCGGTCTTTGGAAACGGTCTGCATGCCGTCGTCGCCGACGCCCAGGCTGCCATGCCCGGAATCCGCGCGGCCCTGGAGGCCGGGCAGGTCCGCGTCGGCCGGCTGGAGCAGATTCCACCCAGCCTCGAGGACGTCTTCGTCGCCCTGACCGCCGCGCATGAATCCAAACCGGGGAGAGCCGCATGAGCCTGCGCCGCATCCTGGCCATGATGCGCAAGGAAGTCATCCAGATCTGGCGAGATCCGCGCAGCCTCCTGATCATCTTCGCCATGCCGCTGGTGCAGCTTGTCATTTACGGTTACGGTGTGAATCTGGACATCAAGCACATTCCCCTCTGCGTGTACGACCGCGACGCGACACAAACCAGTCAAGACCTGCTGAAGCATTTCCAGGCCACTGACTATTTCACGATTGTACATGTGGCGGATAACTATCACGACGTCGTCCAGCAGATTGACCGGAGCGCCTGTACGGTGGCCGTAGTGGTGCCGCCGCAATTTTCGGAAGAACTCCACGCACGCGGGCAGGCCCCCGTGCAAGCGTTGCTCGATGCCAGCGACAGCAACACCGCCAGCATTGGTATGGGCTACGCGCTGAGCATCATCCAAGCCTACTCCCAAGACATACAGATCGAATGGCAGCAGCGCCACGGCCTGCCGCCTGTATCCCCCAACGTCACCTTCCAGCCACGAACATGGTTCAATGAAGACTTGGAAAGCATGGCCAATATTGTGCCCGGCGTTGTGGCCATGGTGATGGCCGTAGTGGGCGCATTCCTGACCTCGCTCACCATCGCGCGGGAGTGGGAGCGCGGCACCATGGAACAGCTCATCGCCACACCCGTGCGCAAGCTGGAAATTCAGACCGGAAAGCTGTTTCCCTATTTTGTCATCGGGATGATGGATACAGCGCTTTGCGCCGGTGCGGCGGTCTGGTGGTTTGGCGTTCCCTTCCGGGGAAGCTGGACGGTGCTGTTTGCTTGCTCGGCGCTGTTCCTGATTGGGGTGTTGTCACTGGGCTATTTTTTCTCGGTCACGGCCAAGTCACAACTCGGGGCCAGCCAGTTGGCCCTGCTGGTGACGCTGTTGCCCGCATTTCTTCTTTCCGGTTTTATCTTTCCCATCGATCAGATGCCCGTCTTCGTGCAGTGGATCACGCGCATCGTGCCGGCGCGTTATTACGTTTCCATCCTGCGCAGTGTTTTTCTCAAGGGCACGGCGGTGCGGCTTTTGGCAGGAGACATCGTGGCCTTAGGGATTATTGCCGCCCTGCTGATCATAATGGCCACACGCGCGTTTCAAAAGAGGCTGGAATGAAATTTGTCTCCTCACTCCGACGCATCGGCCACATGGTCAAGAAGGAATTCATCCAGACGCTGCGGGACCCGCGCATGCGCTGGCTGCTCTTTGGCCCGCCGGTCATTCAAATGCTGGTGTTCGGTTACGCGGCCACGTTGGATGTAAAAAACGTGGCGCTGTCCGTGCTCGATTTGGACAATACGCAGGAGAGCCGCGAGTTGGTGGCGCACTTTTCCGCCAGCCGTTATTTTCACCTGAGCGAATATGCCGCTCAGCGCGCAGACCTCCGCCAAGGCCTTGACCGCGGCGATTTCCTGGCGGCCATGGAAATCGATTCCGGCTTCGCCCAGCGCCTGCGCAACGGCCAAGGGGCTACAGTGCAGGTGCTGGTGGATTGTTCCAACTCCAACACCGCCCTGGTGGCGCTGGGCTATCTCAACCAGATTGGCGCCGAGTTTAGCCGTGACTACCAACTCGACCGGATGCAGCGGACGGCCCCGCAACAGGTGTCGTCGCTGCCGCAAGTGGACCTTGAGATTCGGCCCTGGTTCAACGAAGGGCTGGAAAGCCAGTGGTATTTCGTTCCCGGGGTCATCGGCAACGTCCTGATGATCCTGGTCATGATGCTCACCGCCTTCGCGGTGGTGCGTGAGCGCGAGATCGGCACGCTCGAGCAGGTCATGGTCACACCCATTCGCCGCTGGGAATTCATCCTGGGAAAGACCGTTCCCTTCTTCCTGGTCGGCTGCGTAGACGCCACACTCATTGCCCTGGTGGGAACATTTTGGTTCGGGGTGCCCTTCCGCGGAAACCTGGGTGTGCTGGCGGTCGGGCTGGTGACCTTCATCCTCGCGGGTCTAGGCTTGGGGCTGTTTCTTTCGACGGTCTCCAAGACCCAGCAGCAAGCGATGATCGCTTCCTTCTTCTTCATCATGCCGATGATTACACTGTCCGGCTTCGGCACTCCCATCGCCAGCATGCCACCTCTGCTTCAGAAGATATGTTACGCCAACCCACTGACCCACATCATGGTGCTTCTGCGCAGTGTCTACTTGAAAGGGGCTGGTTTTGACGTGCTCTGGCCGGAGGTCGCCGCCCTTGCGAGTTTTGCAATTCTCCTGCTGGCGATCAGCGTCCTGCGCTTCCACAAATCGCTCGAATAGGGAATGATGCTTAGGGATAATGAAGCGGCTCTTCCCCCAAGAGTGCAGAAGTTCAAGCGCCTTCTGTTTCAACCCGAAATCGCAAGTTCGAGTCGATGTCAGAGGGCGATGTTGGGTATACAGGCAGGGGCAAAATTGAATTGCTTTCTTCCTTCTCCCCACTGCTTACTGGCCACTGCCTTCTGTTTCCTGCCTTCTGCCCCCTGTTTTCTTCGCCCAGAATGACAGGAAGATGACTTTTTTCAGCCTCTCGCTAAAAACTCGCGAGGGCAGCGGTCTCATCTTCCGCCAGTCCGAGGACTTTGTCCAGACGAACCATCCTGAGGGTTGAAGCGGCCTGTTTTGGAGCCCCAAAGAGTCTGAATTCACCCCCTTTTTCTTTCAGGGCCGAAAAAATGCGAACCAGTGCGCCGACGCCGGAGCTATCGAGAAAAGACACGCCCGCAAGGTTTACGGCAAGATTGGTGACGCCGGCGGAGAGCACCTCGCCGACGGAGTTTCGAAAGGCTTGCTCAGCTTCGCCTGCCTTAAAGGGGCCGTTGAGGTCAAGAATGGTCACCCGATCAACTGTTCTGATATTAATGGTCACGGATTCCTCGCGGCTGATGCCCTGCTTTCAAAACGTGGCATGAAATTTACACCGTCACCTGAGACTACGCCGACTTGTTGAGCAAATCAAGGCTGTAGGTGAGAAAACGTGGCCGAACCACATCGCCGAAACACATCGCTTGACTCGCCCGACGGTTTTTAGTAGCCTCCCAGTCGATTCATTTGGACGTTCTTCCTGTATTGGCTCACTAGCCCTTGCCGCAGGGGTAACGCCCTCGGCAACATTTTTTATGGAGCAGTTGTCCTCCCTTTTTGAACTATCGGTTGGATTTCACTCCTGCAACAGCATTGACAGTTTTGCGAAGACGCTTGCCACGCATGTTGGCCGAAATCTGGAGGCCCGTGCGGCGATGGTTTGGCTACGTCAGGAGAGCAGTGGGGAATTGCTCTGTCGCTCTCGCTGGTTCGAGGCCGGACTTCGGCTGGAGTTTGCTCCGGGGCAAGCGAGCGAAGGTATTCTGGCCGAGATGCTGGCAAAATCACGCGCGCGGCGGCTCCACGAGGAGGAAATCGAGCCGGAGATGTTCCCCCACCTTGCGGAGGACGACCGGGAGCGCGTGGCAACGGCCTTGTACGCACCCATCCCGACCTCCAAAGACGTGGCCGGCGTCCTGGAGGTATTGAACAAGCGCACGGGAGATTTCACCGCCAATGACGCAGGCTTCGTTGAAGAAGCCTGCCGGTTGGCGGGCCGGGTTCTGGACGCTTTGCGCGCCGTCGAGCAGGAAAAGTGGTCGAACCTGGAGACGATTGAACGATTGACCGCGCTCTACGATGTGGCGAGCACCTTCACTTCTACGCTGGAGCTTGAGGATCTACTGCCCATTATGGCCCAGAAGATCCAAGGGAACCTCGGTGCCCTGGCCTGCAACTTCTGGCTGGTGGATTCCGAAACGAACGAGCTGCTTTGCGCGCAGCAAGCGGGCGAGGATCCGACCACCCACAAGGGTAGCCGCCTTCAAATTGGGGAGGGCTTGGCTGGGGGCGTGGCCCAAACAGGCCAAGCCCGCCTGGTCTCAAGCGCCCAGGATGAGCCGGGACTTGAGGCCCGCGTAAAGGCAAGCGAGGAGTATCAAATCCAATCGCTGATGTGCGCGCCTCTTCTGAAGGAAGAGCGGGTGTTGGGGGTCGTGGAAATCGTCAACCGATCAGATGGAAAGCCGTTTGATGAGGATGACCTGTTTTACCTCACCAACATGTGCGAGCAGGCCTCCAACGCCCTGAACAATGCCAATCTGTTGCAGGCGGAGCGAAAGGTTCACACCCTGGACGCCCTCCTCGCCATCAGCAAGGAAATAACCTCCACGCTCAATCTCGATCATGTCCTCACCACGGTGGTTCACGAGGCCTCCACCGTCGTTCCCTTCGATCAGTGCGTCATCGGTTTGTATGACCGCCACCGCTTTATACTGGGTGCTGTGTCCGGTGAAGGCGAGGTGCCTCGGACCCCTGAAATGGAGCAGTTGCGTGAACTGCTGGCCTGGGTGGCTGAGCAATCGGAGGCGGTCTCGGCTGACCAGGCTGAAGAGGGGTGGAAAGTTGAGCCGGAGGGAGCGAACGCGGCGCTGGTGCGCTACCTGGAAGAGCAGGGACTAAGCGGCTTCTACGCCATGCCTCTGCGCGATGACCAGGGGACCGTGGGCGTGCTGGCCCTCCTGAGCAACACCGCAGAATTCCTAGCGGAAAGCCATCTGGAGGTTCTCGCTATCCTTGCCAGCCAGATCACCGTGGCCATCCGCAATGCCCGGCTGTACCAGGAAGTGCCGCTGCTGAGCATTTGGCAGCCCGTGCTCAAGAGCAAGCGCAAACTGGAGGGGATCACAGCCAGCCGCTGGCTTGAGATTGCATCGAAGGCCGGGATAGCTGCGCTGCTTTTGATCGTAGTGCCCTGGAAGTACCGAATCCAGACGAACGCCACCGTAGTCCCCGCCGAGCGCCGCATTGTGAGCGCCGAGGTCAGTGGCGTTGTCCAGCGGGTACCTGTCCGAGAAGGGCAAAGAGTAAGCGCTGGAGACGAGTTGGCCCGACTGGACGACAGCGATGACAGAATCCGCCTGGAACGGGCCTTGACCGACCTCGCGCTTGCCCACCGCCAGCTTGCCGAGGCGGAGGAAAAGAGGGATTGGGCCGGCGCCGGCCAGGCCCGGCTAAACATGGACCTCCACCAGGCAGAGGTCACTCTCTATCAGGAAAAAGTCGATAAGGCGCGCCTCCGGGCCTCTATCAGTGGCGTCATCGTGACTCCCAAGGTGGAAGAAAAAATTGGGAAACTGCTCAAGGTGGGCGACGCCTTCTGTGAGCTCGTGGATCAGGACCACTTGGCGGTCGAAATGAACGTTCCGGAAACCGATATATCTCTGATTCGGACTGGCGCGCCCGTGGCCCTCAAATTGAATGCCTTTCCCACCCTAACGATCCGGGGAACGGTAGACCATGTCTCCCCCCAGACTATTTCCGCCGAGGGAGAGCAGTTCTTCGTAACACGTGCCCTGTTCCCCAATCCTGATGTCAGAGCCCGCGATGGCATGGCAGGTCAGGCGAAGATTACCAGCGCGGGAGGCTGGTTTCACAGCGGGTGGTATCCGGTGGGCTACATGCTGCTGCGCGCCCCCACGCAATGGGCATGGCGGAAGGCCTGGGCGTTGCTGCCGTAAGAAGTCGAGAAGTCGAGAGTCGAGGAGTCGAGAAGTGAAATCCCCGATCTTCGATTTCTCCGGCGGCCAAGAGTCGGAAAGTCGGATGCAGGTGAGTGGTCAAACTCTCGACTCCTCGACTTCTCGACTTTTCGACTACCGCGAGGCTGAAGCAATGAAACGATCGAATTGGGTCCTGTTCGGAATCCTGGCTGCTGTTCTGGGTGTTCCCGGGTGCGCGAACCAGTCTCAACAAAAAGCGACCCCTGCGGCAGCGCCGCAGCCCAGTGTCACTCAAGCTCCGGCCCAGCCGCCTTCCCTGCCGGCTGCGGACACTCTGGAGATTCCAAGTGTATTGTCGGTCGAACACTCTGTGGATTTGCTCGCCCAGCGCGACGGGATTGTGCAAGAGCTCTTCTATGACCAGGATAGTTGGGTGAAAAAAGGAGCGGTGCTCGCCCGCCTGGACGACCGCGAGCTGCTTGCCAGTTTGGAAAAAGCTCGCCTGGACCAGAGGGTGGCTGAGAATAACTTCAAGTACCAGGAAGCTGAGAAAAAGGCCAAGGATGCTGCCTATCGACGGCAGCAGGAGTTGCGCAAGTTCGGTTTGAGCAGCCAAGCGGCGCTCGAGGAAGCCGAGTTTCAATCCACCGGTGCAGGCTTCGACCTGGATAGCTGGAAGGCTGCCATCGAGCAAAAGAAAACGGCAGTTCGGGAGTTGGAGATCGAGCTGGAAAAGACTCGAATTGCGGCCCCCTTCAACGGATACATTGTCCGGCGGGCTATCCGCGCTGGACAGAACTTGATCAAAAATGACCTTTGCTTTCGCTTAAGCGAGCTTTACCCACTCCAGGTCCGGTTTCTACTGCCGGAGTCGGCAGGCCCACGGCCCACAGCCGGGTATCCGTTGAAAGTGGTACTGGCGGATGACAAGTCGCGCGAGTACAACGCGCATGTGAAATTGGTCAGCCCTACCGTGGATGCTGCCAGCGCCAGCTATGACCTCACGGCAGAGTTGACGGGACCACATCTGGAAAACCTGCGGCCGGGAATGGCAGTGCGAGTGATTTGGACAGTAGCGCCTATGAGAGGGCAGGATCTACCGCCAAGGGTCGAAAGTCCAAAGTGAGCACCTTGGCGTGCTCCGGTAGGGCCGAGCGGCGCTCGGCCATCGTGTCAAGGGTCGAAAGTCCGAAGTGAGCACCTTAGCAGCTTGCTGAGAAAGGGAATCGACATGTCATTCTGATCCCGCCCTGCGGGAGAAGAATCTGCTTTTGGTTGCGGCCAAGGGCTGCACCGTTAGACCTTCCACTATTGACTCTCGACTGAGTTCCCCATGCGTTTCGGTCCCACCAGCATTCAACTCTCGGGTGTGGTGGCGAAGGGCCTTCGGCACCCCAAGCTGCGCACCGACCTGAAGGTCGGCAAGCAGACGTTTGCCGGGGAAACCAGCTTCGTGGTCAAAGTCCCTGAGACGGACTCCTTCAATCGCCTGGGCGAGCTGGATTGGGAGCTGCTCTCGCTGTGCGATGGCGCTCGTACTCCGGGCGAAGTGGCGCAGGCGCTCAACGAACGCTACCCGGACCAGAACCTGAGCGAACAGGACGTGATCGAGTACCTGGACGGCGTGGATCCCAACTTCTGGGAGCGCGGTGCTGCGCAAAAAAATCTCTGCATCCTGGAAAAGATCCGCGACGAGCGTCGTGAGCGCGTGAACCACGCCAGCCTGCTTTATATCTATTTTTCGGCCTTTGATCCCGACCGGGTGCTGGAACGCCTGGACAAGTACTTGGGCTGGATGTTCACGAAGCAGTTTGTCCTCTTCTCGCTCGGCCTCTTCGCCCTGGCTGGGGTGATCGTGGCCCACG
>JBEKVC010000034.1:0-19916 GCA_049514395.1 Terriglobia bacterium
CCTATGACGCACACAAGGCTGGGGATGTCTTCCACCTCCAGAACTATTCGCTTTCCACCTCGGGGAGTTACGAGAAGTTTTTGAAGATCGGTGGCAAGAACTATTGCCATATTATGGATCCGCACACTGGTTGGCCGGTTGAGAATATGCTCTCCACGGCGGTGTTGGCGCCCACCGGTACGGATACCGACGGGCGTTCGGCCGGCTTTTTCGTGATGGGGGTCGAGCGTAGCCGGAAGTATCTCGCTGTCCACCCCAATCTCGCCGTTGTTTTCTATCTCCCGAGCGGAGCCCCACCCGAGTACAAGCGCGTCATGCTTCGCTCTGATTCCTACAGCATTCCTGCCGATAGTATCGTGGAAATCGACCATTAGCTCACTGCGGACAGGGTTCGTGGGGCACGTGGCGGATTCCAACAGTCTGGTTTGTAGCCGCCAGGGGGCGAGATTTCCATTTTTCCGGTGCGTCGCATTCTTTTTGCAGTGTTCTGCCTGCGCGGCAGATTATCCCAATGCTTTTCAATTGGTTAGAACTATCCCGAGGGATATGCTGGAAATCGCATATGTGTATCATTATGCTACACTGGGTGGCTCGCGCCCTTCTTTATAGGCCATATGTGTAGCCTATCGCCTCTGGCCCCCTCCCTGGAGTTGAGATTCCATCGACGCCAGGGGAGCAGTGCCGGGCACGTGGTGCTAGTCATCCCGAATCTCTCGTCGGCGCGCAAAGATTTTGCGCGTTATGTAGGGGCGAGCGGCGCTCGCCCGAGGGCCGAACGCCGTTCGGCCCTACAATGCGTGTTTGGTTGCGGCGATGAGCCACGCGATGCTACTTGCTTTCGATTCGCAGGTTGTTAGTCAGATTGAAATAAGTGGCCGCCAACCGCGCGTCCATCTCTGCCTTGGTGCGATCCATCTCCGAGGCGACCACGCCTTCGAGGGTCACATTACCGTTCTTCACGATGATGTGGATAGGCGGAAGAGCTTGGTTGCCGTAATGAATGAAAAACGGGTCGTTGTAAATAGCTCGCGCGATGGCTTGGCGCAAGCTGTCGTCGTATTCAGAAGTTGGGAGGACTTCCAGGTTGTTATCGAGTTCCGCCACCCCCTTGACGTGGGCAAGGAAATTGCCAATGTCTTGCTTTTTGAAGGGTTGTGTGACTTGGCCATTCACAGCCAGCCGCTCACCCTCGACGTCCAAGGTGATGTTATCGAAAATGGTATACGCGTAGTATGTAACGATATCTTTCCGCGCCTGCTCACCGATCTGGCGAGGGGTTACGTCCTCGGCGTGAACGTTGATGTTGTCGACGACGCTGGTGACATCGTCCACCTTGCGGGCGGCGTGTTCAGCATCCATCTTCACACCCAGGCTATCCAGTGTCCCGGTGAGTGTGGCAACGCCGTTTTCAAAGCTCACCTGAACGTCGCCGTGCTTGAACACCTGGGCGTGGTAAAGCTTGTCCTGAATTTCCGCCGTAATCTGTGCAGGGGTGATGTTGTGTTTTTCAGCAAAGGTTACTTGGACCGCGATCGCCAGCATGATTGGCGCAAGAAGTAGTTTTGCGTTGCGCATTGTCATCCTCCTTGACCCCCCGCTTTGATCGATCTGCGACGGGTCACTACTGTCTGGTTCCACGGTCAACTTCCACCTATGTTTCGCCGATCCCGAGCCCTGGCGGAACCAGCAGTCACCTATATTGACGTGTCAGATTGGGCAGAGGTTGCAGGCCGAAACCCGAGTCGGGGCCAAAGTCGCTATATAAGCGGAAGGATAATATGTGGTGGACCCTCACTCATTCCCGATATCGCGATGCGAAACTCTGGTCTTATACCCCGCACCGGCCAGGGCGTGGCCCACCTTCTCCGCGATGGCGACCGAGCGGTGACGCCCACCCGTGCAACCAATCGCAATGGTAAGGTAGCTCTTGCCTTCCTGCACGTAATTGGGAAGAAGGTAGATAAGCAGATCCATCAAATGCTTCATGAACTCCTGGGTGTGTGGAGAAGAATCCATATAGCGTTGGACAACCGCGTCTCGCCCCGTTTTGCTCTTCAGCCTCGGGATATAGTTTGGGTTGGGGAGAAAACGCGCGTCGAAAACCAGGTTCGCATCGGCAGGTACGCCGGAACGAAATCCAAACGAAACCACGGAAACCAGGAGGGCTCGGCGTGCCGACAATCCGCCGAATTGCCTCTGGATGAGTTCTCGCAGTTCATAAACGTTCATCCGGGTGGTATCAATTGTGACATCAGCCAGTTGGCGTATGGGCTTCAGCAGTTTGCGTTCCAGCCGGATTCCCTCGCGCACTGGCAACTCGCGCCCCAAGGGGTGAGGCCGGCGGGTCTCCTCGAAGCGACGGATCAAAGCCTTGTCGGAGGCCTCCAGGAACACCAGTGACAAATTCAAGTGGCGGTTTCTGAGGTCTTGATAGAGGGCGGGGAGTTGCCCGAGCGCCGCACCTTCTCGAATGTCCACCACCACGGCCGCAAGCTGTATCTTGCTCCCCCCTCGCTGACTCGTTTCCGAAAAGCGGGCGATTAAATCAATGGGCAGGTTGTCTACGCAGTGATAACCGAGGTCCTCGAAGGCCTTGAGAACTGACCCCTTGCCGGACCCGCTCATCCCCGTGATCAGAACGAAGTGTTTCCGACGCTTTTTGGCGGTAGCAGTCATAGAAAAGCAGAAAGCAGAAGGCAGAAAGCAGAAGGCGGTGACCAGGATGTTGCGTTGCTAGCTCCGCCGGTGGTTTGTCGTCCCCTCTAGCAAGGTGATGGCCTGCATTCCTGGCTTTCAGTGTATTTCTCGCCCACTACCTTCTGCTTTCTGCCTTCTGTTTTCCGCCTTTTCAGGGTTCGGGTTCGATCAATCCCAGGTTGCCATCTGGCCGGTGGTAAATGACGTTGACACGCTCGGTCTCGGGATTTCGAAATACCACAGCGCCGGCGCGCGACTGGTCGAGAGCGGAGATCGCTTCTTCGATGCTCATAGGCTTGATCGGAACTCGCTCGGCCTCGATGGTGCGGCGTTCTTCGTGGTCGATGCGCTCCAGGCCCAGAATGTTCAAGACGACCGTGGTGGCAGGCTTGGGACGGCGCTTGCGAGTGCGCGTTCTCTCCAGCAGGCGGACTGCCTGGCGTTCCAGCTTGTCCAGGGCCCCGTTTAGGGAAATCCGGGGGTCGCCCGACTCTTCGACGCCCACTAGGGTGTGATCGCGAAATTTCAGGGTGACTTCTGCGACGCGGCGGTGCTTTTCCGCCGCCAGGATAACGTGCATCTCATAGGCATCGCCCAGCAGGCGGGTAATCTTTCGCAGCCTTCCCTGGGTGTACTGACGCAAGTCGTTGCCGATCTCCATCTGTCGTCCGGTAAAGTCAACGTTCATGAGTGGACCTCCTCGAGACTTGAAGGGAGGAAGAAGCGAGCGGCGGAATTCTTCAAGCTTTTACCCTGCGTTGGTGGGTACTGGGAATCCGCATGTCCTCGCGGTACTTGGCCACTGTCCGGCGGGTTACGCAATAGCCGACCTTCTGCAACTGCTGCGTAATTTGCTCGTCGGTAAGAGGCCTGGCGGGATCCTCTTCCTCGATCATTTTCTTGACGAGGCGCTTGAGGTTGATCAAGGAAGTCGCCGCTCCCGAGGGTCCTTGCACCGCTTCCGAGAAGAAATAGCGCAATTCGTAGACACCTTGCGGGGTGTAAGCATACTTGTTGGCGACGGCACGGCTGACGGTGGAAGGGTGAACACCCACTTCCTCTGCAACCTCCTTAATCATCATGGGGCGAAGGTAATCAATTCCTCTGTCCAGGAATTCAGTCTGTCGGCGAATAATCGTCTCACAGACCTTGACGATCGTCTGTTTGCGCTGCTCGATGTTCTTGATGAGTTGAATGGCCGAGGTGAACCGCTCTTTGACGTAATTGCGCACCTCCCGCGTCGTGCTGTCCTCTCCCAGCAGGCGGCGGTAATGGTGGCTGAGTCGCAATTGGGGAAGGCCGTCCTCGTTTACGACCACCTGATAACTGTCTCCTGATTTCACAAACGCCACGTCGGGTTCGATGAGCCGCGCCTGCGCGTTGTTGTAACGCTGGCCGGGCCGCGGATCCAGCTTGCGGATAAGCTCCACGCAGCGCTCGACGGTTTTTACGGGACGGTCGAGGGCCCGGGCGATCTCCCGGTACTGCTTGTTCTGGAGCTGCTTGAGGTATCCCGAAACGATCTGTTGCGCCAACGTGTTGTCAGGGGCAAGCGTGTGCAGTTGGATCAAAAGGCACTCACGCACGTCCCGGGCTGCCACCCCCACCGGATCGAAAACCTGAATCAACCCCAAGGCTTCCTGAACATCTTCCAACGAGTGCCCGCCGGTTTGCGCAATCTCTTCCAGTGGAGCTGTAACGTAGCCGTCTTCATTCAAATTGCCGATGATGGAATCGCCTGCCTCACGGACGGAATCCGAACACACGGAAAGGCTCAATTGCCACTCCAAGTGAGCAGACAAAGAGGTGGGTTGGGAGAGAAAATTCTCGAAAGAAGGTCTCTCGACAACCTCGGATTCAGGAGATCTAAATCCGGGGTCAAGGTAGTCGTCGAAAAACGACCCGAAATCGATCTCCTCAAACGAATCCTGATGGTCGCCGTTTCGGGCCACGTGCTCCGAAGAGGGTGAAGCTTTGTTAGCACTTTCCGTCTTCTTGTCGACTTCATCGATGGTCGGAACGTCCTCCGGGACCTCTTCCAAAACAGGGTTGGCAACCATCTCCCGGTTAATCATCTCCCGCAACTCGAGCTTATTGAGCGCAAGAACGCTGACCATCTGCACAAGGCCCGGCGTCAAAATCTGCTTCTGCGCCACCTTGAGGTTCAGCCCGATTCTTGGAGAGGGTCCACCGCCCATAGGATTCAACAACCCGGGTATAGCGGCTAGGGACTGGCGCTATACAACTACATTGTCAACCGGAAATTGTCGCCCAGGTAAACTCTTTTCACCTCGGCGTCATTGCCCAATTCTTCCGGCGAACCTGCACGGAATATCCTCCCATTATTAATGATGTAGGCCCGATCCGTCACCTGCAAAGTATAGGGCACATTGTGGTCCGTCACCAACACGCCAATACCGGCGCCTTTCAGGCGCACGATGATTTTCTGTATATCCTGAACTGTGAGCGGGTCGATGCCCGAGAACGGCTCGTCCAGAAGAATGAAGGAGGGCGAAATCACCAGAGACCTCGCGATCTCCACACGTCTCCGCTCCCCTCCCGAGAGCATATACCCTTCGCTTCGCCTGACCTGCTGCAAGCCCAGATCCTCGATCAACTCTTCCAGTCGCTCACGACGCTGGTGAGGGGTGAGCGGCAAGGTCTCAAGCACCGCCATGATATTCTCTTCCACAGTAAGTTTTCTAAATATGGAGGGCTCTTGGGGAAGGTAGCTGATTCCGTTTCTCGCCCGAACGTACATCGGAAAGTCCGTGATGTTCACTCCGTCGAGGAGGACCCGGCCTGAATCTGGGCTGGTGAGGCCGACAATGATGTAGAAGGTTGTGGTCTTGCCTGCTCCATTTGGCCCCAGAAGCCCCACCACCTCTCCCTGAGCAATCCTAAGGCTGATATCATCAACGACTTTACGTCCCTTATACGATTTCGTCAACTCGACTGTGGAGAGAATCTGCATGGTCGCTCATGGCGCGACGCGGTGCTTCGATAAAGAGGGTGACCCACCACCTCCGTCCACAAGAAGCCTATCATCGTGGACAAACAGTGTCAAACGTTGGCCTGTCGTGAAGCCCTTTTCCACATCATAGATGCTGGGAGGGCCGCCCGTCAGGACGATCTTTCCTGGGTCAGCGGAGTACTCGCCGTGCTCGCCTGTAGCCCGCCTTCCCGGCTGGACGACCACGACGTGCCCTTCAGCCATCGCGCGCTCCACCTCGGACTCTTGATTTGTCCCAAGTTGGGAGAAATAAATGTCCATTTTGTCGGCTTCCATGGTCGTCGCCTCCGTCTGCAACTTCACGTGACCACGGTAGCTCGCTTTGCTGCCCTCGTCGAAATACTCCAGGAAATCGGCACGAACCGTAAGGGGCCGCGTTTCGCGCCGGGGCGTTTCAGAGGATGGCGCCACCCCCGCCGCATAGGAAGCCGGTTGGAGATGGGAAGTCAGCACCTGAGAGCCGGAGCTCAAGCGTTTCGCCATCCTGTAAACGTCCAGGCTGGACGATTCCACTACGTCCGCGCCCCGCCAGGCACGCACACTCCCCTCGTAGTGCACCAATTGGCTGCGCCGCTGGGCTACCATGCGGTCCGCCAAGACATTTGTGGGGTCGGGAGCTTGACCGTCCGGCATCTTATCCCCAGTTCCCAAGTGAGTACTCTGCACCTTGCCGGTTCCTTCTGCGGTGTCATTGCGAAGGTCAAAGTAGAGACGCTCGCACCTCGCCCTGCTCTCTGCATCCCATACCTGGGGACGCCCTGTCAGAGTCACACCCTGCGCTGCAGCCACGTAAACTGAATCCTGCGCACTGGCATTGCGGTCGGCGTCGCGGAACGTGTAATTCCCTGATTGTCTGACCTCCTTCAGGGCGTGTGTTACCTCGTCAAATGTGGCCAATAACTGATCAGCCGTGCTTTCTTGGGCGACACTGCCGGGAGGTGCGCTCCTTGGTGGCTGGAAAACAATATGGGTCGGTTGGCGGCCGCGAAGCGTCTCGAGGTTGCTCTGCGCATTGAAGGCCATCAGGAACTGTCCGGCAGTTATGATGCGCTGGCCCACCTTGGGATCGATAGGGTCTACCACAAGTCGGCCAGGGCCGACGGTCTGGGCATCCTTAAGACTCTTCCCCTCCGGCCGAAAATTGAACTTCAATTCTGCTGCGGTGAGCACCTTCTTCTCCGTCGTCGGCCGCTTTGCTTCCGCAACAACCTGGCCCAGGGAAGATGAAGATTCAACCCTGAGTTGTACGTTATCCGATGCATCCCCGCTTTGAAGCTTTGCGGGAATGCCGGCAAGACTGAGTTCGACCCTTTCCGCCACGAGGCGACTGGTGCTCCCTTTTTCCTGGGATAGCCCCGCCACATTCCCTTGGGCTGAGAGATGACGCAGTGCCCCTGATGCCGGGTCGAAGTCGCCCTGAGCGCGATCAGCCGAGAGTTCGACCAGCCTATCCGGGGAAGATTCCGAAGCCTTAACGCTGCCTTCCATATCCCCCCGAGTGACCCGATTTGCTTCATTCAGAAACACCTTGCCGCTGTCAGCAGAAACTTTGCGCTCCCCTTGTGTTACCTGGACTGGACCCCAAAGAATTACCTGCCTGCTTAGCTTGTCATAGCGAAGGCGGCTGGCTGTGAGCTGCAGGGGGGGATCCGAGGCATGGCCGATGTGTGGTTGTAACTGCACCACCACGCCTTTCTCAAGCTCCAACGAACCATCCCTCGTTGCGTAAACCATTCCCTGGGAGGTTCCGGTAGCCGGTCCGATGCGAAAGCGCACCTCTTGGTCGCTCGTTACCAGCGAACCCTCGTGTCGGTAAGACACCTTCGAAGTCTCCAGATAGACTGTCTGCCTTCCTTTCAAACCCGCAGCCGGCGCTTTATCAGCTTCGGCATTCAGTTCAATGTGGACAGGCCCGGAGCTGAAAAGGTCTCCATTTTGGCCGTTGTATTCACATCTTTGGGTGCGCATGATGTCGCGGCGCTTTCCGGTTCGGCCGAACAACTCCACCAACACGTCTTCAAGGACCGTTGCTCCTCCCTGCTTGAAGGACACCGTGCGAGCCGCATGAACGGTGAAAACACGCCGGCCCTCGTCCGAGCGCGTGAATGTGTACCCGGAAAGCTGTTGATGAACATCGATGGGGACACTCTGGGGCAATACCACCGGTTTCTCTTTGTGGGTGGTCGCGACCCAGTAAGCCACACTGATCACCAGAGTAGCGACCGTCAATGCGCCACCCACCACCCAAGTAATCAGGTCCTTGTGCCGAGTTTGTCGTTGTCCTATGCCGGTCATTTCCGCAGATCCCAAGAAGAGACTTTGGAGTGCGGCAGCTTGCTGCCGCTTTTCTCCTGCGAGCTTGCTCGCGCCTCACCTGTCAAGTACCGCGCTCCAGGGCACGGCCAGCGAGCTGGCCCGCGGAGTGGGAGAAGGCGGTCCCGCCATGCGGGACCGCACTCCAGAGCGCTTTGCTTGCGGCCTCCTTCCCCCGAGCTTCAACTCCGTATCTCACTAACCACCAGTTGCAGCCTCCTCACATCTTGGAACACATTCTGGTCCAGGGTGAAAGCCATGTCGAGCGATTGTCCGGGGGCGAGTGTGGCGCCTCGCTCAGCCATTCCCCACCCTATGGCGTCAAACGCCCTCGGCCCGCAGGCCACTCTTAGCTTTAGATGCTTTTCCTGTAGGATTCGAGGCCCCAGCAGGAGGCGAAGATCCCGCGCCGCCAGGACGGGGGTGGGATTGCCGCAGCCAAAGGGGGCCAGCGTCTCGAGCGCCTCAAATAGAGTCCAGTCGATTTCAGCCCCGCTCACCTCGGCGTCCACGCGCAGGATCGGATCGAGATCATGCGGCTTCAGCACGGCACGGGCGTATCGCTCGAAGCGCGTTTCCAACTCTGCGATTCTGGCCGAGGGCAAGGCAAAACCCGCCGCCATGGCGTGGCCGCCAAAGCGTTCAAACAAGTCCTGCATGGCGCTCAGGGCGTCGAGGAGGTGAAGTGCCCTAATCGAGCGCCCGGAACCTACCCCCAATCCATCCCCTACGCCTATCACCAGGGTGGGGCGGTGGTACCGCTCCACGACGCGCTGGGCCACGATCCCAATCACCCCCCGGTGCCATCCTTCGCCAGCCAGCACGAGGGAGTAGCGCTCCCTTTTATCAGGGTGGCGCTCCATGATTGCTTCAATCTCACGCAAAATCCCGTCTTCAACCCGTTGCCGCTCGCGGTTGAGTTTCTCCAGGCGGCCGGCAATCTCACGCGTCTTCTGCGGATCGGAGCACGTGAACAGGTCAATCACATCTCGCGCATTCTCCATGCGGCCCGCCGCATTCAGACGGGGCGCAATGCGGAACCCCACGTCCCCCGCCGAAATCTTGCGGCCTTCGAGCCCGGAGACCTCGAGTAACGCCTGCAAGCCAGCCTGTGAGGGTTGGCGCAATCCCTCCAGGCCGAAGCGCGCAATGACGCGATTCTCCCCCACCAAGGGCACGACATCGGCAATGGTCCCAATCGCCACAACCTTCAAGTAAGACTCCAGAGTGCGACCTGAGAGTCTCTCGCCCAGCAAAGCCTGCACCAGCTTGAAGGCTACACCCACCCCCGCAAGTACCTTTTCAGGATAGTCGCACTCCGAGCGGTGCGGGTTCAGGATGGCGCAAGCGGGGGGCAAATGCCCGTCCGGCAGGTGGTGGTCCGTGACGATGCAGTCGAGCCCCAATTCGCGCGCCCGCGCCAGCGCTTCGTGCTCCCGGATGCCGGTGTCCACGCTGATCACCACCCGGAAGCCTTTCGCCGCCGCCTCCTCAACCGCCGGCACGCGCATCCCGTATCCATCGCTCAGGCGATGTGGGATGAAGGCCTCAACCTGTCCACCAAGTCCCCGCAGCGCGATCAGCAGGATCACCACCGCCATGGTTCCGTCCACGTCGTAGTCACCGTAAATCAGGATCTTCTCTCCCTGCTCCAACGCACGACGCAAGCGCGCCACGGCAGGCTTCATGTCTGCCAGCAAGAAGGGGTCGTGAAGCTGATTAAGAGCAGGATTCAGGAATCGCTGGGCTGACTCGGCATCGGTGACTCCCCGCAGCACCAACAGCCGGGCGATGATATTCGGAACGTTCAATTCGCGGGACAGGCGAGCGACCGCGTCCCCGTCGACAGGGCAGATTTCCCAACGCATGTTGAAAACTCATCCTGACAGAAGATGCAGATGGTTGCAAGTCGCAGAGGTCCCACCACGGCGGGTCAGCTTTCAGCCTTCATGCCGTATCCTTACTTCAGGTCACTGCCTTCTGTCTTCTACTTTCTGATTTCTGCCTTCTGCTTTTCGCTTAGCCCTTTGGGAACAGTTTCCTTCCATGCGGCCCCAACCCGCTGACCCATCGCCGACCACGCGCCGGCTACGAGGCAACACGCAGAGAACCCTCTTGTTCCACGCGGACCAAGAGTTGTAGGACGTGGGGTAAAGAAACTCGCAAGAATGAAGGACCGAAGCGGGGATTTGCACTAAAACAGAGGGTGAATCTTGCGCAGCCCGTGAACCAACCTGGAGTCTTGTAGATAGCAAAGGAGACACGCTTTTAAGGCGGGAATGTTGTTGAAAGGAAAGGGGGTTGAAGGTAATGCGAAAGTCAGGAGGTAGAAGATGAGTTCCAGGCCCCTGACAAGGCAGCGCCCCGACTTGTGGGGGCGGCTCCCCAGAAGCAGAAGGCAGCGAGGAAGGGAGGAAGGAAGCAATTTAAACTTCAATTCAGAATCCAAAGTTCAGAATTCACAATTCAGAATTAGCCTCACCGCGCTTTTCGACGAATGACTAATACGGCCGGATGCCTTCGCCCGCGAGGGCGATGCTGTCGCGGGTGGTTTTCTTGACCAGGTACATGGCCTCGTCAGCCATGCGCAGGATTTCCCTGTGGGTGCGGCCATCGGCGGGGAATCCGGCCACGCCGAAGCTGGCGGTCACCTTGATGTTAAGATTCTCCTCCCGGAAGAAGACCTTCGAATTAAGCAGGTCCTTGAGGCGGCGCAAGACGATCAGAGCGTTTTCTTTGGTGGTCTGGGGCAGGATGATCACGAATTCGTCGCCGCCATAACGAAACGCATAATCAATCAATCGCAGGTTACTCTTGATGAGATCGCCGATCATCCAAAGGAGCTTCGAGCCCACGAGATGGCCATGAACGTCGTTGACCTGCTTGAAGTGATCGAGGTCAAAGAAGATCACGGAGAACTCGTGACCGTAACGGGTGGAGCGGTAGATTTCCGCATCCAGAACGAATCTGAGGTGCCTGGCGTTATAGAGGGCGGTGCAGTCATCTAAAATGGTGAGTTCGTGGATGCGTTGCACGTACCGTGCATTTTCGAGTGCAATGGCTGCGTAGTCGGCGAGGCTCTCTAAAATGGGTATATGCTCGTCCGAAAAACGCTGCTTCCCAAAGCAGTTCACGAGCTCAATAACGCCCAGAACCTGTTCGCGGCCTTTAATAGGGACGCAGAGCACGGAATGGATATTGGACTGGGTGAATTCACCGATTCTGGGGCTGAAGCGAATGTCGCTCTGGACGTCTTCCACTAACACGGACTCTTCATGCTTGGCTACCCATCCTGCGACGCCTTCTCCCAGCTTGAGGCGAACGTCCTTCAGCGTCTCAGCGCCACGTCCCATGGCAATCTCGAAATACAATTCCTGCGCCTTCTCATCCACCATCAACAGGGACCAAGTGTCGGGCTGCAGCAGCTCACTGATCTTCTCCATGATGGTCTGGAGGATTTTCTGCAGGTCGAGGGTAGAAAAAAGGGCCTTGCCGACCTCATGGAAGAGGGAAAGGCGATCGACTTGGCGCTTGAGTTCGGCGACCTCTTCCTGCGGACCCATAGGTATCCCTAGGCTTCCAATCTCGTCTTATGCCACTCTTAGATTATTAGGGCACCCTTATCAAGCTCAATGGTACACAAGTACCGTTCATTCAGCGTCATCTTCTGGTGCGGTTTTCTTGACCCTCCCAAAACAATTGACACCCTTCAAGAGGCCCAATAAGATAAACTAGGTGAAATCTTGGTGAGCCGAAGCGAAGAAACCATTCCGATGGCAGGATTCGGTGAGTATCTACGGCGGGAACGCGAAATGCGAGGCGTATCTCTGGAGGAGATATCTACCGCCACGAAGATCAGCATTCGCTTTCTCCAGGCCATCGAGAACGAGGAACTCTCAAAACTCCCCGGAGGAATTTTCACCCGCAGCTTCGTACGGACCTATGCGCGATACCTGGGTTTGGACGAGGAACGCGTCTTGGCGGATTGCCAGCTTGCAGGCCAGCACAAGCCAGAAGTTGACATCCGCCGCATTACGGCGAACCGGGCACGGCCGAACGGCGCTGCCTCACGGACTCGGATCATCGCCCTCCTGATGGCGGGTGTGCTGCTGGCCAGTGGTTATGCGCTTTTCCGTCACTCGCGCCGAGTCATGGAACAGCAAAGCAGCACGCCGATGGTCACTGCGCCGAGCACTACCGCACCCGGCACGAACCCGCCCCCTACCGCCGCACCCGTACAACCCTCTACACCAGTCCAGCCGGAAAACAACCCGTCGCTATCGCCTACTTCCGCCTCACCCACCGCGGGCGCCGCAACTGTCCCCGGAACACTTCAGGGCGGTCCGCCTTCTCCGGGTGCCAAGGCGAACCCACCAAATCAGAGTGTGACCTCTGAGGCTACCAGCGCGGTTGCGGCCCACACTGATTTGGTCCTGCAAGTGGCCGCGGCCGAGCGTGTCTGGGTGGCTGTTGACGCCGATGGGAAGACCGTGCTGCAAAAAGTGCTGAACGCCAACGAGGTCGAAAACCTGAAGGCGCTCGACTCCTTTGATGTCACCATCGGAAACGCTCAGGGCGTCGTTCTGACTCTGAACGGAGAGACCCTGAAACCCCTGGGACGGCGCGGCGAGGTGAAGTCGATTCATCTTACGCGCGACGATCTGAAAAACGCCGCCCCCGAGAGATAGACTATTTCCGAGCGACTGGTCGAGACAATTCGCGGAGGAGCTATCCCCGAAGTGGTGCGCCGCAAGGCGTGCCGCGGCGAACTGCCTGTTTCCTTGCAGGAGAAGATTGAAATCCTCGTGCTCCTCGCCGTCGACGGGGACGAAGAAAGCCGGAATAGCGCTTTTCACACCTTGGAATCCTGGCCCCCGGAGGAACTTCAGCAAGAGCTCTCAAACCCCTCCACTCCCGTCGCAGTGCTGGAATTTGTGGCTTATAACCTTGTGCCCGGCCGCAAGGAATTGGGGGACGCTCTCCTCCGAAACCCAAGCCTGCCCGGCCAGCTTCGTGAGTGGATCGAGGACACTGCGGCCCTTTTCGCAGAGGCTGAATCCAGCGAATCTTCCGAAGCCCTTGCCCCCCTTCAGTCCGCCGACGAAGATGGAGATTCAAGCCGTGAGGAGGGACCGCAGAAGAGAGCAACGGTCCTGCAGAGAATCCGCCGCATGTCCGCTGTCCAGAAGATCAAGGCCGCTCTCATCGGGAGCCAGGAGGAGCGGATGATCCTGGTCCGCGATCCCAACAAACTGGTGGCGCGCGCCGTTTTGCAATCACCCAAACTCTCGGACCACGAAGTCGAAAACTTCGCCTCCAGGAAAGACGTCAGCGAGGAAGTCCTGCGGCGCATCGTCCTGAGCCGCAAGTTCATGAAGAGCTATGCGGTGGTCCGGGCGCTGGTCAACAACCCTCGAACACCCATCGACGTGGGCCTCCCGCTGCTCCGCCGCATCAACGACCCCGATTTGAAGTGGCTGGTCCTTAATCGGAATGTTGCGGACGTCGTCCGCAATGCGGCCCAGAGAAAAATCAACCAGAAGGAAGAAGCCAGCAAGCTGAAGCTCCCGGGCAAGCATTAACAGCGCGGCACGGCCACAACCAAAGACCGGGTTTTCATTGACCCGCCGCGGCGGGCTGATTGCCGATTGTCGATTGAACCCGAATTCGGAAGTTAGCGTGGGTGCGATGTGCATCTTGTAGGGGCACAGCGTCCGCCGCGGCGGATGCCCCTACGCCCGGCCCCGCACCATTTTGTTCCTCCGGCATCTGCGTCAAAAGGGCCCCGAATCGAGTGATTCGGCTCGAACCGCGGCTGCCAACTTTCGAGTTCGGGTTGAAAAAATGGTGTGGCAGCTTCCTCCCCTGTCAATCAGCCCCGCCTCGGCGGGATCAATCGAGAATCGGCAATTCCAACCAACTTCGGCCAAGCGATGATCGCAGACTCATCCACCTTTCTGCGCTAGGGCCGGCATGACGGCGTCGATGAGGCGCGCCAAGTCCTTTGAGGCGGCTTGGCCGGTTTCCAGCACTTCTTCGTGGCTCAGGGGGTTTCGGCTGAGCCCGGCGGCGCGGTTCGTGATTATGGCCACTGCCAGCGCGCGCACGCCCATCTGATGCACGGCGATAACTTCCGGCACGGTGGACATGCCCACAGCGTCGGCGCCAAGTGTTCTTAGGGCACGGATCTCCGCCGGCGTCTCATAGGTCGGGCCCAGGAGCGAAGCATAAACGCCCTCGAAGCACTTCAGCCGCATGGCACGGGCGGCCTTCAGGGTGCAGAGCCGTAAACTTGGATCATAGGCCTGGGTCATGTCTACAAATCTTTCACCCCAACGTTGGTCGTGAAATCCGGCCTGCGGATTTGCTCCTTGAAAGTTGAGATGGTCGGAAAAAACCATCAAACTGCCGGGCTTGGCGCGCGGCGCAATGCCGCCGGCGGCGCACGTGGCGGTGAAAGAGCGAATGCCAGCCAGTGCCAGTACCCTAACAGGGAAAACAACCTCCCCGGGCCCATAACCTTCGTAGAGGTGAACGCGCCCGGCAAGGACCGCCACCGGCACCTCCCCCCAGAAACCGAGATGCAACGCGCCGCCGTGACCTGCAACAGAGGGCCGGGGGAATCCCGGAATAGACGCAAAGGGGATTCTTCGCACCCTCCGTAGACCTCGCACGACTTCGCCCAAACCTGAGCCGAGCACGATTCCCACCCGTGGGGCTGCAGGCCATCGAGCCGCGATGTATTTCACAGCTCGCACCGCCTCGGGATAACCCGGAGTCTTTTCACTGCTCATCATTATTTTCCTGCGAGGCGCGAAATGAAGAGCTCAATGAACCGCTTGGAGTCCGATTCCACAGCGACGTGGACGTTAGGGTGCACTGTCTCGACGCCATCGATGACATAGCGTTCGCCGCGCAAGACCTTGTGGTCGGAGGCATTGTGCCGGCTCGCCACCGTTTCGCCCCGCGTGAACTCACCCCGCGTCTCGACTTCGACCCGCATGTCCTGCGTGGTAATCAGGCTGCGCTCGATCACCGCACCCACGGCCAGCGGGTCGTGCATGGGCGTCCCATCGGCGCCCAGCTTGCTCGCCAAGTCGAGCATGAAACTCAGTACGCCGACCGCGAAGTCGTTCTCGCGCCCCCGTGTTCTGGCCAGCCGATTCAGGTCAGCCCGCGTGAACAGTGTCTTCTCAGTCACATTGAGGCCCACCATCGTTAGCGGCCAGCCGGCCTCGAACACTCCGCGCGCTGCTTCCGGATCATTGTGGATGTTGGCCTCCGCCGCTGCGGTCGCATTGCCTCCCGAGATTGCACCTCCCATCAGGACGACTTCCTTCACGAGCGGAACGATGGAGGGATCTTTCCGCAGCGCCAAGGCGATGTTCGTCAGCGGCCCCACCGGGACGAGCGTAATTTCGTGAGGGTATTGGTGAATGAGCTTAATGATGAGGTCGGGAGCGAAGCTTGTATCGGCCTGGCAGGCGGGCGCAGGGAGTTCGACATTGCCCAGCCCGTTGGCCCCGTGAAAGAACTCGGCAGTGACCAGTTTCTGGACCAGAGGGTGCGAAGCGCCCCTGGCCACAAGCACGTCGCATCTTCCGGCCAACGAAACGAGCTTGAGCGCGTTCTCGAGACCCTGCTCGACAACCACGTTTCCCGCCACCACCGTGAGGGCTTTTACGTCGAGTTCCGGCGAGTTTAGCGCGAGCAGAATCGCCAACGCATCGTCGGTCCCGGGATCCGTGTCAACAACCACCTTGCGGGCTTCCGGCGCCGCAGTCATTCCTGATACGACCCAGAAGACCAAACACATCACCAACACGGTGAAACGCCACACCCTCTTCATAAGAACCTCCTGAGCAGAGTCACACAGACCGGAGCCTCGGGAGAGAGCACATCAGGAGAATCGCCGTAGGCGCAGGCAAGTAATCTCCGGCGGGCAGCCGAAGCGAAGCGGGACAAGGACTTTGCCGATACCCCGGCTTACGTAGATTTGTGTTCCGTCGAGCCGATTCCAGCCTTCCACAAAGCGCTTGCCCAACTTCGACCGCCCATAAACTGAGCCGACCATGGGAAGGCGAACCTGTCCGCCATGGGTATGGCCCGATAGCATCAGGTCAATCCCGTGCGCCGCTGCCAAGCGTATGCCAAGCGGGTTATGGCAGAGAAGAACTTTGGGGTCGCGCGCAGGGACAGAACGCATAGCGGCGCGAATATCTGCTGCTTCCCACCAAAGATCGTCCACACCCACCACCCACAGGTTGCCGGAACGAGACCGCAAAGCGCAGTGGGAGTTTCGGAGCACGCGGATGCGTTGGGCGCGAAGCGCGCGCGTAATCTCCTCCGGGTCCACCTGAAAATCGTGGTTGCCCAAAATAGCGAACACTCCCAAACGGGCGCGCAGTCTCCCAAGCGCTCTCGCTACCGGCCAGATGTAGGCAGGCGAAAGCGTGACGTAGTCGCCCGTAAGCGCAACCACATCCGGCCGCAAGTGATTGGCCATATGGATGGCGCGTTGGATTTCTTCCAGGGGAGTGAAAAGACTGTGATGAAGGTCGGTCAGTTGCACGATCTTCAGCCCATCGTGGGCAGGGCTAAGGCGGCTCAACCACACCTCGGTTTCCGTAATCTCAGGGTCAGGCGAAAAGGCAGAAGCGACGCGAGGGTTTTCGCGGCCGCTCAGAGAAAGTGTAATCAGCCCCCTGCGCCTGGGGAACCGCCCCGGTCTTAGGAGTCCAGCCAATTTGAACCTCTTGAAATTCTGAATGGCAGCGAATTGGGTCCTTGCCCTCTCCCTTGGGGAGAGGGTGCCCCGCTACCGGCGCTTTCACCAGCCGGAGCGGGACGGGTGAGGGGTCGCTTGCACGGTGAAGGGGGATGAGATGGGCGAACACGGCATAGTAACCCCTCACCCGGCTCTCCCGCGACTGCGGGATCGCCACCCTCTCCCCAAGGGAGAGGGCTGTTTCCGCATGACTTCAATCCGAAAACGTCACCGCAATTACGAAAGGCTGTTAGCGCCCAACTCCGCTGCCTCCCCGCTGTTCCAGGATCTCGCTGAACACGCGGAGCATTTGATCGTGAACCAGACCGTTCGATGCGAAGATATCGTCACCGAGCAGATTGAACGGTTTGCCGGTAATGCCGGTGACCAGGCCGCCTGCTTCCGCTACCAGCAACGTGCCGGCGGCTTTGTCCCACGGGTTGAGTTTCAACTCCCAAAACCCATCGAAGCGGCCAGCCGCCACGGAGCAGAGATCCAGAGCCGCTGAGCCGGCGCGCCGAATACCGTGCGTAAGCTGAGTGAAACGGAAATAAAACTCGACGTTCAAATCGTGATTCGTTGCGAAGGGTGGGAAACCCGTTGCCACCAGGCATTCCGCCAGATCCCCATTGTTCGAAACGTGGAGGCGCTGGCTATTCAGAAAAGCCCCGGCCCCGCGCTCAGCCGTAAAGAGTTCGTCGCGAGTAGGGTCATACACCACCCCGGCCACTACTTCACCACGGTAGGCCACACCCAGCGTAACGCTGAAGACAGGAAAACCGTGGGCGAAATTGGTTGTCCCGTCGAGCGGATCGACGTACCAGCAGTAATCAGATCCCGTTTCTTGGCCGCCACCTTCTTCCGCCACTATGGCGTGGTCGGGGAAGTGGCTTCGCAGCCGTTCCACGATCAAAGTTTCCGATCTCCGGTCCGCCTCGGTCACCAGGTCGGAGCGCCGCTTGTACGTGATCTCGAGAGGCTGCCGGAAATGTTGTAGGAGCAAGCCGCCCGCCTCGCGGGCAACTTCGATTGCGGTATTCAGGCAACTTTCCATTGTCATGTCTGAGTAAGGACTTCGTTCCATCAGCCCCTTGTCTCGGGTAGTGTAGCGCCGCCCTTTAGGGCGGCACGCCCGGCGCTGAGGAATCATGAGCGAGCGCGAGATTCGTTTTCACTTCTCGGCGTTGATCAGTACGTGCCTCTGACCCTCACCCTCCGCCCAGAGGGACCCGTCCTCAAAATACTCCTTCTTCCAGATGGGCACGATTTCCTTCAGCCGGTCGATCGCCAATTGGCAAGCGCCAAAGGCGGCGCGCCGGTGAGCCGCAGTGACGATAATCGCCACACTGGTCTCACCAATTTCGAGCCGTCCCAGTCTGTGAATCATGCCGATGTGGTCAATTTCAAATTTTCGCCTCGCTTCCCCGCCGATCTCCTCCATTTTGCGCATGGCCATCGGCTCGTACGCCTCGTACTCGAGGTGAAGAGTTCTGCGCCCACGCGAATTGTTCCGCACCACACCCTCGAAGACCACCACCGCGCCATCCTCAGATGCTTTCTGTTGGCGCACCAAATCCGCGGTGGGAATGGGAAAGCGGGTAAGCAAATAGTAGTCCCGGCTCGAGCCGCCACTAACCGGAGGCAGGAACGCCACTTCATCTCCATCCTTCAGGGCTCTTGTTCCCTCCGCGATCTCTTGGTTCACGGCCAACAAGAGCACCTGCGAGAGCTCTTTCAAGTGAGGAAAGCGGGCTGCGTAACGGCCCCACAGGCCGTCCAGGTTCAGACCCTCGGGAATCTCCGGTTGCTCTTGTTGAAGCCCCGTCAGGTCTCGCGTAACACCAAAAAAAAGTACTTTGATCTTCATGATAACCAGTATACACGCCGGGAGCACACAATTACCCCCTGCCCAGCAAATGTCGCAGCGCGCCCTCAAGTTCCGGAAAGCGGAATTGATACCCTGCGCTCAGTAGTCGCGCAGGTTCGATGCGAGCGCTGGCCAGGAGTAGTTCCTCCCCCATTTCGCCGAAAGCAAGGCGAACGGCGAAGGCTGGCATGGGGAAGATGGCAGGGCGTCCGAGGACGCGGGCAAGCGTTTTGGTGAATACCAGATTGGTCACGGGATTTGGAGCCACCGCGTTGACCGGACCGTTGAGCGTCTCGGCGGTTGTCGCAAATAAGATGATTTGCAGGAGGTCGTCAATTGCAATCCAGCTCATATATTGCTTTCCCGATCCAATCTTCCCACCCGCTCCCATCATGAAAGCCGGCAGCATTTTGGCAAACCCTCCGCCCGCGCGGCTCAGGACGAAACCAAACCTAAGGTTGGCAACTCTAAGGCCACCCCCTGCGGCTGCCTTTGTCGCAGCTTCCCATTCCTGACATACCTGAGAGAGAAATGATGAACCCGCTCCACTTTCTTCCCTCAACACTTCATCGCCGCGGTCTCCGTAGTAACCACTGGCTGATGCCGCGACAAGCACTCGGGGTCGTTTCGAAAGCCTCGCCAGTGTTTCACACAGGAGGCGCGTGCTTTTGACTCTGCTCTCACGGATGGCAGTCTTTTTGGTGGCATTCCACCTGCCGGTGATGGGTTCTCCAGCGAGGTGGACCACCGCATCGAATCCTTCCAGCTTGGGCGCGTCAATATCCCCGGCAGCCGGGTTCCAGTACACCAGGGATTCTCCGCCCCGCGGCTTAAATCTCACCAAACAAGTCACGCGATGCCCGCCTGTTGTGAGGACTGGAATGAGCGCTTGACCGATCAACCCGCTTGCCCCGGTAACCAGGACATTCATGGGCGGCCCTCCGGAAGGGCAGTGGTTAGTGGCTGCTAATGGCCACATGTAACGTGTCAGGTGCTAAGTGCCAGGTGCCAGGCATCAGGTACACGGTGCCAAGTCTCCGCTGTCATTTGCCGGGCTTTAGGTGCCAGCAACTATTACCGGGATCTGGGTTCACGACAAGTGGCCACTGACAACCAGCTACTAGCAACTGACAACTGACCACTAGCCAGAACTGTCCGGTCATTGAGTTTTGATTTCCTTGTAACTTGCTTTCGAGTATGTATTTATCCGCGAAACGAAGCATTTTCGATTTGAATTTGGCCCGTACTTATGGGCATTC